>JBAYPJ010000019.1:0-46758 GCA_041677785.1 Novosphingobium sp. | reverse complement strand
GCTTTCCGGCTCGGACGCGCAGCCGGCCAGCGCCAGCATCAGGCCGGCGACCAGCGTCCGCAGCGCGCGCGCCGGCATCACTGCACGCGCCGCGTGACGATTCCTCTTGCCGCGAGCTGCTCCTGCAGGCTGCCGGGCCCGGCAAGGTGCCCCGCGCCCACCGCGACGAACACGGTGCCCGGCTCGTCGAGCCGCTGGGCGATCCACGCGGCCCAGGCCTTGTTGCGGTTGATCAGCAGCATTTCGAGCAGCGCCGGGTCGTCCTCCTCGGCGTTCATCAGCCGGGCCAGTTCCTCGGCGTCGCCCTTGTGCCAGGCGGCGACGATCCGGCCGAGGTCGTCGGCGACGGTGGGCAGCTTGCCGACCACTTCGGCGAAGTAGCGCTTCTGCGCCTCGACCGGCAGCGAATCGAACAGGCCGATCTGGTAGGCCGGCGTTTCCAGCGCGGAATGCCGATGCCCCAGTTCCCGCGCCCGCGCGCCCAGCGTCTGTTCGACGCCGTGTTTCGCGTCATAGCCGGTGCGCGACAGCGGCAGCGTCGACAGGGCGATGGCGGCGTACCACGGCTCGAACCCGTCGAAGGCCTGCGCCGGCAGCGCCAGATGCCCGAGCTGCGCCTCGTAGGCGCTGCGCAGCTCGGGCGTCAGCATGTCGCGCAGCGTCTGGCCCGGGGGCAGGGCGGCGTGGGCAAGGATGAGCCGCTGCATCTCGAGCGGATCGGTATCGCTGATCTCGGTGACCAGTTCCTGCGAGCCGTCGAAGGCCTCGCGCACGGGGCCGTGGAACCAGTCGATGCCCGGCGGCAGGGCGTGGATCGTGCCGAACAGCCAGATCGTCGTATCGGCATCGGACACCTGCCACAGCGCCGGCACGGCCTTTTCGACCGGCGCGGCCACTGCGGCGACGGCGGGTTCGCGCGCCCACGCGGGGATCGACAGGAACGCGTAGAGCGCGAGGAAAAGGCAGGCGAGCCGGCGGAGGATGAACTGCATGGCTCGCCCTATAGGCGGCGCAGGCTCACCCGTCGATGAACGCGGGGCAAAAACCGAAGGGGCGGTTGACCGGGAATGCCCCATCCGCCAAAGGCCGGCCCATGTCTGCGAGCCCAGCACCGCTCTCTTTCCAGGAGATGATTCTGCGCCTCCACGGCTTCTGGAGCGCGCAGGGCTGCCTCATCCTCCAGCCCTACGATATGCGCATGGGCGCCGGCACCTTCCATCCGGCGACGACGTTGCGCGCGCTTGGCCCGGAATCGTGGAACGCCGCTTACGTCCAGCCCTCGCGCAGGCCCACCGACGGGCGCTATGGCGAGAACCCGAACCGGCTGCAGCACTATTACCAGTACCAGGTGATCCTCAAGCCGAACCCGGAGAACCTGCAGGAGCTTTACCTCGAAAGCCTCGCGGCGATCGGCATAGACCCGCTGGCGCACGACATCCGCTTCGTCGAGGATGACTGGGAAAGCCCGACGCTGGGCGCCTGGGGGCTGGGCTGGGAAGTCTGGTGCGACGGCATGGAGGTGACGCAGTTCACCTATTTCCAGCAGGTCGGCGGGTTCGACTGCAAGCCGGTGGCGGGCGAGCTGACCTACGGCCTCGAACGCCTGGCCATGTATATCCAGCAGAAGGACTGGGTCTACGACTTGGCCTTCAACGATCCCGATGGCCCCAACGGGGGCGTGACATATGGCGACGTGTTCCTGGAAAACGAGAAGGAACAGTCGAAGTATAACTTTGAAATAGCTGATACGGAACAGCTTTTCAGGGGATTCCAGCACGCCGAGGCCGAGTGCCGGCGCTGCATCGACGCGGGCATTCCGCTCGCCGCTTACGACCAGGCGATCGAGGCGAGCCACCTGTTCAATCTCCTCCAGGCGCGCGGCGTGATCAGCGTGCAGGAACGCGCCAGCTACATCGGCCGCGTCCGCGATCTCGCCAAGGGCAGTTGCCAGGCCTGGATCGCGAAGAACGAGGCCCGCTGGGCGGCGAAGTTCCCGGGGTGGACGGCATGACCGACTTCCTCCTCGAACTGCGCTCCGAGGAAATCCCGGCCCGGATGCAGGCCGGCGCGCGCTCTGCCCTCGAAAAGCTGTTCCGCGAGCAGATGCAGGCCGCCGGCGTGACCCCGGGCGAAGTCGCCGTCTGGTCCACCCCGCGCCGCCTCGCGCTGATCGCGCGCGGGTTGCCCGATGGGACCGCGGCCGTCCGCGAGGAGGTCAAGGGCCCCCGCACCAGCGCGCCGCCGCAGGCGCTCGAAGGGTTCCTGCGCAAGACCGGCCTCGCCCAGGACCAGCTCACCGAGCGCGACGGCGTGTGGTTCGCCGTGACCGAGAAGCCCGGCCGCTCCACCCAGAGCGTGCTGGCCGAGGCGATCCCCGCCATCGTCCGCGCGTTCCCCTGGCCCAAGTCGCAGCGCTGGGGCGCCGCCTCGATCAGCACCGAGTCGCTACGCTGGGTGCGCCCGCTTTCGGGCATCGTCGCGATCTTCGGCGAGGACCTGGTCGAATGCGAGGTCGGCGGCATCGCCTCGGGCTATGCCACGATGGGCCACCGCTTCCACCATCCGGGCGAGATCACCATCGGCGGCGCGCACGACTATCAGGAGAAGCTGCGCGCCTGCCGCGTCATCGTCGACCACGAGGAACGCCAGGACCTGATCCGCGACAAGGCTGCCGCGGCGGCGGCCGAGGCGGGGCTGAGCCTGGTCGCGGACGAAGGGCTGGTGATCGAGAATGCCGGCCTCACCGAATGGCCGGTGCCGCTGCTGGGCCGGTTCGACGCGGCATATCTTGAAGTTCCGCCAGAAGTTATTCAGCTAACCGCACGGACAAACCAGAAATATTTTGTCTGCGAGCAGGCCGGCAAGCTTGCCAACGCTTTCGTCTGCACGGCCAATATCGAAGCGACGGACGGCGGCGCGGCGATCGTCGCCGGCAACCGCAAGGTCCTTGCTGCGCGCCTGTCCGACGCCCGCTTCTTCTGGGAGCAGGACCGCAGGAAGACGCTGGCCGAACATGCCGAAGGGCTGAAGCGGATCACCTTCCACGAGAAGCTGGGCACCGTCGCCGACAAGGTGGAGCGCGTCGCCGGGCTGGCCCGCTGGCTGGTCGAAGAAGGGATCGTCGGCAATTCCTCCCCGGCACGGGGAGGAATTGCCGACCTCGCGGAACAGGCCGCGCGGCTCGCCAAGGCCGATCTGGTCACGGAGATGGTCGGGGAATTCCCCGAATTGCAAGGTCTTATGGGCGGATATTATGCCCGCGCCGAAAGTCTGCCCGATGCCGTGGCCGACGCCATACGCGATCACTACAAGCCGGTCGGGCAGGGCGACGAGGTGCCCGCCGCACCCGTGACGGTGGCGGTGAGCCTGGCCGACAAGCTCGACACGCTGCGCGGTTTCTTCGCAATCGACGAGAAGCCGACCGGCTCCAAGGACCCCTTCGCCCTGCGCCGGGCCGCGCTGGGGGCCATCCGCCTGATCACGGCCAACGCGCTGCGCATGAGCGCCGGCGAGGGCGAACTGCTCGCCTTCTTCGCCGACCGCCTCAAGGTCCAGCAACGTGAGGCCGGCGTCCGCCACGACCTGATCGACGCGGTCTTCGCAGCCGAGAACAAGCATGGGGGCGGGGAGGACGATCTCGTTCGCCTGCTTGCCCGCGTCCATGCGCTCCAGGCTTTCGTCGGCACCGAGGACGGCGCCAATCTGCTCGCCGGTTACAAGCGCGCGGCCAATATCCTGAAGAAGGAAGACTGGCAGGGCCTGGAGGGCGAGATTTCCGCCACCGGCGAAGAAGACCCGCTGGCCGTGGTCGACGATCCCGACCTGGCGCCGGTCATCGCCGCCAAGATGGCCGAGCGGCACGAGCGGGTCGAGAAAACGCTGTCCTACACGCCCGAACCGGCGGAAAAGGTGCTGATGGACGCGCTCGACACCGCCGGGCCCAGGGCCGCCGCCGCCGTCGCGGCGGAGGATTTCGCCGGCGCGATGACCGCGCTCGCTTCGCTGCGGGCCCCGATCGACGCCTTCTTCGATCACGTCACGGTCAACGATCCCGATCCGGACAAGCGGCTCGCGCGTCTGGCGCTGCTTGATCGCTTCCGGGTCGCGGTGCACAGCGTCGCGGATTTCTCGCGGATCGAGGGGTAGGGGTTTTCCTCCCCAGGACGCCGTCAACTTGAACAACCGAGTGTCAACCAAAGTCAGGAAAGTCGGGCTGGGATGAACAAGCAGGTCTATACCTTCGGCGGCGGCGCGGCGCATGACGATCCGCGCGCGCGCGACAAGACCATCGTCGGCGGCAAGGGCGCGAACCTTGCCGAGATGGCGGGAATCGGCCTGCCGGTGCCGCCGGGCTTCACCATCACCGCCGAGGAATGCGTGGCCTACCTCGCCTCGGGCGACGACTTCTCGCCGGCGCTGCGCGGGCAGGTCGCCGAATCGCTGACGCATATCGAGCGTGCGGTGGGCAAGCGCTTCGGCGATGCGGCCGATCCGCTGCTCGTCTCGGTCCGCTCGGGCGCGCGCGTGTCGATGCCGGGCATGATGGATACCGTGCTCAACCTCGGGCTCAATGACGAGACCGTGCAGGGGCTGGCGCGCACTTCGGGCGACGAGCGCTTCGCCTGGGACAGCTATCGCCGCTTCATCCAGATGTATTCGGACGTGGTGCTGGGTCTGGCCCATCACCTGTTCGAGGATGCGCTGGAAATCGCCAAGGAAGACAACGGTTTCTTCACGGATGTGGAGATGGAGGCCGAACACTGGCAGGCGCTCGTCGCCGAATACAAGCGCATCGTCGAGGCCGAACTGGGCCGGCCGTTCCCGCAGGACGTGGCGGAGCAGCTCTGGGGCGCGATCCGCGCGGTGTTCGATAGCTGGGATTCGGACCGCGCCAAGGTCTATCGCCGGCTGAATGACATCCCGGGCGACTGGGGCACCGCCGTCAACGTCCAGGCCATGGTGTTCGGCAACATGGGCGACACCTCGGCGACGGGCGTGGCCTTTACCCGCGACCCGGCCACCGGCGAGCGCGCCTATTACGGCGAATGGCTGGTCAATGCGCAGGGCGAGGATGTCGTTGCCGGTATCCGCACGCCGCAATACCTGACGAAGGTGGCGCGCGAGGCGGCCGGCGCCAAGCCGCTGTCGATGGAAGAGGCGATGCCCGAGGCCTATGGCGAGCTGGCCCGCGTCTTCGACCTGCTCGAGCATCACTACAAGGACATGCAGGACATCGAGTTCACCGTCGAGCGCGGCAAGCTGTGGATGCTGCAGACGCGCAACGGCAAGCGCACCGCCAGGGCGGCGCTCAAGATGGCGGTCGAGATGGTCGGCGAGGGGCTGATCGACGAGGCGACCGCGATCCGCCGCATCGACCCGATGGCGCTCGACCAGCTCCTGCATCCCACGCTCGACCCTGACGCGGAGCGCGATGTGCTGGGCAAGGGCCTGCCGGCGAGCCCCGGCGCCGCCTCGGGCGCGATCGTGCTCGACGCCGATACCGCCGAGCGCCGCGCCGAGCGGGGCGAGGCGGTGATTCTCGTCCGCGTCGAGACGAGCCCGGAGGACATCCACGGCATGCACGCGGCCAAGGGCGTGCTCACCGCGCGCGGCGGCATGACCAGCCACGCCGCGGTGGTGGCGCGCGGCATGGGGCGCCCCTGCGTTTCGGGTGCGTCGGGCATCTCGATCGACATGGGCACGCGGACGCTCAAGATCGGCAGCCGCGATCTGAAGGAAGGCGACGTCATCACGCTCGACGGCGCTTCGGGCGACATCATGGCGGGCGAGGTGCCGACGATCGAACCCGAGCTGGTCGGCGATTTCGGCACGCTGATGGGCTGGGCCGACCGGCACCGGCGCATGAAGGTGCGCGCCAACGCCGAGACGCCGGCCGATTGCCGCATGGCGCGCCAGTTCGGCGCCGAGGGCGTCGGCCTGTGCCGCACCGAGCATATGTTCTTCGATGCCGGCCGCATCTCGGCCGTGCGCCAGATGATCCTTGCCGAGGACGAGGCCGGCCGCCGCGCCGCGCTCGCCAAGCTGCTGCCCGAGCAGCGCGCGGACTTCCGCGCGATCTTCGAGGCAATGGCCGGGCTGCCCGTGACCATCCGCCTGCTCGACCCGCCGCTGCACGAGTTCCTGCCGCACGGCGATACCGAGTTCGCGGAGCTGTCCGAGGCGATCGGCATCGGCGTCGACACGCTCAGGCGTCGCGCGGGCGAGCTGCACGAGTTCAACCCGATGCTGGGCCATCGCGGCTGCCGGCTCGGCATCACGTTCCCCGAGATCTATGAGATGCAGGCCCGCGCCATCTTCGAGGCGGCCTGCGAGGTCGCTGCGGCGAGCGGGGAAGCGGTGGTGCCCGAGGTGATGATCCCGCTGGTGGCGACAAAGCGCGAACTGGAAATCCTGCGGGGGCTGGTCGACCGGGTGGCCGCGCAGGTCTTCGCCGAGCAGGGGCGCACGCTGGAATACCTCGTGGGCACGATGATCGAGCTGCCGCGGGCCGCGCTGATGGCTGGCGAGATCGCGCAGGAGGCACGGTTCTTCTCGTTCGGAACCAATGATCTGACGCAGACTACTCTGGGCGTTTCGAGGGATGATGCGGCGCGTTTCCTCGGGCCCTACGTCGAACAGGGCATCTATCCGCGCGATCCCTTCGTCAGCCTCGACGTCGACGGCGTCGGCCAGCTCGTCGCGCTCGCGGCCGAGCGCGGCCGGGCGGTGCGGCCCGATATCAAGCTCGGCATCTGCGGCGAGCATGGCGGCGACCCGGCGAGCATCGCCTTCTGCGAGGCGCAGGGGCTCGATTACGTCAGCGCCTCGCCCTACCGCGTACCGATCGCGCGGCTCGCGGCGGCGCAGGCGGTGCTGGGCTGAGGGCGCGCGCCCTGCGACAAGTTCGGCACGAGCGGGGTTGGCGCGAGCGGGGGGATCAACCACCCCGCTCGTGCTGAGCCTGTCGAAGCACGCGCGCTACGTTCGTCTATTTTTTCCAGCCGCTTAGCGTCAGAATCTCGAACCGCTCCGTGATTCGGCCATCCTCGCCGGCGGCCGCGAAAGTCTCTCTTGCCCGCGCCAGCGCAGCTTTGCCGAGCGGTGGCCCCGGCCGCGCCAGCGTGTTGCTCAGCCCCTGCGCCCTGAGGTCGTCGGCCAGCCGGTCGAGCGAGCCGAAGCGGACGTCGAGCGAGCGGCTGTCGATCACCGGATCGGCGAAGCCCGCGCGCTGGAGTAGCTGCCCGCCGGCGCGGACGTCGACTTGCGGGTGGATGCGCGGCGCCGGCCGGTCGCCGTCGGCCGCGAACATCGCCGCGCGCAGCACCGGCAGGCTGCCCGCGCCGGGGAAGCTGGCGATCATCAGGCCCCCCGGCGCCAGCGCGTTGCGGATGTGGATCAGCGCGCCGGGCAGGTCGTTGACCGTGTCGAGCGTGCCCAGGCTGGCGATCAGGTCGAAGCCGCTCATGGGGAAGGGGCGTTCCTCGTCGAACCCGGCGGCGGGCTCGGCCGCGACGGCGCCCGGCCCCAGGCCGACGGCGAGCATGCCCGTCCAGTCGCCGATCACCAGCGCCCGCCCCGGATCGATTCGCAGGAACGAGAGGCGATCCAGCACATCCTCGACCATGTCGGCCATCAGGTAGCGCGGCGCGTCGGGCATGGCCTGCGCCGCCAGCATCCGGCGGCGCACGGCAAGCCGGCGGGCGGGCGCGAAGATCCGGGGAGGGGGTGCGGCGGCCATGCGATCCTTCATCGTCCCCGGCGAAAGCCGGGCCGGCTGGGCTCTAGGCGATGTCGCGGGGAGTCGCCAGCGGTCCCGGCCTTCGCCCGGCTCAGGACATGCTTTCGCCGGGACGACGGAAGCATTAGCGTGACGTCATGCCGCTTGCCCGAACCCTCGCGCCGCTGATCGACCTCGTGTTTCCGCCGCGCTGTCCGCTCTGCGGGGCGGGACTTTCGGCGCAGACGGGGCTGTGCGCCGCGTGCTGGAGCGAACTGGTCATTCCCGGCGAGCCTGCCTGCGCGCTTTGTCAGCGGCCGCTGGGCGACACCGTGGCGGCGGGCGCGGTCTGCGCGCCCTGCATGGCCGAGCCGCCGCGGCATGACGGCATCGCGGCGGGCACGCTCTACAACCAGGCATCGCGCCGCCTCGTGCTCGCCTTCAAGCACGGCCAGCGCATCGCGCTCGCGCCGATGATGGCGCGGCTGATGGCGGCCAGACTGGATGCAGTCGGGCTGGATGCGGCCGGGCCGGACTGGCTCGTCGTGCCGGTGCCGCTGCACCGCTGGCGGCTGTGGCGGCGCGGCTTCAACCAGGCGGCGCTGCTGGGACGCGAGATCGCGCGGGCCCGCGGCGCGACGCTGGCGGTGGACATGCTCGAACGGCGCAAGGCCACGCCGGCGCTGGGCGGGCTGGGGCGCAAGGCGCGGGCGCGTGCGCTGTCGGGCGCGATCGGCATCAATCGCAAACGTGCTGGCCAATTGCGCGGCGCCCGGGTGGTGCTGGTCGACGACGTGCTCACCAGCGGCGCGACCAGCGCGGCCTGCGTCGCCGCGCTCAAGCGCGCCGGGGCCGAGCGGGTGGTCGTCGCCTGCTTCGCCCGCGTGCTCGACGAGGCGCTGCCCACCGCCTGAAGTTGCGGTGCCGCTTCCACGCAAAGTGGACCAAACAAACGGAAACGCCCGAGGCCGAAGCCCCGGGCGTCCTCGTGACGAAACTGCAGGACGCTGCTTTCGCAGTGCGCCGGTCACCCCCTATGACCGTCTCGCCCGATCCCTCATTTCGGCTCGCCCAGGCTTGCGCGGGCGTTGGCCATTTTCCCCGAACCATGGCGCTTACAATACAGCACCGTATTCCGGTTTTGCAGTCCTTTGCGGCTTGCGTGCCCTTGTTTCCCGCAAACGGCCCGAATTGAAAGCCCGTTTGCCCTCACTGATGGATTTTGGTCCGGGTCTGTGGTTATCGTGCAACAAATGGTCGCCATCCCGGCGTCCGCGAGGATGGTTCCCTTATGTCGAATACCGCTGCTGCCGATCGCGAACAGGGCAGCGCCTTCCTGCCGCGCTTCGACGCGCAGGGCCTGCTGACCGCGATCGCGGTCGATGCCGCCACGCGCGAGATCCTGATGGTCGCCTTCATGGACGCCGAGGCGCTGGCGAAAACGCGCGAGACGGGGCTGGCTCACTTCCATTCGCGCTCGCGCGGCCGGCTCTGGCTCAAGGGCGAGACCTCGGGCCATTTCCTGCGCGTCGAGGAGATTCGCGTCGATTGCGACCAGGACGCGCTGGTCATGCAGGTGAGGCCCGAAGGACCCGCCTGCCACACCGGCGCCACGACCTGCTTCTACCGCAGGCTCGAGGGCGATAGTCTGGTACGCATCGCTGCGTGACGCAGTCAGGAAAGGACAGGCATGCCGAGCTACAAGGCCCCGACGCGCGATTCGCGTTTCATCATCAACGAAGTCCTGAAGATCGAGAGCTATAGCGGTCTCCCCGGCTTCGAAAGCGTGACCGCCGACATCGTCGATGCGGTGATCGAGGAATCAGGCCGCTTCGCCGCCGAAGTCCTCGCCCCGCTCAACGCCAGCGGCGACACGCAGGGCTGCACCCGCCAGGCTGACGGTACCGTCACTACGCCCGATGGCTTCAAGGCGGCGCACGCGGCGTTCCGCGAGGCGGGCTGGGGCACGCTGTCCGCGCCGGCCGAGTTCGGCGGGCAGGGCATGCCCGAGGTCCTGGGCTTCGCGGTGAACGAGTTCATGTCGGCGGCGAACCAGGCCTTCGCCATGTATCCCGGGCTGACCGATGGCGCGGTCGCGGCCCTGATCGCCAGGGGATCGCCGGAACTGCAGCGGAAATACCTGCCCCGGATGGTCGCCAACGAGTGGCTGGGGACCATGAACCTGACCGAGCCGCAGTGCGGCACCGATCTCGGCCTTATCCGCACGCGGGCGGAGCCGCGCGGCGACGGCAGCTATGCCGTCACCGGCACCAAGATTTTCATCTCGGCCGGCGAGCACGACCTTACCGACAACATCATCCACCTGGTGTTGGCGCGCACGCCCGATGCGCCAGAGGGGACCAAGGGCATCTCGCTTTTCGTCGTGCCCAAGGTGCTGGTGAACGACGACGGCTCGCTGGGCGCGCGCAACGCGGTCTCGTGCGGGGCGATCGAGCGCAAGATGGGCATCCACGCCAACGCCACCTGCGTGATGAACTACGACGGCGCGACGGGCTGGCTGGTCGGCGAGGAGAACAAGGGCCTCGCCGCCATGTTCATCATGATGAACGCGGCGCGGCTCGGCGTCGGCATCCAGGGGCTGGCGCAGGCGGATGCGGCCTATCAGAACGGCGCCCGCTATGCGCGCGAGCGGCGTCAGGGCAGGGCGCTCACCGGCCCGGCCGAACCGCAGGAAAAGGCCGATCCGCTGCTGGTCCATCCCGACGTGCGCCGGATGCTGATGGACGCCAAGGCCTTCACCGAGGGCATGCGCGCGCTGGCGCTGTGGTGCGGGCTGCTGGTGGATATCGGCCATCGCGATCCGTCGGAGGAGGAGCGGCAGAAGGCGGACGATCTCGTCGGGCTGCTTACCCCGGTCGTCAAGGGCTACGGTACCGACCGGGGCTTCGCCACCGCGGTCGACATGCAGCAGATCTGGGGCGGGCACGGCTACATCGCCGAAAACGGCATGGAACAGTTCGTCCGCGATGCCCGCATCGCCATGATCTACGAGGGCGCGAACGGCGTCCAGGCGATGGACCTCGTCGGCCGCAAGCTGGCGGCGGGTGGCGGCCGGGCGATCCAGGCCTTCTTCGCGCTGGTCGACGGCGAATGCGCGGCGGCGAAGGACGATGCCGGGCTGGCCGATTTCGCCACCCGTCTCGAAAAAGCCAATGGCGAGTTGAAGGCGGTGACGATGTGGTTCCTGCAGAACGCCATGGCCAATCCGAACAACGCCGGCGCGGGAGCGACGCCCTATATGCACATCGCCGGCATCGTCGCGCTGGGGCTGATGTGGCTGCGCATGGCCCGGACGGCGGCCGCGGCGCTGGCGGCGGGGGCGTCGGACAAGGCGTTCTACGAAGCCAAGCTGACCACCGCGCGCTACTTCGCCGAGCGCTTCCTGCCCGACGCCGGGGCGCTGCGGCGCAAGATCGAGGCGGGAGCCGAAGCGATGATGGCGCTTCCGCCCGAGGCGTTCGAGACGGCGTAAACCGGATCGTCTTGCGCCCCTTCCGCAGCCTTGCGGAACGGGTGCAGGGCGAGGGATTGGCAGACAGCGGGGCCGCCGGAGGCCGAGTCGTTTCGCGGTGCCGTTCCCGACGCGCCGGCCGTCCCGGAAAACCGGCGGATTTCCGCCGGTTTCGGGCGTGTATTTTTTCTTGCAACTCGCTGCATCGTCCCTATATCGACCCCCCGCTGCCCCATGGGGACTTCCAAACCGCAAGGCAGCCTTGTTCCACTTTTCGTTTGGGGGTCCCTTGAGTTGCACATCCATCACGACGCATCGGCTGTAGCGCGCGTACTCGCGCCCGACGAACCGGTCATTCTCAACCGCCCGCATGCAGCGGCGCGCGCGGCCCGTTTCTTCGTCGAGAAGTTCCCGGGCAAGGCGCTCTATGCGGTGAAGGCCAATCCTTCGCCTGATCTGCTGCGCGTGCTCTGGGATTCCGGCGTGACGCACTTCGACGTCGCCTCAATCGCCGAGGTGCGGCTGGTGCGCGCGGTGCTGCCGGGGGCCGAGTTGTGCTTCATGCACCCGGTCAAGCCGGCGGCCGCCATCGCCGAGGCCTACAAGGTCCACGGCGTGCGCACGTTCAGCCTCGATTCGCACGAGGAACTGGCGAAGATCGCCGCCGCCACCGCCGACGAGGCCGGTGAGGCGGCCACCGATCTCAAGCTCTGCGTGCGCCTGCGCGTCAGTTCCGAATATTCGGAACTGAGCCTTGCCTCCAAGTTCGGCATCGACCTTGCCGACGCCGCCCCGCTGCTCCAGGCGACTCGCCAGGTGGCGGACTGGCTTGGCGTGTGTTTCCACGTCGGCAGTCAGGCGATGACGCCGTTCGCCTATGTCCAGGCGCTGGAGCGCGTGCGCGCGGCGATCGTCGATGCTTCGGTCACGGTCGATATCATCGACGTGGGCGGGGGCTTCCCCTCGATCTATCCGGGCATGGAACCGCCGCCGCTGGAGGATTATTTCAGCGTGATCCACCGCGCCGCCGAATCGCTGCCGGTGTCCTACTCGTCGGAGCTGTGGTGCGAGCCGGGGCGGGCGCTCTGCGCCGAATACAACTCGCTGATCGTGCGCGTCGAGAAGCGTCGCGGCAATGAGCTGTACATCAACGACGGCGCCTACGGCGCGCTGTTCGATGCGGCGCACCTGGGCTGGCGCTTTCCCGTCCGCTCGCTGGCGCCGGTGCAGGGCGAGGCCGTCGAAGGCTTCTCGTTCTACGGCCCGACCTGCGACGATGCCGACTACATGGAGGGCCCGTTTCCGTTGCCGGCGGACATCGCGGCGGGCGATTACATCGAGATCGGCATGCTGGGCGCCTATGGCGCGGCCATGCGCACCGGCTTCAACGGTTTCGGCCAGGGCGCCGCGGTGGAGGTTTCGGACGAGCCGATGTCGAGCCTCTACATGGGCCGCCGCGATCCGCGTCAGTCGGACAACGTGGTGAGCCTGCGCTGATGGAAGCCATCCCGGGTCGAACCCGGGACGGCGCCCTGCGTCAGTTTCCGACAAGCTCGTAGGAAAGTCGGGCGGGTTTTGATCTCCGTCAATCCCGCCGCGCGGCGCGCCCGGTATCCTTGTCGTCGAGCGACGAGAGGATACGAAACACATGCGCTGCCTGCCCCACCCGATCAGCGGTGCCGTTTATCAGGAACTGGAGGGCGGCTTCGTCCGCGTCGAGGACAAGAGCAAGGGCAAGTCCGGCCTGTTCCGATGGGACGGCGCCTTCGTCGAGGGCGATCTGACGCAGGCGGACCTGCATTACCTGCGCTTCATCGGCGGGCCGACTTTGCCGCCCGACAAGGACATCATCTGGAATTTCCTGCCCGTCGTCGATCCCGACACCGGGGTGCAGACCAGCCTGCCGCCCAGTCGCGGCGGTGCGAGCAAGGAGGGCGGCCAGCCGGAACTGATCATCGCGCCCTATGTCGGCGATCCGGGCAAGGAGACGGCCGACGGCCGCCGCTCCGCCGCGTTCCTGCCGCAAGACTTCTTCCTCGACAACGATCGCAAGGCGGAACTGGTCCCCGAGGTCTACAAGAAGAGCGCGCCCTATCCCGGCGGCCCGAAGAAGGTGAACGTCGCCCGCTTCTTCGAGAAGAAGTACCACGACCTGGAAGTCGAGCGGCTGTGGAAGAAGGTCTGGCAGATGGCCTGCCGGCTGGACGACATTCCCAACGTGGGCGACTACATCGTCTACAAGGTGGCGCACCTCGAATACATCGTTGTCCGCACCGGCGAGGACGAGGTCAAGGCCCACGTCAACGCCTGCCTCCATCGCGGGCGCAAGCTGTGCGATCACGATGGCGAGCGCGCCAGCGTGTTCCGCTGCCCCTATCACGGCTGGAGCTGGGGCATCGAGGGCGAGATCAGGGATCTGACCGCCGAGTGGGATTTTCCCGGCATCCGCGAAGAGGTGAGCCGGCTGCGGCAGGCGAAAGTCGCGCTGTGGGGCGGCTTCGTTTTCATCAACCCCGATCCCGAGGCGATCTCCTTCGAGGAATACGCCGGGCCGGAGATGATCGAGCACTATCGCAAGTTCAAGCTGGAGAACCGCTACAAGCAGGCCCACGTCGGCAAGGTCATCAAGGCCAACTGGAAGCTGATCATGGAGGCCTTCCTCGAAGCCTATCACATCATCACCACGCACCCGCAGCTCATGCTGTTCGGCGGCGACCTGGCCGACACCCGCTATGACGTGTTCGGCAACTGGGGCCGGCTGGGCCACGCCGCGGCCGGCGGGTCCAGCCCGCATCGCGGCATCGCGGTCTCGCCCGAGAAGGTGCTGGAAATCTACCGCAAGATGGCGGATTTCAACCGCGATTATCTGAAAGGGCTGATCGGCGACGAAGTCGAGCAGTATTGCGACGCCGAGCTTGTCGAGCAGACCTTCAACAACCTGTTCCCCAATTTCAGCCCCTGGGGCGGCTGGGCGCGGATCGTCTATCGCTTCCGGCCGATCGGCGACGATCCCAACGAATGCCTGATGGAAGCGATGCTCCTCGCGCCCTGGCCCGAGGGCAAGCCCAAGCCGCCCGCCGCCAAGCTGCACATGCTGGATGCCGACCAGCCCTGGGTCGATGCCGAGGAACTCGGCACGCTGGCCCGCATCTTCGACCAGGATTGCGGCAACGTGCCGCAGACGCATGAGGGCGTGAAGTTCAAGGAACCGCCTTACGTGATCTATTCCGCCTATCAGGAATCGGTCATCCGCGGCTTCCACGACAAGTACGAGGCCCAGCTCGGGTTGGCACCCGGCGAATAGGGGCGGATCGCGCGGCAACGGACATGCCCCGCCTTTGCGGAGGCGGGGGGAACCGGGGTCGCAGTACGCACCCGACCCCGCTCGGCCTGAGCCCGTCGAAGGCCACCCGCTACGGCTGGCCTCGTGTGCTGCGCCCTTGCGTCAATGGCGATCGCTGGAGCTGACAGGCAAAACAACATCATAGCCCAGTTCCTGGCGTCGGCGCGTGGCCTTCGACGGGCTCAGGCCGAGCGGGGTCGGGATGAGCGGAGGGGAGTCCGCTCCCCACCCGAATCCGCCGCGTTTGCAAATTTGCAAATGGGCATGATCGCGGGGGATTCCCCGCATCGCCCCGGGTCCGGCGATCACGCCGCCTGGGCGCGTTCCATGTCCAGCCGTTCCCAGATCTCGACCAGCGCGGTGGTAAGGTCGTGCATCATCTCTTCGGTGTGCGCGGGCCCCGGGGTGAAGCGCAGGCGCTCGGTGCCGCGCGGGACGGTGGGGAAGTTGATCGGCTGGACGTAGACGCCGTATTCGGCGAGCAGGATGTCGCTGATCTTCTTGGCCTTGACCGGATCGCCGACCATCAGCGGCACGATGTGCGTGACCGAAGGCATGACCGGCAGCCCCGCTTCCGCGAACATCCGCTTGAGCATCGCCGCGGCGTAGTGCTGGCCCTCGCGCTCCACGCTCGACGCCTTGAGGTGACGCACCGAGGCGAGCACGCCGGCGACCAGCACCGGCGAGAGCGAGGTGGTGAAGATGAAGCCCGGGGCGTAGGAGCGCATCACGTCGATGATCTTGCTCTCGGCCGCGATGTAGCCGCCCATCACGCCGAAGGCCTTGCCCAGCGTGCCCTCGATGATGGTGATGCGGTGCGCCGCCTCGTCGCGGTCGGTGATGCCGCCGCCGCGCGGGCCGTACATGCCGACGGCGTGGACCTCGTCGATATAGGTAAGCGCGTTGTACTTGTCGGCCAGGTCGCAGATCGCGTGGATCGGCGCGATGTCGCCGTCCATCGAATAGACGCTTTCGAACGCGATCAGCTTGGGCAGCGCGGGATCGGTCTCGGCGAGGAGCTGTTCCAGGTGCTCGACGTCGTTGTGGCGAAAGACCTTCTTCTCGGCGCCCGAGTTGCGGATGCCGGCGATCATGCTGGCATGGTTCAGCTCGTCCGAGAAGATGACGCAGCCGGGCAGGATCTTGGCCAGCGTGGACAGCGTCGCGTCGTTCGATACGTAGCCCGAGGTGAACAGCAGCGCGCCTTCCTTGCCGTGAAGGTCGGCCAGCTCGCGCTCAAGCTCGATGTGGTAGTGCGTGTTGCCGCCGATGTTGCGCGTGCCGCCAGAGCCGGCGCCGACGTTGTGCAGCGCCTCTTCCATCGCGGCGACGACCTTGGGATGCTGCCCCATCGCGAGGTAGTCGTTCGAGCACCACACGGTGATTGGCATCGGCCCGTTGTGTCCGGCAAAGCAGCGTGCGTTGGGGAAGGCGCCCTTGTTGCGGAGGATGTCGATGAAGACGCGATAGCGCCCTTCTTCATGCAGGCGTTCGATGGCCTGGTCGAAAATCTTGTCGTAATTCACAAAAACCGATCCTGCGAAACCAGCCGTCCCGGGACGCTCCTTACCCCAAGCGCGGACTCTTTGCCAGCGGCTTGATCCACCCTGGGTCATAGAATTTCTATACGTAATAATCTGTAATCCCGCAGAGCCGGGGCCAGCGCGGCGACGTCCGCGTCGTCGCGGGTGAAGAGCGCGAAATCCGGGGCGGTCCGCGCGAAGAGCTGTCCTTCGGTCAGGTGGGCGATGCGCCGGGCGATGCCCTGGGCGCCGTGGACGAAGCGCACGCCGGGGCCGAACGCACGGCCAAGCTCGGCCTCGACCAGCGGGAAGTGGGTGCAGGCGAGGACGACGATGTCGATCTCCGCGCCGCCCGGCTGGCGGCGCAGGCCGGCGGCGGCGCGGTCGAACACGGCGGGATCGACCGCGCCGCCGCGCAGCTTCTGCTCGGCCGCCGCCACCAGTTCGGGCGCGCCGAAGCGCAGCAGGCGGCGGTCGCGGGCGAATTCGTGCTCCAGCCGGTCGACGTAGGCCTGGCGGATCGTCGCCTCGGTGCCGAGCAGGCCGATCGTGCCGGTGCGGGTCATGGCCGCGGCCGGCTTGATCGCCGGGACGGTGCCGACGATGGGGATCTCCAGCACGTCGCGCACCATGCCCAACGCGATCGTCGAGGCGGTGTTGCAGGCGATGCAGACGAGGCGCGGGCGGAAGCGCTCGGTCATCCGCCCGAGCAGGCCGGAGACACGCGCCGCGATCTGCGCCTCCGTCTTGGTGCCATAGGGCAGGCCGGCGTTGTCGGCCGCGTAGATTACCGGCGCGTCGGGCAGCAGCTTGCGCAGCTCGGCGAGGACGGTGAGGCCGCCGACGCCGGAATCGAACAGCAGGATGGGCGCGGCGGGATCGGTCATGGGTGCGCCGCCCCTTCTAGTCCGAGCGGGAAAAAAGAGAAGGGGCGGCGGATGCACTTTGCTTCGACAAGCCCCGATCGCGCCGTTATGGCGGCGATCATGGAGTGGGGCCTCGCATCGCTTTTCGGATATGCCTTCGGCTCGATCCCGTTCGGGCTGATCCTGACGCGCCTCACCGGGGCGGGGGACCTGCGCGCCATCGGATCGGGCAACATCGGCGCGACGAACGTGCTGCGCACCGGGCGCAAGGGGCTGGCCGCGGCGACGCTGCTGCTCGACATGGGCAAGGGGCTGGCGGCGGTGCTGCTGGCCTGGCGCTTCTGGCCCGAGGCGGTCTCCCTCGCCGCGCTCGGCGCGGTGCTGGGGCACTGCTTTCCCGTCTGGCTGCGGTTCCGGGGCGGCAAGGGCGTGGCGACGCTGATGGGCATCTCGCTCGGCCTCGCCTGGCCGATCGGGCTTGCTTATGCCGTCACCTGGCTCGGCGTGCTGGCGGTGACGCGCATCTCCTCGCTGGGCGGGATGAGCGCGGCCGTGGTCGCGCCGCTCGCCGCGCTGGCGACGGGTCATGCGGGGCTGGCGCCGGTCCTCGCCGTGCTGGCCGTGCTGGTGCTCTGGCTCCACCGCGCCAACATCGCCCGGCTGCGCGCCGGGACCGAGCCTCGGGTCGGGAGCAGCGCGGCCTCGTGAACGTGCCGCGCGCAGGGCTGGGTCGGGACGAAGCCTTCGCCCGCATCCGCCTGCTGCGCTCGCCCAATGTCGGCCCCGTCACCTATCGCCAGCTCCTGCGCCGTTTCGGCGATGCCGCGAGCGCGCTGGCGGCGCTGCCCGATCTCGCCGCGCGCGGCGGC
This sequence comes from Novosphingobium sp., assembly GCA_041677785.1. Taxonomy (GTDB): domain Bacteria; phylum Pseudomonadota; class Alphaproteobacteria; order Sphingomonadales; family Sphingomonadaceae; genus Novosphingobium. The sequence continues at coordinate 28,968 of JBAYPJ010000019.1, read as the reverse complement.
GGGCGCTACCGACCCGCGCCGGCCGGACGGATCGAGGATGAGGTCGCCGCGGTGAAGCGGGCCGGCGCGCGCTATCTGTTCCACGACTTTCCCGATTATCCGCCGCTGCTGGCGCAAGTCGAGGGCGGCCCGCCGATCCTGACCGTGCGCGGCGATGCGGCGCTGGCGTCGCGGCCGGCGGTGGCCGTGGTCGGCGCGCGCAACGCCTCGGCCGCGGCGGTGAAGCTGGCGCGCGATTTCGCGGGCGCGTTGGCCGAGGCGGGATTCGTCGTCGTCTCGGGCCTCGCGCGCGGCATCGACGGAGCCGCGCATCGCGGAGCGCTGGCCGGCGGAACGATCGGCGTCATCGCCAGCGGCATCGACATCGCCTATCCCCCCGAGCATGGCGAACTGCAGGCGCAGATCGCCGAACAGGGCCTGCTCGTCGCCGAGCAGTCGCCCGGCACCGAGCCGTTGGCGCGGCATTTCCCTTCGCGCAACCGCATCATCGCCGGGCTCGCGGCGGGAACGCTGGTGGTCGAGGCGGCGCCCCGCTCGGGCTCGCTGATCACCGCCCGGCTGGCCGCCGAGTTCGGCCGCGAGATCATGGCGATCCCCGGCTCGCCGCTCGACAGCCGGGCGCATGGCTGCAACCAGTTGATCCGCGACGGGGCGGTGCTGGTGCAGACGCCCGAGGACGTGATCGAGCTGCTGACCGGCTTCGACGGTGCGCCGCGTTCCACCTTTCGCGAGGCGGCGGCGGCGCCGTCGGCGGGGCCCGAGGTGGCGGACGAGCCGGCCGACGTCGCCGGCCTGCTGACGAGCGCGCCGGTCGGCGTCGACGAGCTTATCCGCCAGAGCGGCGAGAGCGCGGCGGCGGTGCAGCTCGCGCTGCTGGAACTGGAGATCGCCGGCCGGCTGGTGCGCCACGCCGGCGGCAGGGTAAGCCTCGGCCCGGCCTGAGTCGCCGATGGCCCCGCCTTCCGTGATGGATTAAGGTGTCGGCAGCGTGCAACCGCGCCCTTGCACCTTGCCGATGGCCGGACTAGGGCGCGCATCAATCAATTTCGCAACCGAGTCAGACAGTGGTCGATCTCTCCCAATATCTGCCGATCCTGATCTTCCTGATCATCGCGCTCGGGCTGTCGGCGGCCTTCGTCTTCCTGCCGATGGGCGTGGCCCGGCTGACCGGCGCGCACAATCCGAACGCCGAGAAGCTCAGCGAGTACGAATGCGGCTTTCCCGCGTTCGAAGACCCGCGCAGCCAGTTCGACGTGCGCTTCTACCTAGTCGCGATCCTGTTCATCATCTTCGACCTCGAGGCGGCGTTCCTGTTCCCCTGGGCCGTGTCGCTCGACATGACCGGCTGGCCCGGCTGGATCACCATGATGATCTTCCTCGGCGAGCTGGCCGTCGGGCTTGCCTACGCGTGGAAGAAGGGAGCTCTGGATTGGGAATGAGCACGCTCGTGACACCCCCGCAGGCCGGCGCGGTCACACCGCCGGACCAGGCCTTCTTCAAGGACCTCAACCAGGAGGTTTCCGACAAGGGCTTCCTCGTCACTTCGACCGAGGAACTGTTCCAGTGGGCCCGCACCGGCTCGCTGTGGTGGATGACCTTCGGCCTCGCCTGCTGCGCGGTCGAGATGATCCACGTCAACATGCCGCGCTACGACATGGAGCGCTTCGGCGTCGCCCCGCGCGCGTCCCCGCGCCAGTCGGACGTGATGATCGTCGCCGGCACGCTGTGCAACAAGATGGCCCCGGCGCTGCGCAAGGTCTACGACCAGATGTCGGACCCCAAGTACGTCATCTCGATGGGCTCGTGCGCCAACGGCGGCGGCTATTACCACTACAGCTACAGCGTCGTGCGCGGCTGCGACCGGATCGTACCGGTGGACATCTACGTCCCCGGCTGCCCGCCCACGGCCGAGGCGCTGCTTTACGGCGTGATGCAGCTGCAGCGGAAGATTCGCCGCGTGGGGACGGTCGAGCGATGATCCTTCGACAAGCTCAGGATGAGCGGACGTTGTGCCGGCCCAATCTCCAGACCCCGCTCCGCCTGAGCGTGTCGAAGGCCACGCGCGACGGGAGGGGCCAGGTATGACCGTTCTCCACCCCGCACCCAGGACCGCCTCCAACGAAGGCGTGCTCGACCGGCTGACCGGCGCGCTCGGCGGCATGATCGTCGCCGCCAGGGAGGAATACGGCGAGATCGTCATCACGGTCGCGCGCGACCGCATCGAGGATGCGCTGCGCCTGCTGCGCGACGAGCACGAATACCAGCAGCTCATGGAGATCGCCGGGGTCGACTACCCGAGCCGGGCCGAGCGGTTCGAAGTGGTCTACATGCTGCTTTCGCTGACGCGCAACCACCGCATCCTGGTGAAAGTCACGGCTGCCGAGAATACGCCGGTGCCGACCGTCACCACGCTCTGGCCGGTCGCCGGCTGGCTCGAGCGCGAGGTGTTCGACCTTTACGGCGTGATCTTCGCCGGCAACCAGGACTTGCGCCGCATCCTCACCGACTACGGCTTCGAGGGGCATCCCTTCCGCAAGGACTTCCCGCTGACCGGCTATGTCGAGCTGCGCTATTCCGAGGAGGACAAGCGCGTCGTCTACGAGCCGGTGCAGCTTGCGCAGGACTTGCGCAGCTTCGACTTCATGAGCCCCTGGGAAGGCGCCGACTACGTGCTGCCCGGCGACGAGAAGGCGGGTACCCCGCCGGTCGCGCAGCCCCAGACGACCGAGAAGCCGAGCCAGACCGGGGCCGGCGACAAGGCGAACGCGCAGGCCGCCGACAAGCAGAGCGCCGGCGCGCCCGCCACCAAGGACGATGGCAAGGCGCCCGATGCACCGGCCGCGACCGAGAGCCGCCCCAAGCCGGAGGACTCTGAGTCGGAGGATAAGGCATGAGCGGTTTCACGCTGGAAGCGTCGCCGACCACCGGCGACGAGGTCATCACCAACTACACGATCAACTTCGGCCCACAGCACCCGGCCGCGCACGGCGTGCTGCGCATGGTGATGGAACTGGACGGCGAGATCATCGAGCGGATCGACCCGCACGTCGGCCTGCTCCATCGCGGCACCGAGAAGCTGATCGAGCACAAGACCTATCTGCAGGCGCTGCCCTACTTCGACCGGCTCGACTATTGCTCGCCGCTGGCGATGGAGCATTCCTACGTGCTCGCCATCGAGAAGCTGCTGAACCTGGAAGTGCCGCTGCGCGCGCAATACCTGCGCGTGCTGTTCGCCGAGCTGACGCGCATCTGCAACCACATGCTCAACATGGGCTCGCACGTCATGGACGTCGGCGCGATGACACCGAACCTGTGGCTGTTCGAGATCCGCGAGGACTGCCTCAACTTCTTCGAGCGCGCCTCGGGCGCGCGGATGCACTCGGCCTGGTTCCGTCCGGGCGGCGTTCACCAGGACGTGCCGCTCAAGCTCCTGACCGACATCGGCGACTGGCTCGACACGCGCCTGCCGCGGCTGTTCGAGGACGCGATGAGCCTCGTCATCGATAACCGCATCTTCAAGCAGCGCAATGTCGACATCGCCGTCGTCTCGAAGGAGGACGCGATCGCCTGGGGCTTCTCCGGCCCGATGATCCGCGCTGCCGGCATCCCGTGGGACCTGCGCAAGAGCCAGCCCTACGACGCCTATGCCCGCATGGACTTCGAGATCCCGGTCGGCACGCGCAGCGACTGCTACGACCGCTTCATGGTTCGCGTCGAGGAAGTGCGCCAGTCCGCCCGCATCATGAAGCAGTGCCTGGCCGAGATGCCCGAAGGCCCGATCGCTTCGGAGGACCGCAAGGTGGTGCCGCCCAAGCGCGGCGAGATGAAGCAGTCGATGGAAGCGCTGATCCATCACTTCAAGCTCTACACCGAAGGCTTCCACGTGCCGGCCGGCGAAGTCTACGTCGCCACCGAGAGCCCCAAGGGCGAATTCGGCGTCTATCTGGTCTCGGACGGCACCAACAAGCCCTATCGCTGCAAGATCCGCCCGACGGCCTTCAGCCACCTGCAGGCGATGGATTTCATGTGCAAGGGCCACATGCTGCCCGACGCGACCGCCATCCTCGGCGCGATCGACGTGGTGTTCGGGGAGTGCGACCGGTGAGCAATCTTGCCATCGCGGAGGCCATGATCGCCGCGTACAACGCGCAGGACGCGGACCTCTACGTCTCGTACATGACCGACGACGCCTGCGAGGCGAACTATCGCGGGGCGGTGCTGCGCGAGGGCAAGGAAGGCACCCGCCGCGGGCTGGCCGCCGCTTTCGCCACTTGGCCCGAGAACAAGGCGGAGATCCGCGAGCGACAGGAGATCGGCGATTACGTCCTGTTCCGCGAATACGTGACGCGGGGTCCTGCTTCCGATGGTTCGCCGCTGGTCGATCCGTTCGAAGTCATCGCAATCTACAGCTTCGAGGGCGGCAAGTGCTCTCGCGTGGAGTTCGTCCGTTGAAGCAGCTTTCCCTCCTCGATCTCCTGCGCATGTGGGCGGCGATCACCGGGCTGGCGCTCGTCGCCGCCTTCTTCGCCGCGCCCTGGCTGGGCGCCCGGTCCTCGCCCATGCTGCCGATGCTGGCGGCCGCGATCGCCGGCTTCGAGCTGTTCCTGTTCACCCAGGACATCTGGCTGAAGCGGAGGGGTGGCCATGGCTGATCGCTATATCGATCCCGATACCCCCGAACTGCGCGCGCGCTGGGGCGGCTTCGCCTTCACGCCCGAGTGGGAGACGAAGGCCCAGGCGGCGATCGCCCGCTATCCCGAAAGGCGGCAGCGCTCGGCGGTGATGGCGCTGCTCGATTATGCGCAGCGGCAGGTCGGCGAGGAGACCGGCACGCAGGGCTGGCTGCCGATCCCGGTGATGGAATACGTCGCGGGCTATCTCGACATGCCGATCATCCGCGTGGTCGAAGTCGCGACTTTCTACACGATGTACAACCTCGTGCCCGTGGGCCGCTTCCACGTGCAGGTCTGCGGCACGACGCCGTGCATGCTGCGCGGCTCGGACGACCTGATCAGCGCCTGCAAGGCGCGCGGCATGAAGAAGGGCCACACCAGCGACGACGGTCTGTGGACGCTGTCCGAGGTGGAGTGCATGGGCAGTTGCGCCTCGGCGCCGATGGTCCAGATCAACGACGACAACTACGAGGACCTGACGGCCGAGCGGCTGGACCATGTGCTCGACGAACTGGCCGCCGGCCGCCAGCCGAAGGCGGGCACGCAGGAGCCCGGCCGCCACACGGTCGAGCCGGTGGGCGGGCCGACCACGCTGACGGCGATGGTTTCGGAAAACCACGACTACCGGGGGGAGTGGTAAGCCATGGCTCGCCTGTATCCCACGCCCGCTCAGGGTGAGCGGATGTTTGTGAATGGAGGCGTCCTGTGAGTCTCGCTGACAAGGACCGCATCTTCACCAACCTCTACGGCTACCAGCCGTGGAACCTGAAGGCGGCGCAGGCGCGCGGCGACTGGGACGACACCAGGGCAATCCTCGCCAGGGGCCGCGACGCGATCATCGAGGAGATCAAGGCCTCGGGCCTGCGCGGCCGCGGCGGCGCGGGCTTCCCGACCGGCCTCAAGTGGTCGTTCATGCCCAAGGAGCCGAACCCCGCGCGGCCCGGCTTTCTCGTCATCAACGCCGACGAATCCGAGCCCGGATCGTGCAAGGACCGCGAGATCATCCGCCACGATCCGCACAAGCTGATCGAGGGCGCGCTGGTCGCCGGCTTCGCCATGGGCGCGCGCGCGGCCTACATCTACATTCGCGGCGAATTCATCCGCGAGGCCGAGACGCTGTTCGCCGCCGTGCAGGAAGCCTATGACGCCGGGCTGGTCGGCAGGAACGCCGCCGGCTCGGGCTACGACTTCGACGTTTTCGTCCATCGCGGCGCGGGCGCCTATATCTGCGGCGAGGAAACCGCGCTGATCGAGAGCCTGGAAGGCAAGAAGGGCCAGCCCCGGCTCAAGCCGCCGTTCCCGGCCGGCGCCGGCCTCTACGGCTGCCCGACGACGGTGAACAATGTCGAATCGATCGCCGTCTCGCCCACCATCATGCGGCGCGGCGCGGCCTGGTTCTCGAGCTTCGGGCGCGAGAACAACAAGGGCACCAAGCTGTTCCAGATCAGCGGCCACGTGAACCGGCCCTGCGTCGTCGAGGAGGAGATGGGCATCCCCTTCGGCGAACTGATCGAGAAGCACTGCGGCGGCATCCGCGGCGGGCGCGACAACCTGCTGGCGGTGATCCCCGGCGGCTCGTCGGTGCCGCTGGTGCCGGCCGAGCAGATCTGGGACGCGCCGATGGATTTCGACGGACTCAAGGCGCTCGGCTCGGGCCTCGGCACCGCCGCCGCGATCGTCATGGACAAGTCCACCGACATCGTCCGCGCGATCAGCCGCATCAGCTATTTCTACAAGCACGAGTCCTGCGGCCAGTGCACGCCGTGCCGTGAGGGCACCGGCTGGATGTGGCGCGTGATGGAGCGCCTGCGCACCGGCGACGCGCACGTCGATGAGATCGACATGCTGCAGCAGGTGACCAAGCAGGTCGAAGGCCACACCATCTGCGCGCTGGGCGATGCCGCCGCCTGGCCGATCCAGGGCCTGATCCGCCACTTCCGCCCCGAGCTGGAACGCCGGATCGCCGAGAACGTGCGGGAGGCCGCTGAGTAATGCCTAAAGTCACCGTCGACGGCGTCGAGATCGAAGTCCCGCAGGGCGCCACCGTCCTGCAGGCCTGCGAGCTGGCCGGCAAGGAAATCCCCCGCTTCTGCTATCACGAGCGGCTGAGCATCGCCGGCAACTGCCGCATGTGCCTGGTCGAGGTCGCGCCCGGGCCGCCCAAGCCGCAGGCAAGCTGCGCGCTGCCGGCGGCCGATGGGCAGACCATCCGCACCGACAGCGAGATGGTGAAGAAGGCGCGCGAAGGGGTAATGGAGTTCCTCCTGATCAACCACCCGCTCGATTGCCCGATCTGCGACCAGGGCGGCGAATGCGACCTGCAGGATCAGGCGATCGCCTACGGTCGCGGCGCCTCGCGCTATGAGGAGAACAAGCGCGCGGTCACAGAGAAGTACATGGGCCCGCTGATCAAGACGATCATGACCCGCTGCATCCACTGCACCCGCTGCGTGCGCTTCTCCGAGGAGATCGCCGGCGTGGACGAGATCGGCGCGCTCTATCGCGGCGAGAACATGCAGATCACGACCTATCTCGAACGGGCCGCGAAGCACGAGATGAGCGCCAACGTGATCGACCTGTGCCCGGTCGGCGCGCTCACCAGCCGGCCCTATGCCTTCGAGGCGCGGCCCTGGGAGCTGAAGAAGACGCTGGGCATCGACGTGTCCGACGCCTGCGGCGCCAATATCCGCATCGACAGCCGCGGCCGCGAGGTCATGCGCGTGCTGCCGCGCGTCAACGACGACGTGAACGAGGAGTGGATCTCGGACAAAGGCCGCTACCAGGTCGACGGCCTGATGCGCGGTCGCCTCGACCGTCCGTGGATCCGCAAGAATGGCAAGCTCGTCGCCGCCACCTGGGAAGAAGCCTTCGCCGCCGTGGCCAGGGTGAAGCCGGGCGCGAGCGTCGCGGCGGTGGCCGGCGACATTCTCGACTGTGAGACGATGTTCGCGGCGAAGAAGCTGGCCGGCGCGCTGGGCTCCGGCCTGCTCGAAGGCCGCCAGACGGGCATGGACTACGACGTGTCCAGCCTGGCCGCGGTCAACTTCAACTCGACCTTCTCGGGGATCGAGACGGCCGACGCCATCCTGATCGTCGGCAGCAACGTGCGCTGGGAAGCGCCGCTGGTGAACGCACGGCTGCGCAAGGCGGTGAAGAACGGCGCCCGGGTGTTCCTGATCGGCCCCGAGTGGGAAACCACGTTCGGCGGCGAGTTCCTCGGCGAGGACCTGTCGGTGCTGGGCAACCTGCCGGCGCATGTGGCCGAGGCGCTGTCCGGCGCGGCGCGGCCCGCCGTGATCCTGGGCGGCGCGGCGCTGGCCAAGGGCGCGCTGGGCGCGGGGCTGGGGCTGGTCGACCGGTTCAATCTCGTGCGCGCGAACGAAGACGGCAGCACCTGGAACGGCTTCAACGTGCTGCACCTGTCGGCCGCGCGGATGGGCGGGCTGATGCTGGGCTATGCGCAGAAGGGCGGCATCGCCGATCTGGTCGCGGCCAAGCCCAAACTGCTGCTGGCGCTGGGCGCGGACGAGGTGGACTTCGCGAAGTTCGCGGATTCGATCGTGGTCTATATCGGCCATCACGGCGACCGGGGCGCGCACGCGGCGGACATCATCCTGCCCGCCGCCGCCTATACCGAGAAGGCCGGCACTTACGTCAACACCGAAGGGCGCGTGCAGTTCTCCGAGAAGGCGGTCTTCGCCCCCGGCGACGCGCGCGAGGACTGGACCATCCTGCGCGCGCTGGCCGATGCGCTGGGCGTCGCGGTCGGCTTCGACAGCTTCGAGGAACTGCGCGCCGCGATGGTCGCCGAAGTGCCGGCGCTGGGCGTCGAGGGGCTGGCCGACTACGGCAAGCTGCCCAAGGCCAAAAACGCCAGTGCGGAAGGCACGTTCGCCTATCCGATCAAGGACTTCTACCTGACCAACCCGATCGCCCGTTCGAGCCCGACGATGCAGCGCTGCTCGGCCGAACTGCTCCACGGCGAGGACTTCGCGGAGGCGGCGGAATGATGACTTCTTCGCAAATCCTCCCTTTCCGGGGGAGGGTGTCCGCATGACCGCTTTCTTCCAGTCTCTCGGCATGAACCACGACTGGGCGTGGTTCGTCGCCACCATCTGCGGCATCCTGCTGATTGCGCTGCCGCTGATGCTGGGTGTCGCCATGATCATCTATGCCGACCGCAAGATCTGGGCCGCCATGGCGCTGCGGCGCGGGCCCAACGTGGTCGGCCCGTTCGGCCTGCTGCAAAGCTTCGCCGACGGCCTCAAGGTGTTCCTGCAGGAAACCATCATTCCCTCGGCGTCGAACAAGGCGCTGTTCCTGATCGCGCCGATCGTCACCTTCACCGTGGCGCTGCTGGCCTGGGCGGTGATTCCGTTCAACTCGGGCGCGGTGCTGGCGGACATCAACGTCGGGCTGCTCTACGTCCTCGCGATCAGCTCGCTGGGCGTCTATGGCGTGATCATCGCGGGCTGGGCCTCGAACTCGAAGTATCCGTTCTTCTCGGCCATGCGCGCCTCGGCGCAGATGATCTCGTACGAGGTCTCGATCGGCTTCATCCTGATCTGCGTCGTGCTCTGGGCCGGGACGTTCAACCTCTCGGGCATCGTCGAGGCGCAGCGCGGGCATGGCCTTGGCATCGTCAACGGCTTCTTCTTCAACCTGCTGCTCTTTCCGATGTGGGTGATGTTCCTGATCTCGAGCCTGGCCGAGACGGCGCGCACGCCGTTCGACCTGACCGAGGCGGAAAGCGAGCTGGTCGCCGGCTACCAGACCGAATACTCGTCGATGAGCTTCGCGCTCTACTGGCTGGGCGAATACGCCAATGTGCTGCTGATGTGCGCGCTCAACGCCGTGCTGTTCTTCGGCGGCTACCTGCCGCCGCTGGACTGGGCGCCGCTCTACTACGTGCCGGGCTGGATCTGGCTGATCGTCAAGATCCTGTTCTTCTTCTTCGTCTTCTCGTGGGTGAAGGCGACCGTCCCGCGTTACCGCTACGACCAGCTCATGCGGCTGGGCTGGAAGGTGTTTCTGCCCCTCTCGCTCGGCTTCGTCGTGCTGGTGAGCGGCTATCTGATGCTTACGAGGTACGCGGCATGACCGTCGTCCAGCTCATCAAGACGTTCACCCTCTGGGAGTTCGTCACGGCGCACTGGCTGACCCTGAAGTATTTCTTCAGGCCCAAGGCGACGATCAACTATCCGTTCGAGAAGAACCCGCTGTCGCCCCGCTTCCGCGGCGAGCACGCGCTGCGCCGCTATCCCAACGGCGAGGAGCGCTGCATCGCGTGCAAGCTGTGCGAGGCGATCTGCCCGGCGCAGGCGATCACCATCGAGGCCGAGCCGCGCGCGGACGGCAGCCGGCGCACCACGCGCTACGACATCGACATGACCAAGTGCATCTACTGCGGCTTCTGCCAGGAAGCCTGCCCGGTGGATGCCATCGTCGAGGGGCCGAACTTCGAATACGCGACCGAAACGCGCGAGGAACTGCTCTACGACAAGGCCAAGCTGCTCGCGAACGGGGACAAGTGGGAGCGGGCGATCGCCGCGAACCTTGAAGCCGACGCGCCCTATCGCTAGGGCGCCGGGCCAACGGGGCACAACCATGATCCACACAATCGCCTTCTATTTGTTCGCTGTGCTGGTGCTCGCCTCGGGCGCGATCACGATTCTGGCGCGTAACCCGGTGCATTCCGTGCTCTGGCTGATCCTGGCGTTCTTCAACGCCGCCGGTCTGATGGTGCTGGTGGGCGCCGAGTTCATCGCCATGCTGCTGGTCATCGTCTACGTGGGCGCGGTCGCGGTGCTGTTCCTCTTCGTTGTGATGATGCTCGACATCGACTTCGCCGCGCTGCGGGCGGGCTTCATCCGCAACTTCCCGCTGGGGATGCTGGTCGCCGTGGTGCTTGCCTGCGAGATGGTGCTGGGCATCGGCGCCTATCGCGCCGGCGCGCTCCAGCTCGGCACGCCCGACGGCTCGGCCGCGACGCCGGTGGGCGCGAGCAACATCGAGGCGATCGGCGCGCTGCTCTATGGCCGCTACCTGTTCCTGTTCGAGGCGGCGGGCCTGATCCTGCTGATCGCCATGGTCGGCGCGATCGTCCTGACCCACCGCCAGCGCGGCGGCACGCGCGGCCAGAACATCGCGCGCCAGAACGCCCGCCGTCCCGGGGAGGCGACGGTCAACGTCAAGCCCGAGGTGGGCCAGGGGGTCAAGCTGTGATCGGCATCGAACACTACGTCGTCGTCAGCTCGATCCTGTTCGTGCTCGGCGTGCTCGGCATCTTCCTCAACCGGAAGAACGTCATCGTCATCCTGATGGCCATCGAACTCATCCTGCTGGCGGTGAACATCAACCTCGTCGCGTTCAGCGCCTTCCTGCAGGACCTCACGGGGCAGGTCTTCGCCATGTTCGTGCTGACCGTCGCAGCCGGCGAGGCGGCGATCGGGCTGGCGATCCTGGTCATCTATTTCCGCGGCCGCGGCACGATCGCGGTCGACGACGTCAACCGGATGAAGGGATGACCATGTCCCGTACCTCAACCCCGCTCAGCCTGAGCTTGTCGAAGGCCGCGCGCAAACCCCTCGTACTTCGACAAGCTCAGCACGAGCGGTTTGGGAGAGGCTTGTGAACAGCATTCTCTTCATCGTCTTCCTGCCGCTGCTCGCCGCGATCGTCGGCGGGCTCGGCAACCGCAAGCTGGGCAACACCGCCGTCAAGTCGCTGACGACGGGCGCGCTGTTCGTTTCCTGCGCCCTGTCCTGGCCGATCTTCCTGAGCTTCCTGTCGGGAAGCGCCGAGGTCTACGTCGTGCCGGTGCTGCAATGGGTGCAGTCGGGCACCATGACCTTCGACTGGGCGCTGCGCGTCGACACGCTGACCGCGGTGATGCTGGTGGTCGTCACCACCGTTTCGGCGCTCGTCCATCTCTATAGCTGGGGCTACATGGCCGAGGACCCGGACCAGCCGCGGTTCTTCGCCTACCTCTCGCTGTTCACCTTCGCCATGCTGATGCTGGTGACGGCCGACAACCTCGTGCAGATGTTCTTCGGCTGGGAAGGCGTCGGCCTCGCCTCGTACTTGCTCATCGGCTTCTGGTTCCGCAAGCCCTCGGCCAACGCCGCCGCCATCAAGGCCTTCGTCGTCAACCGCGTCGGCGACCTCGCTTTCATGCTCGGGATCTTCGGCACGTTCGTGGTGTTCGGCACGGTGTCGATCCCGGCGATCCTCGAAGCCGCGCCGGGCATGGCGGGGACCACCATCGGCTTCCTCGGCGGCCGTTGGGACACGATGACGGTGCTGTGCGTGCTGCTGTTCATCGGCGCGATGGGCAAGTCGGCGCAGCTCGGCCTGCACACCTGGCTTCCCGATGCGATGGAAGGCCCGACCCCGGTTTCCGCGCTGATTCACGCGGCAACCATGGTCACCGCCGGCGTCTTCATGGTCTGCCGCCTCTCGCCGATGTTCGAGACCAGCCCCGCCGCGCTGGCCTTCGTCACCTTCATCGGCGCCGCCACCTGCTTCTTCGCCGCGACCGTCGGCACGACGCAGTGGGACATCAAGCGGGTCATCGCCTATTCGACCTGCAGCCAGCTCGGCTACATGTTCTTCGCCGCCGGCGTCGGCGCCTATGGCGCGGCGATGTTCCACCTGTTCACCCACGCCTTCTTCAAGGCGCTGCTGTTCCTCGGCGCGGGCTCGGTCATCCACGCGATGCACCACGAGCAGGACATGCGCTATTACGGCGCGCTGCGTAAGGAAATTCCGCTGACGTTCTGGGCGATGACTGCGGGCACGCTGGCCATCACCGGCGTTGGCATCGCCGGAACCCTGGGTTTCGCGGGCTTCTATTCGAAGGACGCGATCCTCGAGGCGGCCTTCGGCAGCGGCAGGGAACTCGGCACGTTCGCGTTCTGGGCGGGCATCATCGCCGCGCTGATGACCAGCTTCTATTCTTGGCGCCTCGTCTTCCTGACGTTCTTCGGCAAGCCCCGCTGGGCCGGTTCCGAGCATATCCAGCACGCGGTCCACGGCCATCACGAGCATCCGGATGAAGAGACCGGGCATCATGACGGCCACGACCATGCCGCCGAAGGCACGGCGGGCTATCATCCGCACGAAAGCCCCGTCTCGATGCTGATCCCGCTCGGCGTACTCTCGCTGGGCGCGGTGCTGGCCGGCTTCCTGTTCCACGGTGCCTTCATCAGCGACGGCGAGGGCGGGTTCTGGAAGGGCAGTCTGGTGTTCAGCGAGCACCTGGTCCACGCCATGCACGAGGTACCGACCTGGGTGAAATGGGCGCCGTTCACGGTGATGGCCATCGGCCTGTTCATCGCCTGGTACGCCTATCTCAGGAACCCGCGGTTCCCGGCGATGGTCGTCGCGCAGTTCGGCGTGCTCTATCGTTTCGTCTACAACAAGTGGTACTTCGACGAGATCTATAACTTCCTGATCGTGCGGCCCGCGTTCTGGCTCGGGCGGCAGTTCTGGAAGATCGGCGACATCGGCATCATCGACCGCTTCGGGCCGAATGGCGTGGCCCGGCTGGTCGCGCGCGGATCGACCTACGCGCAGAAGGTGCAGTCGGGGTATCTCTACAGCTATGCATTGGTAATGCTGCTCGGCCTGGTCGCGGCCGTGAGCTGGGTGATGGTGGGTTAAGGCAATGAACGGTTTTCCCATCCTCTCCCTGATGCTTCTCGTGCCGCTTGCGGCCGGCGCCGCCTGCCTGATGGTCGAAGCCAGGGCGGCACGCGTCATCGCGCTCCTCGCCACGCTGGTCGACCTGGCGCTCGGTGTGCTGCTCTGGGTCAATTTCGACATCGGCGGCGCGCAGTGGCAGTTCGTCGAGAACGTGCCGCTGTTCGCGGGCTTCTCGTGGGCGCTCGGCATCGACGGCATCGCGCTGATGCTGATCCTGCTCTCGGTCTTCCTCATGCCGATCTGCATCGGCGCGAGCTGGCTTTCGATCGAGAAGCGCGTCGGCGAATACATGGCCTCGTTCCTGCTGATGGAAACGCTGATGATCGGCGTCTTCGCGGCACAGGACCTGTTCCTGTTCTACATCATGTTCGAGGGCGGCCTGATCCCGATGTACCTGATCATCGGCATCTGGGGCGGCGCGGACCGCATCTACGCTTCGTACAAGTTCTTCCTCTACACGCTGCTCGGCTCGGTGCTGATGCTGATCGCGATGCTGTGGATGGCGCACGAGGCGGGGACGAGCGACATCCCGACGCTGATGGCCTACGATTTCGATCCGAAGGCGCAGACCTGGCTGTGGCTTGCCTTCTTCGCCAGCTTCGCGGTGAAGATGCCGATGTGGCCGGTCCACACCTGGCTGCCGGACGCGCACGTCCAGGCGCCGACCGCGGGCTCGGTGATCCTGGCGGGCGTGCTGCTCAAGATGGGCGGCTACGGCTTCATCCGCTTCTCGCTGCCTATGTTCCCGGAAGCCTCCGCCCAGTTCGCCTGGCTGGTCTTCGTGCTGTCGATGGTGGCGGTGGTCTACACCTCGCTCATCGCGCTGGTGCAGCACGACATGAAGAAGCTGATCGCCTATTCCTCGGTGGCGCACATGGCGATCGTCACGGTCGGCCTGTTCGCCTTCAACCCGCAGGGGCTCGAAGGCTCGATGATCGTCATGCTGAGCCACGGCCTCGTCTCGGGCGCGTTGTTTCTTGCCGTCGGCGTGATCTACGATCGGCTGCATACGCGCGAGATCGACCGCTACGGCGGGCTTGCCATCAACATGCCGTATTACGCGGTATTCCTGATGCTCTTCACCATGGCCTCGATCGGCCTTCCCGGCACGAGCGGCTTCGTCGGCGAGTTCCTCAGCCTTGCCGGCATCTACCAGGTGTCGAGCTGGGTGGCGTTCGTCTGCACGACCGGCATCATCCTGGGCGCGGCCTACATGCTCTACCTTTACCGCCGCGTGATCTTCGGTGATCAGAAGAACGCCGATGCCGCCGCTATGCCGGACCTCGACTGGCGCGAATGGGCGATGATGGCGCCGATCGCCGCCATCGTTCTGTGGATGGGCGTCTATCCGGAAAGCTTCATCGCGCCGATGCGTCATGATATCGCCGCGCTCGACGCGCGCCTCGCGCGGGCCAAACCGGAAGGCGACGCGATGATCGCGGTCGCCAAGGCGAAGCCGGCCAACCCAACCCACGAAGCCGTGCACGAGGGGGCGCACTGATGGACTGGTCCCACTCGCTGCGCCTGATCGCGGCCGAAGAAGTTCTGAGCATCGCTTGTCTGATCCTGCTGCTTGTCGCCGCCTGGAGCGGCGACAAGGCGGCGCGCGCGATCAATTGGCTGGCGATAGCCGCGCTCGCCGCCGCCGCCGTGCTCGTCGCGCCCGCGCTGTGCAGCGGCGCCGCCGGGCCCGACACAGAGGCCTTCATGGGCCAGTTCCGCGCCGACGCCTTCGCCAGCTTTATCAAGCTGCTGATCTACGGTGCGGCGGCGGCCTCGCTGGTGGTCTCGCCCGCGTTCTTCGAGCGGTTCCGCGCGATGCGGGCCGAATATCCGATCCTGATCCTCTTCGCGGCGCTCGGCAGCGGCATCATGGTCTCGGCGACCGACCTGCTGACGCTCTACATCGGGCTCGAGATGAATTCGCTCGCGTCCTACGTGCTCGCCGCGATGCTCCGCAACGATGAACGCTCGGCCGAGGCGGGGCTCAAGTATTTCGTGCTCGGCGCGCTCGCCAGCGGCATCCTGCTGTTCGGCATGAGCCTGACCTACGGCTTCACCGGCACGACCAGCTTCGCCGGGATCAGCGCCGCGCTGGACGCCACAAGTGCTTCCGGCGGCCTCGCCACCGGCGCCGTGTTCGGCATCGTTTTCATGCTCGCCGGCCTGGCCTTCAAGATATCCGCGGTGCCGTTCCACATGTGGACGCCCGACGTCTACGAAGGCGCGCCGACGCCCGTCACCACCTTCTTCGCCACCGCGCCTAAGGTGGCGGCGCTGGGGCTGACGATGCGCGTCGCGCTCGATGCGTTCGGCACCCAGGCCGATGCCTGGCGGCAGATCGTGATCTTCACCGCGCTGGCCTCGATCATCGTCGGCGCGCTCGGCGCCATCGGTCAGCGGAACATCAAGCGGCTGATGGCCTATTCGTCGATCAACAACGTCGGCTTCATCCTGATCGGCCTCGCCTGCGCGACGGTCGAGGGTGCCTCGGCAATGCTGGTCTACATGGTGATCTACGTCGCCATGACGTTCGGCGGCTTCGTCGCGATACTGATGCTGAGGGACGCCGACGGCGAACCTGTCGAGGCGATCGGCGATATGGCCGGCCTTTCGCACACCCGGCCGCTGCTTGCGGGGGGCTTCGCCATTGTCATGTTCAGCCTGGCCGGCGTACCGCCGCTGTTCGGTTTCTGGGGCAAGTTCGTGGTTTTCCAGGCGGCGGTCCAAGCGGGCCTCGTGCCGCTGGCCGCGATCGGTATCGCCGCCTCGGTGATCAGCGCGTTCTACTACATCAAGATCGTCAAGGTGATGTATTTCGACGAACCGACGGGCAAGGTGACCGGGCGCAGCGACTGGGCGCACAATGCGCTGCTGGCGCTGTCGGCGGCGTTCATCTCGCCGCTGGGCTTCCTGCTGACCGGCTGGCTCGGCGGGCTGGCCGACGCCGCGGCGTCGGCGCTGTTCCACGTCGTCTAAGTGACTTTTCCCCGCGCGTCCTTCGACAGACCCCGGACGGACGGGCGGGCGGGAGTGAAGTGATCGAGTTCGTACCGCAAACCGGTTCCACCAGCGCCGACCTCGCCGCGCGGCTGCGCGCGGGGACGTTCGTGCCCGAGGGGCATTGGCTGGTCGCCGATCGCCAGACGGACGGGAAGGGGCGGCAAGGTCGCGAATGGCTCGACGGCGCGGGTAACTTCATGGGATCGGCGGTGGTGCATTTGCGCTTCGGTGATCCCGAGCCGGCGAGCCTTGCACTGGTCGCCGGGCTCGCCGTCCACGAGGCGGTAGCGAGCGTCGTTTCGGCGCAGGCCGATACCGCCGGCGGCGCTGGGTCGAGCGGGAGACGACTGGTGCTGAAATGGCCCAATGACGTCATGCTCGGCGCGGCCAAGCTCGCCGGTATCCTGCTCGAGCGGGTGGGCGACAGCGTCGTCATCGGCATCGGCGTCAACCTGGCCTCGGCGCCGCGCCTGCCCGACCGCGAGGCCGCGGCCCTGGGCGCGTCCGACCGGGACGCCTTCGCCGCCGACCTTGCGCGCCTGCTCGACGTGGAACTCGATCGCTGGCGCAGCTTCGGCCTGGCGCCGATCGTGGCGCGCTGGCTTGCCGCCGCGCACCCGGCCGGCACGCCGCTTGCCGTCGGGGAATCGGGCGAAACGCCCGTCACCGGCACTTTCGCGGGCCTGACCGACGACGGCGCGCTGCGGCTGCGCTTGGCCGACGGTGCCACCCGTGTCATCCATGCCGGCGAAGTCCGCCTCGCCTAAGGAGCCTGCCATGCTGCTCGTCATCGATGCCGGCAACACCAATGTCGTTTTCGCGCTCTACGATCTAGCCGGTCAAGGCGAGCGCAGGATCAAGGCGCGCTGGCGCATCGCCACCGATCCGCGCCGCACCGGCGACGAATACGCGGTCTGGCTGATGCAGCTCCTGACGATCCGCGGGGTCAGGCGCGAGGACATCACGCAGATCATCGTTTCCACGGTGGTGCCGCGCGCGCTTCACAACATCGAGATTCTGGCGCGCAACTACTTCTTCGTCGAACCGCTGATCGCCGGCCAGGGGGCGGCCGCCTTTTCCATCGATATCGATGTCGACCAGCCCAGTTCGCTGGGCTCCGACCGCGCGGTCAACGCCATCGCCGCGCACGCCAAGTATCAGGGCGACCTCATCATAGTCGATTTCGGCACGGCCACGACGTTCGACGTGATCGACTTCAACGGCGCTTACAAGGGCGGGATCATCGCGGCGGGGATCAACCTCTCGCTCGATGCGTTGGTCGGCAATACGGCGATGTTGCCGCGTATCGCCATCCGCCTGCCGTCGAGCAGCAGCGTGATCGGCACCAATACGGAGGACCAGATGCTGATCGGCGTCTTCTGGGGCTACGTCGCCATGATGGAGGGCCTGATCGCCCGCCTTCGCGAGCAGATCGGCCGGCCGGCGAAGGTCATCGCCACCGGCGGGCTTGCGGTGCTGTTCGACGAAGTGACCGACATCTTCGACGCCGTCGATACCGATCTAACGCTCGATGGGCTGGCGCTGCTGGCGGAAAGGGTCCGGAATTCGTGAGACCGGGTAAGGAACTGATCTTCTGCGCGCTCGGCGGTTCGGGCGAGATCGGCATGAACGTCAATCTCTACGGCTGCGACCGCAAGTGGCTGATGGTCGACCTGGGCATGACCTTCAGCGGGTCCGAGTATCCCGGCGTCGACCTGGTCTTCGCCGACCTGGACTTCATCGAGGAACGGCGCGCCGATCTTCTCGGCGTGGTGCTGACCCATGCGCACGAGGACCACATCGGCGCCGTGCCCTATTTCGCCGAGGAACTGGACGTGCCGTTCTATGCGACGCCGTTCACGGCGAAGCTGGTCGCGGCCAAGCTCGAGGAGGCGGGGCTGCTCGGCAAAGTGGACCTGCGCGTCATCGACCACCTCGAGCCGTTCGAGCTTGGGCATTTCACCGTGCAGTATGTCCCGCTGGCCCACTCGATCGCCGAAGGCAACGCGCTGCTGATCGACACCCCCTATGGCCGGATATTCCACACCGGCGACTGGAAGCTCGACGACGAGCCCCTGATCGGACAGCCGACCACGGCCGAGGAACTGTGCGAGATCGGCGACGGCGGCGTGCTGGCGCTGGTCTGCGATTCGACCAACGTGTTCAATCCCGAAAGCGCGGGTTCCGAGGGCGAGGTCTATCGCGGGCTGCTGGAGGAAGTGGGGCGCCATCGCGGGCGGCGGGTCGTGGTAACGACTTTCGCGTCCAACGTCGCGCGGCTGCAGACGCTGGGCGAGGTGGCGCGCGCGACCGGACGCACGCTCTGCGTCGCCGGCCGCTCGCTCGACCGCATCATCGCCACGGGCCGGGCGAGCGGTTATCTCGAGCACCTGCCCGAACCCGTCGACTTCGCCACCGCGATGAGCCTGCCGCGCGGCGAAGTGCTGATCGTCGCCACGGGCGGGCAGGGAGAACCGCGCGCGGCCTTGGCGCGGATCGCCGCGGGCACGCACCCGATCGCGCTGGAGGCCGGCGACGTGGTGCTGTTCTCCAGCCGCCAGATTCCGGGCAACGAGATCGCCATCGGCCGCATCCAGAACCAGCTTGCCGACCGCGACATCGGGCTCGTCACCGACCGGCAGAGCCCGATCCACGTTTCCGGCCATCCGGGTCGGCCCGACCTGCAGGCGCTCTACGGCTGGCTGCGGCCCGAAATTCTGGTGCCGGTGCACGGCGAGATCCGCCACATGCGCGAGCAGGCACGGCTGGGTCTGGCCTGCGGCATCGGCAAGGCAGTGGTGCAGAAGAACGGCGATCTCGTCCGCCTGGCGCCGGGCAAGCCGGGCAAGTTCGGCGAAGTGCGCGCCGGCCGGCTGGTGCTCGATGGCGACATCATCGCCCCCGCCGATGGCGAGGCGATGGTGATGCGCCGCCGGCTTGCCCACAACGGCCTCGTCATGGTTGCGGTGGGTGCCGGCAGCCGGATAGAGGTTGCCGGCGTCGGCCTGCCGCTCGACGAGGACTATGCCGACTTCGTCGAGGAAGCCTGCGCCGACGTGGCCGCCGCCCTCGCCAAGCTCAAGGGCGCCGCGGCACGCGATCGCGCCGCGCGGACCGAGGCCGCCCGGCTCGCCGCCCGCCGCGCGGCCCAGCGCTGGTCGGGCAAGAAACCGCAGGTGCAAGTGCTGCTGTTGGACGACCGACCATGAAATGGACCTCGATCATCGCCATCTACGGCCTGTTCTGGGTGCTCAGCGCGTTCCTTGTCATGCCCTTCGGCGTGCGTACGCACGACGAGGTAGAGGCCGAGAAGATCCCCGGCCAGGCCGATAGCGCGCCGGTCAATTTCAGCGCGCGCCGGATCGTGCTGCGGGCCTCGATCTTGGCCCTCGTCCTGTTCGGGCTCTACTACATGAACTATGTCAACGGCTGGATCTTGCCGGAGGATCTCAATTTCTTCGGCGGGCCGCCCAATCCCGGCGGCACCCACTGAGCCGGAAATCGCGGCACGCACAAGAAACCGGCATGCCTCCAGCGGGACGATCCTACTTCCGCAGCCGCTCGATCGCCTGAGCCAGCGCGACGTAGAGCTTGCCCATGTCCGAAGACAGCAGCGTGATGCCCAGCGCCTGCCCGTCGCGCGCGGACAGGACCTGGCGCAGCATCGCCTCGAAATCGTGGATGTAGCGGCTGACGTGCTCGTGGAAGTCGCGGTCGCGCTCGTAGATCTGGGCGATCGTCCTGCCCTCGGCATTGTCGACCAGGCTGACGGCGCGGCGGGTGAAGATGCCGCGGTCGCCGCGCAGGTAGGCGGCCCAGGCGGTGTCGGCGACATCGGTGGAGAGCGCCTTGGCGATGTCGATGGCGTTCGAGTTCAGCGATTCGGTAATCAGCGCGACGCGGCGGGTGAACTCGCTGTCGACCTGCTCCTCGGCCCGCTCGCGGGCGTGAGCGACGCGGCTTTCGAGGTTGCCGGCAAGTTCGTTGACCTTGGCGAGCTGGTCGCGCAGGTGCATCGCCGCATCGCGGCTGGCGGTCGCGGCGCGGGTGACTGCCTGCTCGAGCTGGCCCGAGGTCTCGGCGGTGCTCGCCCGCATCGCCTGTTCGACCGCCGCGGCGCTCTCGCTGCCGAGCTGGCGGGCCAGGGCGGAAACCGCCGCCGCGCCGCTTTCGCCGAAGCCCGCGATCGCGGCCTGGGTCGAGCGCGCCAGCTCGTCGAGCGAGCCGGTCAGGCGGGTGCGGGCGTCAGCGGCGAGATCGGCGCTTCGCCCGGCGAGGGCATCCAGTTCCTGCCGCAGTTCGGCCAGCGTGCCGGCATGGGCGGAGCCGGCCTGCTCCAGCCCGGCCTGCAGCTCGGCCAGATCGGCATAGGCGCGGCGCAAGGTGCCGCCGGCGGCGTCGATCGTGCCGGCGAGATGCACGCCGCGCGCGTCGGTATCGTTGGCGGCTTCGCGCAGCGCGGTCATGCGCGCCTCGATGTCGGAAAGCTGCGCCTCGCCGCGGGCCAGCGCCTCGGGCAGTTCCTCGGCGCTGTGCTTGACGCTCGCCTGGATCAGCTCGAGCAGCCGGACGCTGCTGTCGGTAAGCGCGGCGACTTCGCCGTCGGTGCCCGCGAGCGCCGAGCGGCTTGCGGCCAGGTGGTCGGTCAGCGTCTGCATGCTGGCGGCGAGTGAAGCCTGGGCGGTGCTGCCGTGGGCGGCGATTTCGGCGACGCGGTGCTCGAATGCGGCAAGCTGCGATGCGATGGCTTCGGCATGGGTGACGATCGCCGCGCCTTGCGCCTCGTGCCGGGTCCGGCGCTCCGCCATTTCCGTGTCGAGCGCGGCCAGATGCGCGCGCAGCCCATCGCTCGCCTGCCGGGCGAACTGCTCGTAACGCCCCTGCCGGTCGGCGATCTCGCCGTCGAGCGCGGCAAGCCGTTGGCGCAGATCCTCGGCGGCGGCACGCTCGATCTCGCCGTGGCGTTCGCGGCTCGTGCTGGCGGCATGGTCGAGCGCGGCGAGATGCTCGCGCATGCGGGCCGCGACGGCTTCCTCCGCCGCCATGGCCTCTGCCTGGCGCCGGGCGATGGCGGCGGAAAACTCGCTGGCCTGCTCGGCTGCCCGCCGCTCGCGCTCCGCCAGCTCCTCGCCGATCGCGGCGATGCGCGCCTTGCCGGCCTCGGCGGCTTCGCTCTCCACCTCGTGCAGCGCCACGAGCGCGCTCTGGAGGTCCTCCTGCATCCGCGCGGCGCCGGCCTGCCAGGTCTCCAGCGCGCGGGTCTCGCCGTCGCGCAGCGCGCGCGAGATCGCCGCGCCTTCCTCGCGCAGCGCCAGCAGGCGCGCGCGCATCGAGGTGAGGCTTTCGGCTTCGTGTCCGTCGAGCCGCTGGCGGGTCCGCTCAAGCTCTTCGGTCAGCGCCGAGGCGCGGCTGCGGATGGCGGCGAGGGCCTCGATCTCGTGGCTGTCGAGCTGGGTGCGGAATTCGGTGCTGCGTTCGTGCAGCGCGGCGAAGCGGGTGCCGGCGATATCGTCCAGTCGTTCGGTCTGCCGGGTGAACTCTCCGATCGTCTCGTCGACGAGGTCGCGCAGGACCTGCACCTGCCGCTCGCTCGCCTGGCCGAATTCGTTCAGCCGCTTGAAGCCGTTGATCATTTCCTGGAGCTGCGAATGCGCGGTGCGGCCGGCATTGCCGATGTTGTTGGTGACGTCCTTGGCCGAGCTGGCGATCACCGGAAGCTGGCCGCGCAGCTTCTCCATGTTGTCGAGCGCGGCGGCGCTCACCGTGCCGATCGTCTCGACCCTTGCGTGGTTGTCGTGGATCAGCCCCTGCAGCCGGTCTGCCTCGGTCGAGAGGCGGTCGGCCGCGAGCCGGCCCAGCGTCTCGAGGTCGCGCGACTGCGCCGCGATGAACTCCCGCGCCAGGCTGAGTTCGCGGTTGACCACTGAGAGCCGCGTCTCGAGCCGGGCGGATTCGTCGGAGAGGAGGCGGGCGGCATCGCCGAAGCGCAGCGCCTGGCGGCGACTGTTGCGCGTCAGCACCAGCACGCCCACGGCGATCAGCAGCACGGGAACCGCCCAGTCGCGGATCAGCGCGACCCATTGGCCGGGCGTGGCGCCCGACAGGATCGGTTCGCTGAGCGCCCAGGCATAGAACCCGGTCCAGGCAAGAACGAGCGCCGCGCCGAGCGCGGGCACCAGCCAGCCGCGCGGCGCGGAATGCGCCGCGTCCGCCTCTTCGCCGGCCTCATCGGGAGGGGCGACGGCATCGTGCACCTCCTCGGTGAGCAGGATTTCCTCGTCCACGGCGTTCCCGCCGGTGGAATCGAAGGCGATGATGCGCGTTCCCCCAACCATCGGCCATGAATACCATGGTTATGGATGCGATAAACCCCGCTTTAACCTTTCGTCGTTAAGTCGTGGTGGATGGTCTATGAAGCAGGCGCCCTGGATGCCACGCTGGCGGCGGCGGCGGGAGACGATCCGGCCCTGTTCCGGGAACTGCGCGCCGCCTTCGTCGAAAGCCTTGCCCGCCAGCTCGACCTGCTGCGCCGCGCGCGCTGCGACGGCAACTGGCACGTGACGGCGATGCGGCTGAGGGGACTTGGCGCCAGCTTCAACGCCGAGCCGCTGCTGGCGCTGGCCGCCGAGGCGCTCGAAGCGGCGCCCGGAGATCCCGTGATCGTCCGCAAAATTCAGTTATTTCTGGACGAGTTTTCAGCCTCTTAATCGACGATCTTTCGTCGAAGCTTGGCACCGGGACGCGCTTTGCCTAGAAGCGCCGGGCCTGCCAGGAGAAGCTAGCTGCGCGTTGCCTTGCTTAGCATGATGGAAGCCGCGGGGACGGGCCAGCCGTTGCCGCGTGCGTTCCTGCGCGTCGGCGGCGCGACGCTGGCGCGCCATCAGCTCGGCATCGCGCTGGCATTCGAATGCCAGCGCGTGATCTGCATCGCGCGCGAGGTCTCGCCCGAGCTGATCGCGCTGCAGCATGTGGCGGAAGGCGCGGGCGTGCGCCTCCACGTCATCACTGCCGCGCGGGCGCTGGCCGGCCTCGTCACCGCCAACGACGAGCTGATCGTCTTCACCGAGGGCCTGCTGGCCGCGCCGCAGGAGGTGCTGGCGCTACTGGAGAACGGCCACTGCGTGCTGGTGCAGCCGATCGAGAGCGGCCTTGCCGCGGGCTTCGAGCGGATCGACCTCAACCACGCCGCGGCGGGGCTGCTGCGGGTTCCGGGCCGGCTGATCGACGGGCTCGCCGACCTGCCGCCCGATTGCGACGTTCCTTCGGCGCTGACCCGCATCGCGCTCCAGTCCGGTATCGCCATGCTGGCGGTCCCAGCCGCCGCGCGCGAGGGCGCGCGCTGGAAGCTCGTGCACGACGAGGCGGAGGCTCACGCCGTCGAGACCGCCTGGATACGGCTGCACATGGGCGAAGGCCAGATCCCCACGCCGGGCATCCAGCTCGCGCGGCTGGGCGTGCTGGCGCTCGGGCCCTCGCTGCTCCACGCCGGCAGCGGCTGGCGGCTGGTTGCGCTGGGCGCGGTGGCGGTGATGCTGCTGGCGCTGGGGGCCGGCTGGCTGGGCTATACCGCCGGGGCGCTGCTGCTCTGCGCCGTCGCCTGGACCATCCGCCGCGCGGCCGGCCTGCTCGAACGGATCGAGCATGATTCGCTCCACCTGCGCAAATCGACCGTGTCGAGCGACAAGGTTCTCGGCGTATTGCTCGACATCGAGCTGATCGCGATCGTGTTCCTGAGCGCGCCGCCGGCGCTTTGGGCGTCGCCGCTCACGCGTGTGTTTCCGCCGCTGATCCTGCTCTGTTTCGCGCGCCTGCTGCCGCGCGTGCTGCTGCGCGGGTGGATCGTCTGGCTGGAGGACCGGGCGCTGCTGGCGGTGCTGCTGGCGCTGGCGGCCGCGCTCGGCGTGCTGATGCCGGCGGTGCAGGTCCTCGCGGCGCTGCTCGGGCTGGCCGCGCTGGCGCTTACCGCGGGCAGGTCGCAGCTAACGCGGGTTTAACCATGGGCGGCTATTGCGGTGCGATGAGCGACGCATCGGCCAATCCTGGGACGCCGGATCCGGTTGAAACCCGGTTGCGCGATGCGCTCGCGCAGGGCGACGCGGTGCTCGGGTCGGTGGCGCCGGTGTTGCGCCATCTGCTCGCCAGCGACGACAGCGGCCTGTTCGGCGACGCCATCCTCGCCCGCGTGCGGGGCATGATCGCCGACATCGCGCGGCAGCTTGGCGAACACTTGCGCGCGGCCGGCGGCGAAGTGGCGAACCCGGCCGCGCTGACCGCGGCGATCACCGGCAACCCCGCCCTGCTGACCCACGTTCACGCGCTCGTTCTGGAATGGCATCTGACCGAGCTGCTGCAGGCCCGGCTGGCGCTGGACCCGGTGCTATCCCCGCTGCTGCAGGCGCTGATCGCCTCGCCCGACGAGACGACGGCGGCCCATGCCATGAAGTTCCTCGCCGCGCAGGCGCGTTTCGGCCGGGCGCAGCGCCGCATGCGGCTGCCGCTGGCGGAGCTGCCCGGCGACCTGTTGCACGCTGCGCTGATGGCGTTGCACGGCGTTGTCCACACGCAGCCGGACGCGACCGCCTGCGCCGCCGCCGAAATGGCGATTCGCGAGGCCTACGACGAAGGCCGCAGCCGCCTGGGCCTTGCCGCACGGCTCGTCACCGGCATGGGGGGAGGGGCGGTTGCCGCGCTCTCGCTGCACCATGCGGGCGCGGCGCTTTTTCTGTCGGCGCTGGCGACCGCATCGGGGCAGGACCGCGACCTGGCCGCGCTCGCCACCAGCGAGACGCAGCGGACGCGCTTTGCCCTGGCGCTCTGCGCCGCCGGCCTGAAGCCTGCCGCGATCGAGGAGCAGCTTCTGCTGCTCGACCCCGACGCCGTGCCGCCCGAGGGTCTCGACCGGCTGGCGCCCGAGCGCGCGGGCGCGCTGCTCGCCATGGCGGGGCGCTGACCGTGGGCGAGGCCGGAGGCGCGCCCGTGCGGGCGATCAGCGATGCCGATGACTGTCTGGTTTCGGCCGACCGGGCCATTGCCGCGCTGCAATTGCGCTGCGGCGGCGAGCTTCCCGGCACGATCGCCGTGCCCGCGCTGCTCGAGGTGGTGCGCAAGGCGCGGCGCTATGGCCTGAAGCTGGCGCGCACGATCCAGGCGCAGGACGGCGCGAGCACGATCACCGCCTGGGTCGAGGTCGAGCCGCTGCCCGGCGAGGACGCGGGCTGCGAGATCCTGCTGCGCAACTGGCACGCCGCGCCGCTGCCGCCCGAAGACCCGGTCGAAGCCGAGCGCCGCCGTGGCGAGCTTGACCGCCATTTCGCCGAACTGATCGCGCACCTCGACGCCGACCAGAATCTGCTCACGGTCGATGCCGAAGCCTCCGACCTGGCGGCGCTGGCCGCCGAGATGGAGGCCGGCTTCGGCCGTCCCTGGACGGATTTCGTTACCGTCGCGGGCAGCGGCCAGCCGCAGCCGATGCACTGGCGCCTGCTCGACGGCGCCGAAATCCGCGTGCCCGGCTCTTCGCGGAACTGGCGTGCCAGCCTGTTTCCGCAGCAGTCGCCGGGCGGCGAGCCCGCCGGGTTCGAGCTGTGCCTGGTGTCGCAGGAGCCGCCGCCGCTGCCCGAAGGCGTATCGGACAGGGCGCCGCCGGCCGTGCGCCAGCGGATCGTCGGGCGTGACGTCGCGCCGGTGCTGCGCCAGCCGATCGCGCGGATCATCGCCAATGCCGAGACGATCCGCTCGCGCCTCGCCGGGCCGCTGGCCGAGGAGTATGCCGGCTATGCCGCCGACATCGCCGCCGCGGGCCAGCATCTGCTGGCGCTGGTCGAGGATCTGGCCGACCTCGAGGTAGTGGAGGCCGACGACTTTTCGACCGCGCCGGACCGCATCGACCTGGGCGACGTCGTGCGTCAGGCGGCAGGCATCCTCGGCGTCAGGGCGCGTGACAAGGATATCGCGCTCAATGTGCCGCGCCCGGGCGAAACGCTGCCCGCGATCGCCGAATTCCGCCGCGTGCTGCAGGTCCTCATCAACCTGATCGCCAATGCCATCCGCTATGCGCCCGAGCATTCGCAGGTCTGGCTCCGACTGGAGGAGGACGAGGGCCGCGCGCGGGTGATCGTCGCCGACCAGGGCCCCGGCCTCTCTCCCGCCGATCAGGCACGGGTGTTCGAGAAGTTCGAGCGGCTCGGCCGCAGCGGCGACGGCGGCTCGGGTCTCGGCCTCTATATCTCGCGGCGGCTGGCGCGGGCGATGGGCGGCGACCTGACCGTGGAAAGCGCGCCGGGGCAAGGCGCGCGGTTCATCCTGGAAGTGCCGGCCGCAGAACCTGCGGTCGCGCAGGACGGATAGCCGGATCGAGCGCGTTATTCCGGCGCGCGCCGAAGCCGGAGCGCTGACGGAGGGGCGTGCCCGCTGGCGGCGATACCCCTCCACCGCCTGGGGCGGTCCTCCTCCCCCGGGCGGGGGAGGATTGGAAGGCTCAGCGCTTGCCGACCGGAACGTAGTCGCGCTGCACCGGGCCGGTGTAGAGCTGGCGCGGACGGCCGATCTTCTGGTGGGGATCGGAGATCATTTCGTTCCACTGGGCCACCCAGCCCACGGTGCGGGCGAGCGCGAAGAGTACGGTGAACATGGTGGTCGGAAAACCGATCGCCGACAGGATGATGCCCGAGTAGAAGTCGACGTTGGGGAACAGCTTCTTCTCGATGAAATAGGGGTCGCTCAGCGCAATTTCCTCGAGCCGCAGCGCGGTCTCGAACAGCGGGTCGTTGACCTTGAGCGCGTCGAACACCTCGCGCACGGTCTTCTGCATGACCGTCGCGCGCGGGTCGTAGTTCTTGTAGACGCGATGGCCGAAGCCCATCAGCCGGAACGGGTCGTTCTTGTCCTTGGCGCGCTCGATGTATTCGGGGATGCGCTCGGGCCGGCCGATCTCGCGCAGCATGTTGAGCGCGGCCTCGTTGGCGCCGCCGTGCGCCGGGCCCCACAGGCAGGCGATGCCCGCCGCGATGCAGGCGAACGGGTTGGCGCCCGACGAGCCGGCGAGCCGGACGGTCGAGGTCGAGGCGTTCTGCTCGTGGTCGGCATGGAGAATGAAGATGCGGTCCATGGCCTTCTCGACCGCCGGAAGCACCTCGTATTCCTCGGCCGGCACGCCGAAGGTCATGCGCAGGAAGTTACCCGTGTAGGACAGCGTGTTGTCGGGATAGAGGAAGGGCTGGCCGATCGCATACTTGTAGGCCGCCGCGGCGATCGTCGGCATCTTGGCGATCAGCCGGTGCGAGCTGATGCGGCGATGGTCCGGGTCCGCGATGTCGGTGGAATCGTGATAGAACGCCGAAAGCGCGCCGACCACGCCGCACATGATGGCCATCGGGTGGGCGTCGCGGCGGAAGCCCTTGTAGAAGCTCATGAGCTGCTCGTGCAGCATGGTGTGCCGGGTGATCGTGCGGGTGAACTCGTCAAGCTCGCCCTGGTTCGGCAGCTCGCCGTTCAGCAGCAGGTAGCTGACTTCCATGAACGACGACTGCTCGGCAAGCTGGCCGATCGGGTAGCCGCGGTGGAGCAGCACGCCCTCGTCGCCGTCGATATAGGTAAGCGCGCTTTCGCAACTCGCCGTCGAGGTGAAGCCGGGGTCATAGGTGAACATGCCCGTCTGGCCATAGAGCTTGCGGATGTCGACGACGTCCGGCCCGATGCTGCCGCTGAGGACCGGATAATCGAAGTCCTTCCCGCCCGTGCTCAATTTCGCTTGATTGCCCACCTGTATCACTCCTCAGATTTATTCTGCTTCGGCGGGAATGGCCTGCGCGGCGATGCGCGCCAGGCTTTCCTCCCGGCCGAGCAATGTCAGAACATCGAATATTCCCGGTGACGTTGTCTGGCCCGTCAGTGCCGCCCGCAGCGGCTGGGCAAGCTTGCCGAGACCAAGCCCGATCTCTTCGGCCATTGTCTTCAAACTGACTTCCAGCCCTTCGTTTGTCCAGCCGTTTTCATTGCGCAGCCGGTCCGCGATGCGGCCGAGCAGGGCGCGCGCTTCGGCCGTCAGCAGGGCTTGCGCCTTGGCATCGAGCGCCAGCGGCCGCCGGGCGAATAGGAACGCGGCGCCCGCGGCAAGCTCGTCCAGATCCCGCGCGCGGACCTTGAGCACCGGCATGGCGCGGGAGAGCAGCGCGAGGTCGACCTGTTCCGGATCGGCCATCCGCGCGGCGACAAGCTGCGCCAGGCGCGCGTCGCCGG
This sequence comes from Novosphingobium sp., assembly GCA_041677785.1. Taxonomy (GTDB): domain Bacteria; phylum Pseudomonadota; class Alphaproteobacteria; order Sphingomonadales; family Sphingomonadaceae; genus Novosphingobium. The sequence goes on along the minus strand of JBAYPJ010000019.1, from coordinate 349 downwards.
CCTCGCGGATGTAATGGCCGTTGAGGTTCTGCAGCTTGGCAAGGTCGAAGCGCGACGGGCTCTTGCCGACGTGGGCGATATCGAACCATTCGACCGCCTGCTCGCGCGCGATGATCTCGTCGTCGCCGTGGCCCCAGCCGAGCCGGAGCAGATAGTTGAACAGCGCTTCGGGCAGGATGCCCAGCTCGTCGCGATAGGCGTCGACCCCCAGCGCGCCGTGCCGCTTGGACAGCTTCGCCCCGTCGGACCCGTGGATCAGCGGAACGTGCGCGTAGACCGGCTCCTCCCAGCCGCCCTCATGGTCTTTGAGGGCGCGGATGATGGCGAGCTGGCGAAAGGCGTTGTTGAG
>JBAYPJ010000018.1:0-47967 GCA_041677785.1 Novosphingobium sp. | reverse complement strand
TACCCCCTTCATCAACTCAGGTTCATCAATTGGCTATGCGTGCGGCACGTGGCGACCAATTGCGACATATTGAAACGAGCCTTTTCCTCCGTTCGCGTGTTTGATCCGGGTCTCCCCCCACCCCAAGGGAGAAACCGGAGAAAGTTTATGAAAACGTTCAGGAAGTTCGCAGCCCCGCTCGCCCTTGCCGCCGCCGCGCTGTCCATCGCCGGCACCGCCCAGGCCCGGCCGGCGCACGGCTGGAACCTTACCCCCGCACGCAGCGCCGAGATCCGCCAGGACATCAATTCGCTCAATACCGCGATCGACCGCGCCACCGCGCGTCGCACGATTTCCCAGCGTGAGGCCACTGGCCTGCGCCGTCAGGCGCGCGACGTGCAGCGGCTCTACGTCCAGTATCAGCGCAACGGCCTGACCCGCGCCGAGGTCCGCACGCTGGAGAGCAGGGTGAACGCGGTGCGCGCCGCCCTGCGCATGGAGCGGCGGGACTGGGACGGTCGCCGCGGCTGATCCGCCTCCGGGAGCGTGGCGGCGACCCCTCGCCGCCGCGCCACCCAAGACGCTTGAAATGCCCTGCCGTCGAGCCTAGCTGCCCGATTATGACCAGCACACCGCGCACGCTCTACGAGAAGATCTGGGACGCCCACGTCGTCGAACGCCGTGACGATGGTACCTGCCTCGTCTACATCGACCGCCACCTCGTCCACGAGGTCACCAGCCCGCAGGCTTTCGAGGGGCTGCGCGCGGCCGGGCGCAAGGTGCGCCGTCCCGATCTGACGCTGGCGGTGCCCGATCACAACCTGCCGACGACGGCAAGGCTGGACGCGGCGGGCAACCGCATCCCGATCGCCGACCCGGAAAGCGCTAACCAGCTCAACACGCTGGCCCGCAACGCCCCCGAGTTCGGTATCCGCTATATCAGCGAGATCGATGCCGAGCAGGGTATCGTCCACGTCGTCGGGCCCGAGCAGGGCTTCTCGCTGCCCGGCGCGACGATCGTGTGCGGCGATAGCCACACCTCGTGCCACGGCGGCCTCGGCGCGCTGGCCTTCGGCATCGGCACCACCGAGGTCGAGCACGTGCTGGCGACGCAGACGCTGCTGCTCAAGCCGTCCCGGACCTTCGAGGTGCGCGTCGACGGCAAGCTGGCCCCGGGCGTCACGCCCAAGGATGTCGTGCTGCACGTCATCGGCGTGATCGGCACGGGTGGCGGCACCGGCCACGTCATCGAGTTCTGCGGCTCGACCTTCGAGGAAATGAGCGTCGAGGGCCGCCTTACCGTGTGCAACATGTCGATCGAGGGCGGCGCGCGCGCCGGCCTGGTGGCGCCCGACGAAAAGACCTTCGCCTACGTCAAGGGCCGGCCCTACGCGCCCCGGGGCGAGGATTGGGACAAGGCCGTCGCCTGGTGGAAGAGTCTGCGGACCGATCCCGGCGCGAAGTTCGACAAGTCTGTGCATATCGATGCGGCCGACATCCAGCCGACCGTCACCTGGGGCACCAGCCCCGAGGACGTCGTGCCGATCGGCGGCGCGGTGCCCGCGCCCGAGAGCTTCACCGACCCGTCGAAGCAGCAGGCGGCGCAGGTCAGCCTCGACTACATGGGGCTCCGGCCCGGCACGAAGATGACCGACATCGAGGTGCAGAACGTCTTCATCGGGTCCTGCACCAACAGCCGCATCGAGGATCTGCGCGCCGCCGCCGAGGTGCTGCGCGGCCGCACGAAGGCTGCCAACGTCAAGTGGGCGATTGTCGTTCCCGGCTCGGGTCTGGTCAAGGCGCAGGCCGAGGCCGAGGGGCTCGACCAGGTGTTCGTCGAAGCCGGCCTCGAATGGCGCGAGCCGGGCTGTTCGGCCTGTCTGGCGATGAACCCGGACAAGGTGCCGGCGGGCGAGCGCTGCGCCTCGACCAGCAACCGCAACTTCACCGGCCGCCAGGGCCCGGGCGCGCGCACGCATCTGGTCTCGCCGGCGATGGCCGCCGCCGCGGCGGTGACGGGCCGGCTGACCGACGTGCGCGAGCTGATGGCCGAAACTGCCGCCTGAGTTGGGCGGCGCGCGCAAGTCCGCTTTCCCGCCGGTCGTCTCGCCGGATACCCGCCTCCTCGTCCTCGGCAGCTTGCCGGGCGAGGCGTCGCTGGCGGCGCAGCGGTACTATGCGCACCCGCACAACCAGTTCTGGCGGCTGACGGGCGGGGTGATCGGGCGCGAGGACCTGCCCGCGCTCGATTACGACGCCCGCCTTTCCGCGCTCCTCACGGCCGGGATCGGCCTGTGGGACACCGTTGCTTCCGCCGTGCGCCGGGGCAGCCTCGACGCCGCGATCCGTGAGGCCGAGCACGCCCCGCTTGCCGGGCTCGTCGCCAGCCTGCCGGCCTTGCGCGCGGTGGCGTTCAACGGCGGCACTTCGGCGCGGATCGGCCGGCGCCTGCTGGCCGGTACGCCGCTGCGGCTGGTCGACCTGCCCTCGAGCAGCCCCGCCTACGCCGCCATGCCATTTGACCAAAAGCAAGGACGCTGGCTCGAATTGCGGGAATTCCTGCGCTGACGCTTGCTTCCGCGCGCGGGGATGCACATAGGAAGGCCATGACCGAGAAGACCGACAAGACCAACTGGACCGGCAAGGCCGCGCTGGCGGGCGCCGCGATCGGTTCGGCCGCGCTTGCCGCCGCGCTGCTCTATGCCTCGCGCCGCAAGGAGCAGGCGGCGCCGAAGAAGCTGGAGCCGCCCCATCCCGAAGACGCGCCGGAGACCGACTGATGCAGCCCATTCGCCACGTCCACGGACGCGCGCTGCCGTTCGGGCGCAAGAATGTCGATACTGACGTGATCATCCCCGCTCATTGGCTGAAGACGGTCACGCGCGAGGGCCTGGGCCGCGGCGCCTTCGAGGCGGTGCGCAAGGAGCCGGGCAACGTCTTTGAGGACCCGGAATATACCGGCGCGCCGATCCTTGTGGCGGGCGACAACTTCGGCTGCGGGTCCAGCCGCGAACACGCCGCCTGGGCGCTGCTCGACATGGGCGTGACCTGCGTGATCGCGCCGAGCTTCTCCGACATCTTCTCGGGCAACGCCTTCAAGAACGGCATCCTTGCCGTGGTGCTGCCGCAGGAGCAGGTCGACCGGCTGATGGAAGTGGCCAGGACCGATCCCATCGACGTGGATCTGGAGACGCAGACCGTCACCACGCCGTTCCAGGACCGCTTCACGTTCGAGATCGACCCTTTCCGCAAGCACTGCCTGCTGAACGGGCTCGACGAGGTCGGGCTGACGCTGGCCCAGGCCGATGCCATCGCGGCGCACGAAAAGCGCCTGGATGCGGAGCTGCCCTTCCTGTCCCACGCCGAAAGGGCGGCGGCCTGAGAACGCCGCCTGACAACCGGGTTGAATGCAAAACGCCGCCGCCCTATCGGCCGGCGGAACAGATCGAGGTGCACAGATGACGACATTTGGGGATCGCGAGCGCGCGGAAGAAGCCAAGTTCGCTCGTGACGAGGAAATGCAGTTCCGCATCCAGGCGCGCCGCAACCGGCTGCTTGGCCAGTGGGCCGCGGAGCGTATGGGCCTCTCGGCCGCCGAGACCGAGGCCTACGCCAAGGCCGTTGTCCAGGCCGACTTCGAGGAAGCCGGCGACGAGGACGTTATTCGCAAGCTGCTGGGCGACCTGGTGTCGGCCGGCATCGACGCCAGCGAAGCGGAAGTCCGCACCGCGCTTGCCGACAAGCAGGTCGAGGCGCGCCGCGCGCTGATGGGCGAGGCGTAAGGAGCGCGCCCATGGCGATGTCCGCCGCAGAAATCGAGGCGCTGATCCGCGCCGCGCTGCCCGACGCCGAGGTGGAAATCACCGACCTCGCCGGCGATGGCGACCACTATGCGGCACGTGTCGTTTCTGCCGCATTCCGCGGAAAGTCGCCCGTCCAGCGGCACAAGATGGTCTATGAGGCGCTGGGCGGCCGGATGGGCGGTGAGCTTCACGCCTTGCAACTCAAGACCGAGGTTCCCAACTAGGGATCGAACAATCAGGGTCCATTGCCAGCCATGTCCGAAGCCCAGAGCCGTATTGCCGAAATCGTCAAGTCCAACCCCGTGGTCCTTTTCATGAAAGGCACGCCGCTGTTCCCGCAGTGCGGCTTTTCCAGCCGCGCGGTGGCGATCCTCGATCACGTCGGCGTTCCTTACGAAAGCGTCGACGTGCTGCAGGACATGGAAATCCGCCAGGGGATCAAGGAATTCTCCGAGTGGCCGACCATTCCCCAGCTCTACGTCCGCGGCGAGTTCGTCGGCGGCAGCGACATCATGATGGAGATGTTCGAGGCGGGTGAACTGCAGCAGTTGCTGACCTGAACGCCCCTCCCGGGGCCCCTTCCACGTTCCCTCGCCGGCGCGGACGCCGGCTGGCCACGGTTTTTCGCGTTCGCGGGAATGCCGTATCGGTTGCTTGGGGGGAAAGGCGGAGCCGGGAGACTGGACCGGCCCCGCCTTGTCTCGAGGACTACTTGGGGTACTCATGACATAGCATGAGGCGTGCCAATTTCGGGAAATGCTGGAAATCCGGCGATAAAGGGGCGAGGGTGGCCGCCGATCCCGGTGCCGGTGTAAGCATTTCCGACAGGTATCGCGCACCCTGAGCCGGTGTTTTCCCTTGCCACGCCGCCCTTGCGGCGAAAGACTGAAAGCCATGAATAAAATGCCCAGCGCCGCGCCGCGCGTCATTCCCGCCGCCACGGTCGTCATCTTCCGCAATTGCCCGCAGGGCGGCCCGCCCGAGTTGCTGATGGTGCAGCGCGCCAAGGAGATGCGCTTCGCCGGCGGCGCGGCGGTGTTTCCGGGCGGCCGCATCGACGAGGCCGATCGGGTGCTTGCCGCAAGGCTGGCGCCGGGCGTCGAGCCGGAGACGGCCGCGGCCCGCATCGCCGGTATTCGCGAGACGCTGGAGGAAACCGGCCTTGCCATCGCGGTGGAGCAGCGCGTCCCGGCGGAGGCGGCCGCCAGCGCCCGTGCCCTGCTGCTCGAGCGCAAGGAGCTTGCGCCGGTGCTCGAACGCTTCGGCTGGACGCTGAACCTCAGCCGGCTGGTGCCCTTCGCCCATTGGTGCCCGATGATCGACGGCGCGTTCGACACGCGCTTCTTCCTGGCCGACCTGGGCACGGGCGCGGTCGATATCGCGGTCGATGCGACCGAGAACACGCGGCTGTTCTGGGCGAGCGCGGCCGAGGCGCTGCGCCTTGCCGACAGGGGGGAAATCCAGGTCATCTTCCCCACCCGCCGCAACCTGGATCGCCTGGCGCTGTTTGCCACCTTCGCCGAGGCGCGGGCGCAGGCAGAGACGATCCCGGTGCGGATGATCACGCCGCGCCCGGTCGAGCGCGGCGGCGAGCGCTGGCTGACCATTCCCGAGGGCTACGGCTATCCGGTGACGGGCGAGCCGATGTCGACCGTCAGGCGGGGCTTGTAACCTTGCCGCCGCGCGCGCCGAACAGCGCCAGCGGCACGGCGATGGCGCAGTAGGCGGCCATCACCAGGATCGCCACGGTGTAGTCGCCGTTCAGCCGATAGAGGGTGCCCGTGCCGATGATGCACAGCACGGTCAGCGGCAGCGTCACCGTGGCCGACAGGCCGTAGGCGCGGCTGAAGCTCGCGGTGCCCAGTGTCTCGGCATAGGCGCGGCTGGCGGCGGGTATGCCGGCCGAACCGTGCATTCCCATCAGGCCGATCACCACCAGCAGGAACGGGAAGGGCAGGCCGAGCAGGAACAGCAGCCACAGCACCATGCCGTCGAACACCACCAGCGCCACCGTGCGCCCGCCGCCGAAACGGTCGGCGACGATGCCGAACAGGATCGAGCCGGCCATGCCGCAGAACGACATGGTCGAGGCCAGCAACGCGCCGTTGTCGCGGGTGAGGTTCCAGGATTCGGCCATCGCGACGATATGCACGCCAAGCAGCGTGACGCTGGTGTTCATCGCGCTGACCGCCAGCGCCAGGCCCCAGAAATAGCGATTCCGGAGAAGCTGCGGGATCGTCAACCCGCCGCCCGCGCCCGAGCCTGCGTCGCTGCCGATCCGTACGGCTTCCCGCGCGGTTTCGCCGGGCGGGTGATCGACCACCAGCAGCGAGGCGGGCAGCAGCACAAGGCCCGACAGCGCCGCCAGACAGAGGAACAGCGGCTCAAGCCCGAACTGCTCGATGATCCAGTTGCCGCCCACCGGCAGGATGGTAACGATGATCGGCAGATGGACGATGCCGATGGCCAGGCCCCGATTGCGGTTGAACCAGCGTGTCACCAGCGTCGGCGGCAGCACGGCGCCCGCGAGCGACATCGCCGGGCCGAGCAGCAGCCCGTAGGCGACGACATAGGCGATGAAGCTGGTGGTGAAGGCGAGCAGGAGCCAGGCGAGCGTCGCCGCCACCGCGCTCGCGGCCATCAGGCTGCGCAGCGAGAAGCGGGCGGCGAGCACGCCGGCGACCGAGGCCAGAACGGCCGAACCGAGGATGACCAGGGGCACGCCGGCCGAGGCGAGTTCGGCCGACACCTGCATGCGTTCCTGCATCGGCTTCAGCAGGATGGCCGGGGTGCCGAAGATCGTGCCGATGATCACGTTGTGCGAAAGCCAGGCGATGAACCCCATCCGCTTCGCCAGCGGATGATTGGGGGCGTCCGTCGCGTTATCGGAACTTGCTGCGCTCACCGGCGCCTCCCTCGTCCGACGCGCTGCGGCGCCGCTACCCGGCGATTGATACAGCATGGCGGAGACTTGACCAGCGCAATTCGGCCGGTGGCGGCCGCGTCAGCAGGAGGAGGCGTGCACCTTCCGGTCCGCCGCGTGGAGCCGGCCGAGATGATCGACCACCGGCTCGTAGAGCGGGCTGTCGAACTCGATTCCCGCAAGGTGGCCCTCGATCCAGCGGACCACGCCGGTCAGCCCTTCCAGGCCCTGCGGCCGGATGATGACACGCATACCGGTCCGCAGCGCGAGCGCCCGCGTCTCCAGGCTGCAGCCATGCGCGGAGATATCGAAGATCCGGGCGTTGTCGCGCAAGCCGTTCTGGGTGCGGCAGATCGCGGCCAGCATCACGGGCCAGCGGTTGGCGCGGCGCGGAGCGAGGGCATGCGACATGACGGCTTTCATAGCATCGGGATGGTAAACGCGTCATAAACGCGTGCTGCACCCGGCGCCGGGCGGCCGATCAGCCTTCCGAAGGGGGCTCCACGCCTTGCGGCAGGACCAGGACATCCACGGGCGTGGCGGGATCGAGATAGCGGCGGGCCAGCGCCTCGACATCCTGCGGGCCGAGCGCGCGCAGCCGTGAGACGGCGCGGCGATGGCGGTCGATCTCATCGGGCTCGCTCTGGGCGCGGTCGACCAGCCCCAGCCAGCCGAGATTGGTCTTGAGCGCGTTGGTATGGGATTCGATCAGCGGCTCGCGCGCGCGGCGGAACAGGTCATCGCTCACCGGCGCCTCGCGCAACTGCGTCAGCGCCTGCGCGATCGCCGCGCGCGTCGCGCGTACCTCGCGCACGTCCACGGCGACGGCGATGCCGAAGGTGCCGAAGCCGCGCCAGAAGCGCGACGGCGAACTGGCCGCCTCGGGCGTGTAGGTCTTGCCGAGGCTGCCGCGCAGCGATTCGGTCAGCTTGATGAGGACGACGCGCTGCAGGAGCCGGAGGCCGAGAGTCTCCACGGGATCGCCGTCGTCGCGCGTCGGCCAGGTCAGGCGCAGCAGGGCCTGGTCGGCGGGGCCGGTGTGGCGCAGCACGCGCGGGCTGCGGTCCGAGGTGAACGGGCGGGCCCGCTGCGCTTCATAGGCGCCGAACGCCGGCTCGCGCGCCGGCAGCGCGCCGAAGGTCCTGGCCACCGCGGCGATCGCCTCGCTTTCGCGGACATCGCCGACGATGGCGATCTCTATCGCGCCGTGGGCGAAGCGGTCGGCGAGATCGCGCCTGAGCTTTTCGAACGTCAGGTCGCGGTAGTCCTGCTGCGGCTGGAGCGTGAAGCGCGGATCGTCGTCCGACAGGATGCCGCCGATGGCGTTGGCCAGCGCGGACGAAGGCGTCGCGTTGCGCTGCGCGAAGAAGTGGTTGATGTTCAGCCGGTACTGGATCTCGCCCTCGCGCCGATAGCCGGGATCGGTGATCATCGCGGCATAGACCTGCAATTGCAGTTCCAGGTCGCGCGGCGTCGTCCGGGCCGAGGAGACGAAGGTTTCCGGCCGGGACGATATCCCCACGTTGATCGTGTGGCCGGCCAGGATCGATTGCAGCTCGTCGCGTGTGTGCCTGCCCAGCCCGCCGACCGGCAGGACGCGCACCATGTTCACCGCCAGCGGGTTGTCGCGCGTGGCGAGCATCCCGCCACCGTCGAGGTTGACCCTGACCCAGACGCGCCCGCGCTCGATCCGCGTGCGCTTGAGATTGAGCATCACCCCGTTGGCGAAGCGCAGCTCGCGAATGCCCAGCGCCGGTTCGCGCCGGTCGCTGACGATCGTGCCCGGCGTTCCGAAGCTGGTGTAGGCGAAGGTGGGCGTCGTCGCGGGCGCTCCCGGCTCGACCGGCAGTCGCATGGCCTCGTCCCAGGCTTCGCGGATCGCTGGCTCGCCGCCCTGCGGCTGCTTGCGGCCCTCGAAGCGCAGCAGCGGATCGTCCAGCGGCACGGCCTCGCGCTGCATCGCCGCGAATACGCGCCCGGCGGTGATCCGGGGGGCGAAGGCGCGGAACCGCGCGAGCACGCTCCGCGGGGTCGAGGGGACGACATCGTCGCGTAGCAGGTCGAATACCGTGCGCAGCAGGGCGGCGTGGCTGCGCGTCCGCGCCGATGCCGCCGCGTTCTCGACATCGGCGCGGATCGCGGCGACCTGCTCGTCCACCTCGGCCTGGCTGAAGCCGAAGGCGCGCGCGCGCCGGTATTCGCCCGCGGCCGCGATCAGCCCCTTGCGCCATGCCCCGTCCACCGTATCGACGATCAGGTTGGTGGTCCGGCCGGCCCTGAACACCTCGCCCGTGCCGAATCCCGCGTCGCGGAACGGCGGGTCGGGCTGGCGGGCGATGCGCGTCAGCCGGCGGTTGACGATGGCATAGCCGATCCGGCGCAGCAGCCGCTCCTTGCGCTCCGCTATCGTGTCGGGCCCCCGAATCCACGGGCCGTGGTGCGAGGCGGTGATCCGTTCCGACAGCGCCTGGTGGAGATGGATCCCGGTGCGGCCGCCATCGGCGGCGTCGACCGGCCCGGCGCCGGGCTGCGGCTCGGCTCGGGCGGCGGGTCGCCAGCTTGCGAACCGGGCGACGATGTCCGCCTCGACCGTGGCGGGATCGACATCGCCGATGACGATCAGCGTCGCCTTTTCGGGGAGGTATTCGCGCGCCCAGAAGGCCTTGAGCCGCTCGGCCGTCGCCGCCTGCAGCACTTCGGCGTCGCCGATGGGGAAGCGGCGGGGGTGGAGCGCGGCGGGATGGAGGAAGCGGGCCTTGTCGATGCGGTTGCGCAGCGCCCAGGTGTTGCGCTCGCGCAGTTCGGCCAGCACCACGCCGCGCGCGCGGCCGACCGCCTCCGGCGAAAAGGTCAGCTCGCTGGCGATCTCGCGCATCATCATCAGCGACAGGTCGACGAGCGCACGATCGTTGCGCGGCAGGTCGAGCATGTAGGTCGTGGTCCGGAAGGCGGTCGAGGCGTTGTTGTCGCTACCGAAGGCAAGGCCGTGGCGTTCCATCAGCCGCACCATCTCGCCTTCCGCCAGGTGCGTGCTGCCGTTGAACGCCATGTGCTCGGTGAAATGGGCATAGCCGCGTTCGTCCGCGCCCTCGTCGAGCGAGCCGACGGCGAACTCGAAGCGGACGAGGACCGTGCCGGCGGGGTTGGCGTTCGGCCGGATGACATAGCGCATGCCGTTGGCGAGGCGGCCGAAGCGGAAGGCGCGGTCGACCGGAATGTCGCTCGCCTCGAAGGCCCAGGCCGGGTGCGGCTGGGCGGCGTGGCCCGGTGCGGCGCCGGGAACCGTCGTCGCCGCGCAGGCGGAAAGCAGCCACGCGCCGATCGCGAACAGCAGAAGCAGACGCAGGCGCTGCATGCCGCACCTCCCCGCCGAACATGCCGCATTTTCGGCGCCCAATCAATCGCATGAGCTGTTTGGCCGCGGCGCGGGGGTGCGGCGGGGCCTGCCCGGGAACGCGCTTCGACCCGCGGGTGAAGCGCGCGCCGGGCAGGCGTCATCTTGCCGTCAGAACGAGAACTTGATCGTCCCGCCCCAGGTCCGCTCGTCGCCCGGCGTGCCGGCGATCAGGCCGATGTTGCCGGGGGCGACCTGCAGCAGCTCGATATACTTGACGTCGAAGGCGTTGCGCACCCAGCCGAACACGTCGAAGCCCTCGCCGCGGAAGCCGGCGCGGAAGTTGGTCAGCGCGTAGCCCTTCACGTCGGTGTAGATCGACGGGGAGGCGTTCGAGTTCCAGTGCGAACGGTAGTTGCCGTCGACGCCGAGATAGACCTGCCCTTCCTTGTCGAGCAGGTTGACCGGCGCGTTGACTTCGGCGCCGTAGGAGAAGGCCCACTTCGATACGCCGGGCAGGTCAAAGCCGGAGATGTCGCACTGGCGCGGGCTGGTGGTGTCGGGGATGCCCGCGTTGGAATAATCGGGCGCGGCGCCGGCCGGCTGGCGCGTGCCGCCGGAAAGCTCCGGCGGGCAGGGCGCGTTGGTGAACTTCACGTACTTGGCGTCGGTATAGGCCGCGTTGGCATAAGCGGTGAAGCGGTCGCTGGTGCGGATCTTGAAGTCCGCCTCGATACCCTGCGTGCGGACCTTGTCGGCATTGGCGAGATAGCCGCGCACCGTGCCGAATTGGCCGCCGTTCACGGTGGCCTGGAAGTCCTTGATGGTGGTGCGGAAGGCGGCGAGGTTGAAGGTGGCGCGGCGGTTCAGGAACGATGTCTTGATGCCGATCTCGAAATGGTTGACCGATTCCGGCTTCACCGTGCTCGCATCGAGGTTGGGCGTATTGTCCGCGTTGAGCGGCAGGCCGTTCTGATTGATGCCGATCGTCTTGAAGCTCTTGGCGTAAGTCGCGTAGAACAGGACGTCCCGCGCGATCTTGTAGTTCACGTTCAGGTCGTAGCTGAAGTTCCAGTCGCTGACCGAAGGATTGGTGAGCTGCGGCTGGTAGACGCCGCACTGGGCCGCCCGGTCGGTGCCCGCAACCAGCGGCGTCTCGCAAGTGACGAGCTGGCCCGCGCCATCGGTCACCACGCGCTGATAGAAGCCGTTCTTCTTGTCGTAGTTCAGGCGGATGCCCGGCTGGATCGTAAGTTCGGGCGTAAGCTTGTAGCTGACCTGGCCGTAGAGCGCCGCGCTGGTGCTCTTGAGGTACTGCGTGTTCGTGGCGGTCAGGCCGTCCAGGATGGCCGCGTTGGCCGCCTGGGCGCCGCTGAGGCTCCACCGGCTGGCGTCGGCGCCCTGCTGCTCGGTGCCCTGGGTGTTGATCCGCTGCTTGAAGCCGAACAGGCCGACGACGAAGTCGATCTTGTCGCCGGTGTAGTTGTAGCGGAACTCCTGGCTGTACTGGTTCTGCTGCGAGGGGTTCTGCGACTTGGAGACGACCGAAGCGCCGGTGAAGTCTCGGTCGTTCTCGGGCTTCCAGTCCCAGAAACGCCAGCCCGAGATCGAGGTGAAGGTGCCGGGGCCGACGTCCCATTTCACGCGCAGCGACGCGCCGCCGATCTTGTTGCCGGCGTTGAGGTTGGCGTCGATGTCGGCGAGGCGATCGTAGACGTTGCGGCTGGGAACCGAATAGTCCTTGCCCGGGTTGGCCGCGTTCAGCGCCGCGATCATCGCGTCGTACTGGCGATTGAGCGCCCGCTGCGTCGTGCCGACGCGGACGAAGGTGGTGCCGCAGCACTCGGGGTCCTGCTGGCTGTAATCGCCCGACAGCGTGACGCTGAGATTGTCGTTCGGCTTGAACAGGATCTGGCCGCGCAGGCCGAGGTTGTCCTGCTCATTGATCCAGCGCAGCGTCCGCACGTTGTAGAGCGTGCCGCGCCGGCTGGTCGAGGCGATGGCGATGCGCGCCGCGACCGTATCGGACAGCGGGCCGGAGACGGCGGCCTTGGCCTGCTTGTAGTTGAGGTTGCCCACGCTCAGCTCGGCGCGGCCTTCGAATTCGAAAGTCGGCTGGTTGGTGGTGATGTTGATCGCGCCGGCGGTGGTGTTCTTGCCGTAGAGCGTGCCCTGCGGGCCGCGCAGCACTTCGACCTGCTCGACATCGAGGAAGTCGAAAGTCGCGGCGGCGACGCGCGCGTTGTAGACATCGTCGACGTAGATGCCGACGCCCTGCTCGAAGCCGTCGCTGGTCAGGCCGAACGGCACGCCCAGGCCGCGGATGTTGACCGAGGTGTTGCGCGGGTTCGAGGTATAGACCTGCAGCGTCGGGGCGAGCTGCTGCAGCTTGACGACGTTGAAGTTGCCCGTCGATTCGATGCTGTCCGCCTTGATCACGGAAATCGCCAGCGGAACCGCCTGCGCCGTCTCCTGCCGGCGGCGGGCGGTGACGATGATCACCTCGCCGCGGCTGAGGGTGTCCTGCTCGGCGGCGGTATCGGCTGCGGCGGCATTGGCCGCGACCGTATCGGCTGCGGCTTCGGCGGCGAGGACGGGGGACGCGAAAAAGGCTGCGCTGGCGGCGCCCGCCAGCAACACGGAACGGGAGATCATCGTTTTTCCTTCCTGATGTGGATCACGACGCCTCCGGTCGTCCGGCGGGCGCTGGGTTTTCTGGTCTTGGCCTGAAATGGGCAGGAGTGCGGCGGATCAGTTCGGCTTGAGCCGTTTCTTCTCCGTCACGTCGATCTGGACGACGCGGCCCTCGTGGACGGTGAGGGACACGTTGCCGAATTTGAGCCCGGCGAGCGCTTCGCGGACGCTGGAGATGCTTTCTTCCAGTAGCCGCTGAGCGTCATTGGGGAATGACTGTTCAGGCATGGTCATGGCTGTTGGCTCCGGTTGGGGTAAAGGCCTTCGACCGGCGGGGGCGAACCTGGATGGTTTCTCCGGGCGAAGGCGGGGGCAGGCTGGCGTCGACATCAAGCTCGACCACGCGGTCTCCGGCGCAAACGCCTTCGATCCGCCAGGCGCCGCCCTTGCGGAAGACGTTGTCGACGACGACGGGCAGGCCGTCCGCCGCCACGATGTCGAGATCGTGGGGGCGAACGTGGATGCCGTCGGCGAAGTGGTTGGTCTCCCCCACGAAGTCGGAGACGAAGGGCGTCGCCGGCTCCATGTAGACCTGTTCGGGCGTGCCGACTTGCTCGATCACGCCGTGGTCCATGACGACGACGCGGTCGGCGAGTTCGAGCGCTTCCTCCTGGTCGTGGGTGACGAAGATCGAGGTCAGGCCCATCTGCTTGTGCAGGTCGCGCAGCCAGCGGCGCAGCGTCTTGCGGACCTTGGCGTCGAGCGCGCCGAACGGTTCGTCGAGCAGCAGGAGCTGCGGCTCCACCGCCAGCGCGCGGGCGAGCGCGACGCGCTGGCGCTGGCCGCCGGAGAGCTGCGCCGGATAGCGGTTGCCCAGCCCGCCGAGCTGGACGAGATCGAGCAGTTCTTCCGCGCGCGCCTTGATCCGGGCCTTCGGCGGCCGCTGGCTGCGCTTGCGCACCGACAGCCCGAAGCCGACGTTCTCGGCCACCGTCATGTGCTTGAACAACGCGTATTGCTGGAAGACGAAGCCGACCTTGCGGTCAGCGACCTTGAGGTCGGTCACGTCCTCGCCGTTGAACGTGACGCTGCCCTTGTCGGGAAAGGCCAGCCCCGCGATGATCCGCAGCAGCGTGGTCTTGCCCGAGCCCGAGGGGCCGAGCAGGGCCAGGAACTCGCCGTCGCGAACCTCCAGGCTGATGTCGTTCAGCGCCGCGTACTGGCCATAGCGCTTGGTTATGCCCTGAAGCCTGATCAATGCCTTGCACTCCCGTGATGATAGCCCACGCGCCATTCGAGGAGGCTCTTGAGCACGAGTGTCACCAGGGCGAGCATCGCCAGCAGCGAGGCGACGGCGAAGGCGGCGACGAAGTTGTACTCGTTGTAGAGGATCTCGACATGCAGCGGCATGGTGTTGGTCAGCCCGCGCAGATGGCCGGAGACGACCGAAACCGCGCCGAACTCGCCCATGGCGCGCGCGTTGCACAGCAGCACGCCGTAGAGCAGGCCCCAGCGGATGTTGGGCAGCGTCACGCGCAGGAAAGTCTGGAAACCGGACGCGCCCAGCGACAGCGCGGCTTCCTCGTCGTCGCGGCCCTGCTCGCCCATGAGCGGGATCAGCTCGCGCGCGACGAAGGGGAAGGTGACGAAGATCGTGGCGAGGACGATGCCCGGCACGGCGAAGATGATCTGGACGTCGTGCTCGGCCAGCCAGGGGCCGAACCAGCCCTGCGCGCCGAACATCAGCACGTAGATCAGCCCCGCCACCACCGGCGACACCGAGAACGGCAGGTCGATGAAGGTGATCAGCAGGCTCTTGCCGGGAAAGTCGAACTTGGCGATCGACCACGCCGCCACGATGCCGAACACGACGTTGAGCGGCACGGAAATCGCGGCGACCAGCAGCGTGAGCTTGATGGCGGAGATCGCGTCGGGCTCGACCAGCGCGGTGCCATAGGCCTCAAGCCCCTTCTGCAGCGCGGCGGAGAACACCGCGGCCAGCGGCAGCACCAGGAACAGCGCGATGAAGGCCAGCGCGGCGGCGATCAGCAGGTGCCGGGCGCGAAGGAAGGACAGCGTGTTCATCCCTGCATCCTCCGCCGGCTCCAGGCCTGGATCAGATTGATCAGCAGCAGGATCGCGAAGGAGGCGATCAGCATGATCGTGGCGATCGCGGTGGCGCCGGCATAGTCGTACTGCTCGAGCTGGGTGATGATCAGCAGCGGCGCGATCTCCGACTTGAACGGCATGTTGCCGGCGATGAAGATCACCGACCCGTATTCGCCGACGCCGCGGGCGAGGGCGAGCGCGAAGCCGGTCAGCAGGGCGGGCAGGATCGCCGGCAGGACGACGCGCGCGAAGACCTGCCAGGGGCTGGCGCCCAGCGACAGGGCGGCTTCCTCGACATCGGCGCTGAGGTCTTCCAGCACCGGCTCGACCGAGCGCACGATGAACGGCAGGCCGATGAAGATCAGCGCCAGGGTGATGCCGATCGGGCTGTAGGCGAGCTGGATGCCCAGGGGCTCGAACAGTTGCCCGACCCAGCCGCTGGGCGAATAGATCGTGGTCAGCGCGATGCCGGCGACGGCGGTGGGCAGCGCGAAGGGCAGGTCGACGAGCGCGTTGACCACGCGCTTGCCGGGGAAATCGTAGCGCACCAGCACCCAGGCGGTGAGCAGGCCGAACACGCCGTTGACCAGCGCCGCGGCGAACGCGGTGCCGAAGCTGATCCGGTAGGCCGCCAGCGCTCGCGGCGAGAGGCCGGCGGCGATGAAATCGGCCCACCCCATGCCGGCCGAGCGGATGAACACCGTGCTCAGCGGCAGCAGCACGATCAGCGACAGCCAGGCCAGGGTCAGGCCCATCGTCAGGCCGAAGCCGGGAATGACCGACCTGCCGCGACGGCGCGGGCGCGCCGCGCGTGCGGGCGTCGCCGGCATCTGCAGAGGACTGCTCAATGCGATCTCCATGGCCGGGACTACCGCTTGGTCGCGGCGTAGATCTTGTCGAAGACCCCGCCGTCGACGAAGAACTTCTTCTGCGCCGCCTCCCAGCCGCCGAACGCGCCGTCGATCGTCACCAGGTTGAGCGTGGGAAAGGTCGCGGCGTATTTCGCCGCGACGGTCTGGTCGATCGGGCGGTAATAGTTCCGGGCGATGATCTCCTGCGCCTCGGGGGTGTAGAGATACTCGAGATAAGCCCTGGCGGCCTTCTCGTTCTTGTGGCGCCGGGTATTCGCGTCGACCACGGTGACCGGCGGTTCGGCCAGGATCGAGATCGAGGGCGCGACGATGTCGAACTTGCCCTGGCCCAGTTCCTTCCGGGCGAGGAACGCCTCGTTCTCCCAGGCGAGCAGCACGTCGCCGATGCCGCGCTCGGCGAAAGTCGTGGTCGATCCGCGCGCGCCGCTGTCGAGCACCGGCACGTTGGCATAGAGCTTCCTGACGAAGTCCTCGGCGCCGGCGTCGGTCCCGGTCCTGGCGTGGGCATAGGCCCAGGCGGCCAGGAAGTTCCAGCGCGCGCCGCCGCTGGTCTTGGGGTTGGGCGTGATCACGGCGACGCCCGGCCTGATCAGATCGGCCCAGTCGTGGATGCCCTTGGGGTTGCCCTTGCGCACCAGGAACACGATGGTCGAGGTATAGGGCGCGCTGTTGTGCGGCAGGCGGGCCTGCCAGTCCGCCGGCAGCTTGCCGCCGCTGCGCGCCGCGATCTCGTCGATGTCGTAGGCCAGCGCCAGCGTCACCACGTCCGCGCCCAGGCCGTCGATCACCGCGCGCGCCTGCTTGCCGGAGCCGCCGTGGCTCATGTTGATGGTCAGCTTCTGCCCGGTCTGCGTCTGCCACTGGGCGGCGAATTTCGGGTTGATCGCGGCGTATAGCTCGCGCGTCGGATCGTAGGAGACGTTGAGCAGCTCGACGGCGTTGCCGTCCTGCGCGTCCTTGCTGGAGCAGCCGCCCGCGAGCGCCAGGCCCATGAGCAGCGCAGCGGCGCCGAAATGCCGCAGCCGGCGTGACTTCGTCATCCTTGCATTCTCCCGAGGGCCTTCCTCCGCCCGCGTGGACGGAAGGACAGGGGATAAGGGTGTTACCCCATTATCTCTACCTAAAAAGTAGGGATATGCAAGATGGTAAAATGGCCGATCAGCCGGCCCGGCGGTTCTCTGCGGTGAGCGGAGCGTAGGAGGTGTCGTTCAGGGCATCGCCGATGGTGCGCGAATCGAGCACCCTGCGGCTGGCGTCGTAGGAGCGGGCGAATTCCCGCCGGATTTCGCAGTTGGTCTCGCTCACGCAGTCCTCACACTTGCGGTAGGACTGCCGCGAGAGGCAGGGAAGCGGCGCCAGCGGGCCCTCGAAAAGCCTCAGAACCTCGCCGAAACTGATGGTATCCGCGGGCCTGAGCATCGCATATCCGCCGGATTTCCCGCGCCGGCTCTCCAGTATGCCCGCTTTCTTGAGGTCGAGCAGGATCTGTTCGAGGAACTTGTGCGGAATGGAATGCCGGCGGGCGATCCCGGCGCTGGTCAGCGCGTTCCCCTCCGGCTCCGCGGCGATCGCCAGGAGGGCGCGGAAGGCATATTTGGCCTTGTTGGAAATCATGGAGAGGGTGCTGTTCTTTCCCTATATGAATAGTAGGTATTTAGGCGTCATCAAAAAAAATTGCAA
This sequence comes from Novosphingobium sp., assembly GCA_041677785.1. Classification (GTDB taxonomy): domain Bacteria; phylum Pseudomonadota; class Alphaproteobacteria; order Sphingomonadales; family Sphingomonadaceae; genus Novosphingobium. The sequence goes on along the minus strand of JBAYPJ010000018.1, from coordinate 30,633 downwards.
GTTCGGTCCCTATACCAGCGCTGCGAGTGCGAGGATCGCGACGAGCAGACAGATGGCCAGCAGCGGCGCGCCGAATCGCGGGAAGTCGACGAAGCGATAGCCGGCCGCGCCCATCACCACGGCATTGTTGTGGTGGCCGAACGGCGTCAGGAAATCGAGCGAGGCGCCGACCGCGACCGCCATCAGCAGCGGCTCTACCGCGATGCCGGTCCGAGAGGCCACCGCGGCGGCGATCGGGCTGAGTACGACGGCGACCGAGACGTTGTCGATGAAGGGCGTGATCGCCGCCGCCGTCAACAGCACCAGCGCGGTGACGATCAGCGGCTCGGACGCGGGCAGGTAGGCGGCGACGGCATTGGAGATGACCCGCGCCGTGCCGGTGTCCTCGACGGCCAGGCCGAGCGGGATCATGCAGGCGAGCAGGATGACGATCGGCCAGTTGAGGTCCTGCAGGGCCGTGCGCAGGTTGAGGCTGCCCGTCGCGGCCAGCGCCAGCACCACCGCGCCGAAGGCCAGTTCCGGCGGGACCGCCCCGAAGGTCGAGAGGAGCACGCCCACGGCGAGGATCGCCACGCCGGGCAGGGCCCTCCGGCCGGACGGTCGCGGCCGCCGTCGCGACAGCGGCAGCAGTCCGCATTCTGCCACGGCCTGGCGCAAGGCGTCGCGCTCGCCGGTCAGCAGCAGGACGTCGCCCATGCCGATCTGCAGGTCGCCGAAGCTCCCCTCGATCCGGTGGCGCCGGCTGGCCAGCGCGGCGACCCTGACCGAATGCTCGGCGAAGGCGCCGACATCGGCGATGCGCGAGCCCAGCAGCAGGCTTTCGGGCATGACCACGGCCTCGATCCGCTCCGGCCCCTCCGTCCCTTGCGCGCGCGCGTCCGGTCCGGCGAGCTGTCTTTCGTCCTGAAGCTGGTCGATCCGGCCGACGTCACCCTCCACCAGCAGCGTGTCGCCCGGCGCGATGACGATGTCGCCGCGCCGGGCGAAGACATGGGCACGGTGGCGCATCACGCCATGGATGGTCAGGCCGAACTCCGCTTCCGCGTCGGGCAGGCGGCGTCCGGCCAGCGCCGAGCCTTCCGGCACGGTCGTCTCGGCGAGGAATTCGGCGGGACCGGCATCGACTCCGGCACCGGCGGCGGAGGGGGATGGCTCCCGCCCCAGGATGCGCGGCGCGGCCAGCACGATCCAGGCAAGGCCGGCCAGCGCGACCGGCAAGCCGATCAGGCCCAGCTCGAAATAGCTGAAGCCCTTGCCGGTTTCGGCGATCTTCCATTCGTTGACCACGAGGTTGGCCGGCGTGCCGGTAAGCGAGCAGGTTCCGCCCAGCAGCGTCGCGAACGACAGCGGCATCAGCACGCGGCCGGGCGGGATATCCAGCCGCGCACAGACCGACAGCGCGATTGGGAAGAACAGAGCCAGGGCGCCGATGTTGTTGATGAAGACCGATACCGCCGCCGCCATTGCGCAGAGCACGGCGAGCACCACGGTCTCGTTGCGCGCGCGCGCGATGATGCGGCGCGCGAAGCCGTCGATCGCCTGCGATTGCGCCAGCGCGGAGACGATCAGCAGGACTTCCACCACCGTCACCACCGCGGCGCTGGAGAAACCGGCGAAGACGGTCTGCGCCGGCACCGCGCCGCTCAGGTACCCGAGCCCGAGCCCGCACATCGCCACCAGTTCCACGCGGATGCGTTCCGTCGCATAGGCCGCGAGCATCGCGATCAGGATTGCAATGATTGCCCACTGCTCGAAGTTCATAAGCTGGTCCCGGCCGCGATTTGCAGCGTCCTAGCGGCACGCGGGCATCGGCAGCAAGAAGGCTGATGGTTGTATGCTTTTGCAAATGGACCGACGTTACAGCCTTGCCTCCGCTCCGGCTGAGCGGGGTCGCCGTAATTGGTCGCAATGCGGCAATGCGGCCATCAGCCCGGCATGGGGCGGACGATCTGCCGGAACAGCCCGGCGATGCGCTCCTTGATCACGTCCGTGTCGGCATTGGTTGCAATGGTCTCGTCCAGCAGGCCGTGCATGCCGTGGAACATGAAGGCGGCCGTGGTCAGCGGGTCCGCGATCGCCCAGCTTCCCGCCGCCGCCGCCTTCTGCAGCAGCGCGGCGAGGCTGACCACGAAGGTTTCCTCGCTGATCACGCACCGCTCGCAGACGACGGGATCGTGGAAGATGGCGTCGTGCAGCCGGTAGGTCGCCAGGTATTCGCCGACGGTCGCCTCGACCCAGGCGGCGAGGCGGCCGTCCCAGTCGTTGCGCGGGCAGGCGTCCATCGCCGCGTCGACGAGATCGGCGAAGCGCTGCGAGTAGCGCCTGCGCAGCGCTTCGAGCATGGCCGCGCGGTCCTGGAAATAATGATAGAACGTACCCTTGGCGACGCCGGCGCGTTCGGCGATGTCCTCGATGCTGGTCGCCGCGATGCCTTTCTCGACGAAAAGCGCCGCGGCGGCATCGAGCAGACCGGCAAGCCGCTGGTCGCGCCGGCGCCGTCCAGGCGGCGCGCCGGCAAGGCGGCTGGGGCGAGCAAGCGTGGCGGGTGGCGGTTGCATCGGGATATGATAGGCGGTTCATCCCGGTTTTGCGACCAGAATGCATTTGACGGCGCAGCGCGACATTGTTAGCCGCCGCGCAATAATCGACCCGCAGTCGATTAACTTGTGTCAGGAACTGGGGCGATGTCGGACGATGGCGCGGTAGCGGTAGAGCACGAGGACGGCCCCCCACCGGGCCGGTCGCAGGCGCGGCCGGTCGTCATCGTGCTGGTGGCGGTCGTCATTCTTTTCGCCCTGCTGTTCGCCTGGCGCGCCTGGCGCAACGCGCCGCCGCCGCGGCAGGCCCCGCCGCCGGTCGCGGTGGTCGCCACCGTCGTATCGCCCGCCGATGTTCCCGCCGCGCTCGAGGCGGTCGGCTCGCTACGCGCTGTGCGCGAGGTCATGCTGGCGCCCGAGGTGGCCGGGCGCATATCGGCGATCAATTTCACCGGCGGCCAGCATGTCGGCGCTGGCGCGACGCTCGTGCGGCTCTACGACGGGCCCGAGCGCGCCGACCGCGCCGCCGCCGCCGCGAAGGCGGAGTTCGCCCGCCAGCAGCTCGCACGCTCGCGCGAGCTGGCGCCCAGCGGGGCTGAATCGCGCGAGGTGCTGCAGCAGCGCCAGGCCGAATACGACCAGGCCCTGGCCGCCGTGCGCCAGTTCGACGCGCGGCTGGTGCAGAAGCGCATCGCCGCGCCTTTCGCCGGGCAGATCGGCGTGCGCCAGGTGAACCTGGGCCAGTATCTCAATCCCGGCGACGGCATCGCCTCGCTGGTCGCGCTCGACCCGCTCTTCGTCGATTTCACCGTGCCGCAGCAGGAACTGTCGAAGCTCCGCACGGGCAGCGAGGTGCGCGTCACCTCGGACGCCTGGCCGGGGCGCACTTTCACCGCGCGCGTTACCACGGTCGAGCCGCGGATCGACGAGCAGAGCCGCAACATCCGGGTGCAGGCAACGCTGGCCAACCCCGGCGCCGCCTTGCGGCCGGGCATGTACGTCACCGCCGCGCTGACGCTGGCCCCGCTTCCGGGGGCGCTGGTCGTGCCCGCCACCGCCGTCCAGACCTCGGCGCAGGGTGACAGCGTGGTCGCGGTGCGCGGGGCCAAGGCCCGCCAGGAAGGCAAGGCGGAGATCGTCCCGGTCGAGACCGGCCGCCGCTTCGGCGATGCGGTGGTGGTCGCCAAGGGGCTGAAGGCGGGCGACGTCGTGCTTACCGAAGGGCAGCTCCGCGTCCAGCCGGGCGCCGCGGTGCGCGTCTCGCGGCTGGTCTCGCCGACCACCGGGCGCTGAGGGCGATGCGCTTCACCGACCTCTTCATCCGGCGGCCGATCCTCTCGGTCGTCGTCAGCCTGCTGATCCTGCTGGTCGGCGGCGCGTCGATGGCGCTGCTCAACGTGCGCGAATACCCGAACATGGAAAGCGCCACGATCACCGTGACGACATCCTATCCGGGCGCGACGCAGGAGGTGATGCAGGGCTTCGTCACCACGCCGATCTCGCAAGCGATCGCGACGGCCAACGGCATCGAGTATCTTACGTCCTCGTCGACCCAGAGCATGAGCATGGTTTCGGCCAAGCTGAAGCTCAACGCCAACGCCGACCGCGCGATGACAGAGATCCTCGCCCGCGTGCAGCAGGTGAAGTACCAGTTGCCGCCCGGAGCGACCGATCCGGTGATCAGCAAGATCACCGACGGCGTGGCGGCGATCGAATACGTCACGTTCCAGTCCGACACGATGACGATCCCGCAGCTCACCGACTTCGCCACGCGCGTGGCGCAGCCGCTGATCAGCTCGGTGTCCGGCGTCGGCAAAGTCGAGATGGGCGGGCAGCAGGTGCTGGCGATGCGCGTCTGGGTCGATCCCGACAAGCTGACCGCGCGCGGCATCACCGCCGGCGAGATCGCCGAGGCGCTGCGCGCCAACAACGTCCAGTCCGCGCCGGGTCAGCTCAAGGGCGCGCGCACGGTGATCAACATCACCGCCTCGACCGACCTCACCAGCGTCGAGGAGTTCCGCCGGATGGTGATCAAGTCCACCGGCGACGGCGTCGTCCGGCTGGGCGACGTCGCCACCGTGGAGATCGGCGGCCAGAACTACGACAGCCAGGCGACCAGCAGCGGCAAGCGTTCGGTATTCCTCGCTATTTCGCCGACGCCCGACGGCAATCCGCTGGAGATCGTCAAGGCGGTGAACGACCTGCTGCCGGGCATCGAGCGGGTGGCGCCGCCCGGCACCAGGGTGTTCGACCAGTTCGACACCGCGCACTTCGTCAACGCCTCGATCGACGAGGTTACGCGCACGCTGATCGAGGCGGTGCTGATCGTCGTCGTCGTCATCTTCCTGTTCCTGGGCACCGTGCGCGCGGTGGTGATCCCGGTGGTGACGATCCCGCTCTCGCTGGTCGGCACCGCGGCGCTGATGCTGGCTTTCGGCTTCTCGTTCAACCTGTTGACGCTGCTGGCCATGGTGCTGGCGATCGGGCTGGTCGTCGACGACGCCATCGTCGTGGTCGAGAACATCCACCGGCACATCGAGGAAGGGTTGCCGCCGGTCGAGGCGGCGCTGGTCGGCGCGCGCGAGATCGTCGCGCCGGTGATCGCGATGACGATCACGCTTGCCGCGGTCTACACGCCGATCGGCCTGATGGGCGGCCTTACCGGCGCGCTGTTCCGCGAGTTCGCCTTCACGCTGGCCGGGGCCGTGATCGTCTCGGGCGTGATCGCGCTGACGCTCTCGCCGATGATGAGCAGTTACCTGCTCAACCACCAGATCGGCCAGGGGCGCTTCTCGCGCAGGATCGAGGACACCGTCCATCGCCTGCAGCGCGGTTATTCGCGGCTGCTGGGCATGGCGATGGCGGCGCGCGGGGCGGTGCTGGTGGCGGGGCTGGCGGTGCTGGTCGGCATCGTCGTGCTGTTCACCGGCGCGCAGCGCGAACTGGCGCCCGAGGAGGACCAGGGCGTCATCTTCGTCCAGCTCAAGGGCCCGCAGTACGCCAATGTCGACTATACCGCGCGTTTCGCCGGCGAGATGGACCGCATCTTCCACGGGCTGCCCGAATACGAAAGCTCGTGGTTCGGCTCGGGCACCGATGGTCCCAACAACGGATTCGGCGGCACCATCCTCAAGGATTGGAGCGAGCGGGACCGCAGCGCCGCCGAAATCCAGGCTGAACTGAACCAGAAGGGCGCGGGATTGACAGGCGTTTATGCTGCCGCATTCCAGCCGCCTTCGCTCCCCGCCGGCAGCGGCGGGCTGCCGGTGCAGATGGTGATCCGCTCGTCCGCGGATTTTTCCGAGATCTACGGGGCGATAGAGGCGATCAAGGGCGCGGCCTGGGGCAGCGGCCTCTTCGCTTTCGTCGACACCGACCTCGCGTTCGACAGCCCGGAAGCCCACATCGTCGTCGACCGCGCCAAGGCCGGCGAGCTGGGCGTGACCATGGAGGCCATCGCCTCCACGCTGGCGACGCTGGTGGGCGAGAACTACGTCAACCGCTTCAACTACTATAACCGTTCCTACGACGTCATCGCCCAGGTCCCGCAGGACCGGCGGCTGACGCCCGACAGCCTCGGCCGCTTCTACGTCCGCGCCGGCTCGGGCGCGCTGGTGCCGCTCTCGACGGTGGTGCGGATCGAGATGCGCCCGCAGCCCAACCGGCTGCCGCAGTTCAACCAGATGAATTCGGCGACGCTGTCCGCCGTGCTGGCGCCGGGCACGACGATGGGCCAGGCGGTCGCCTTTCTGGAGACGCAGCAGCTTCCGGCGGGCTTCACCGTCGACTGGCTGTCCGACAGCCGGCAGTACGTCTACGAGGGCAACCGGCTGACGGTGTCGTTCGGCTTCGCGCTGATCGTGATCTTCCTCGTCCTTGCCGCCCAGTTCGAGAGCTTCCGCGATCCGATCGTCATCCTGGTGACGGTGCCGCTGGCGGTCTGCGGCGCGCTGGTGCCGCTCTACCTCGGCTATGCCACGCTCAACATCTACACCCAGATCGGGCTGGTCACGCTGATCGGCCTCATATCGAAGCACGGCATCCTCATGGTGTCCTTCGCCAACGAGATGCAGCACGGCGAAGGGCTGGACCGCGTGTCGGCGATCCGCAAGGCGGCGGCGGTGCGCATGCGGCCGGTGCTGATGACCACCGCGGCGATGGTCGCGGGCCTGATCCCGCTGCTGTTCGCGTCGGGCGCGGGCGCCTCCAGCCGCTTCGCGATCGGCATCGTCGTCGTCATGGGGATGCTGGTGGGCACGCTGTTCACGCTGTTCGTGCTGCCGGTGATCTACAGCTTCATCGCCCGCGACCACCGCGCCGCCGCCGACAGCCCGCGCGCCAGGGCGCTGGCCGGGGCGGAGGATGCCGCGCATGCGTAGGACCGGGGTGCTGCTGGCGCTGTTGCCGCTGCTCGCCGCCGGCTGTGCGGTGGGCCCCGATTATCGCCCGCCCGAGACGCCGCCGCCCGCCGCGGCCGGCGCCTTCCAGTCCGCCGCGCCCGGCACCAGCGCGGCGCCGGCGGTCGAGGCCTGGTGGCGGCTCTACGACGATCCCGCGCTCGACGCGCTGATCGGCCGCGCGCTCGCCGCCAACACCGATCTGCGCGTGGCGCGCGCCAACCTGCTGCGCGCCCGCAACGTGCTGCGCGAGGCGCGCGCCGGCTACCTGCCGGCGGGCCAGACCACCGGCAGCGCGAAATACGGCAACTCGCAGGGCGGCGGCGGCGGTTTCCAGGGCGGCAGCAGCGGCGACACGCAGTGGTCGTTCAACGGCGGCATGGATGTCGATTGGGAAATCGACCTGTTCGGCCGCATCGGCCGGACGGTGGAGGCCGCGCGCGCCGATGCCCAGGCCATCGAGGCGACGCGCGACCGCGTGGCGCTGACCGTCGCCGCCGAGACCGCCCGTGCCTATGCCGATGCCTGCGCGCTGGCGGAAAGCGTGGCGGTGGCAAGGGAATCGGCGGACATGGCCGAGCGTCAGGTCGCCCTCGTCCGGCAGCGCGAGCGCGCCGGCTCCGCCTCGCGGTTCGACGCCGAGCGTGCGGCGACCGCGCTCGCCAACATCCGCGCCGAACTGCCCGCGCTGGAAGGCCGCCGCCGCGCCTCGCTGTTCGAGCTGGCCGCGCTGCTGGGGGCGACGCCGGCCGAAGTGCCGGCGGCGGCGCGGGACTGCGCCCGCGCGCCGCGCGTGCTGCGGCCGATCCCCGTCGGCGACGGGCAGGCGCTGCTCGCCCGCCGTCCCGACGTGCGCGAGGCCGAGCGCCGGCTGGCGGCCGACAGCGCGCGCATCGGCGTCGCCACCGCCGATCTCTATCCGCGCATCTCGCTCGGCGGCTCGGGCAGCTTCTTCCGTAACGACCAGGTTCGCGGCAGCGACAGCTTCAGCTTCTCGCTCGGCCCGCTGATTTCGTGGAGCTTCCCCAGCGTCGCCGTCGGCCGCGCCCGCATCGCCCAGGCCGAGGCGACGGCGCAGGCTTCGCTGGCCGCGTTCGACGGCGCGGTGCTGACCGCGCTCAAGGAAGTGGAGCAGGCGCTGTCCACTTACGCCGCCGAAGGCGAGCGCAACGCGCGGCTCGGCGAAGCCGTGACCCATGCCGACGCCGCCTTCCGGCTGGCCGACCGGCGCTATCGCGCGGGCGCGATCGGGCTGCTCGACCTGCTCGACGCCCAGCGCGAACTTCTCGCCGCGCGCGGCGCGCGCGCCGCGTCCGACCAGCAGCTCGGCTCGCTCCGCGTCGATCTGTTCAAGGCGCTGGGCGGCGGCTGGGCCGAGGCGGGCTAGCGTTCGATCCACTCGCGTGGAAGCGGCACCGGTCCACTGCCCCACCCGGTCGGTCGCTGTCCGGGTGATGGGTGCCGAGATCCTCGACCCGCCAGCCGTCGGGATAGGCCAGCGCGACGAGCCGCTGCAGGTCGTCGGGCGCGCCGTCGGGCACCGGGTCCTTGCGCCCCATCGCGCGCAGCATCGCGTGGGCGAGCCAGCGCTCGGGCGCGGTGCGCGCGCGCAGGCCGCAGGCCGTGACGATGCGGGGATCGAGCTGCCCCAGCAGCAGCACCCTGGCCGCCGGCCGCATCCAGCGCGGGAACAGGCCCAGGAAGAAGCCCAGCGTCGCATCGGCAAGGCGGCGGTTCTGGGGCTCGAAGCGGGCCTGCGCGTCCAGGTAGTCCGACCAGAAGCGGTGCATCGCGGCCATGTCCGGCGGCAGGCCGCGGCGCGAGCCGTAGGCGCGCGACTGCAGGTCGTAGTAGTTGCGCAGGGCCATGCGCTCGTGATCGGTCACGGCGCGCCAGCCGAAGCGTTCGGCCAGTTCCAGGCCGCACAGCGCCTCGTCGCAGCCGACCACGACGAAATCGTCGTCGTGGATGTCGTAGCGCCGGTGCATCGCGTTGACCCGGCGCGCGGCGTCGCGGCCGGGGCCGGGGGCGAAGCCGTGCTCCATGACCTCGCGCGAGAGCAGGATCGTGTCGATGATGCGCTTGGCGACGCGGTTCTCGATCTCGCCGGTCTGCGCCAGCACGCGCGAGATGCGCGGCGCGGCGAAGGTCATCATGAAGCCGTTGAAGCCCTGCGGCAGCATGACCGAGCGGAAATCGGCATAGAACAGTCCGATGATCTCGCGCGCGTCCGCCTCGGGATCGAGCGTGAGGATGCGGTTGCGGCGGGCGAAGCGATCGGGCTCGCCCAGCCATGTCGGCGCCGCCGCCGGGCCGCCGCTCATGGCAGCACCTTGCCGGGATTGAGGATGCCGTCGGGATCGAGCGCCTGCTTGATCCGGCGCATCAGCGCGATCTCGGCGGCCGAGCGCGTCCGGCCGAGATGGCCGGCGCGCGCGCGGCCGATGCCGTGCTCGGCGGCGATCGAACCGCCCACCCGGCCGGTCGCCTCGTAGACCAGCCGGTCGATCTCGTCCTCGTACATGGGGCCGTCCTCGCCGATGTTGACGATGATGTGCAGGTTGCCGTCTCCCGCGTGGCCGTAGAACAGCATCCGCGCCTGCGGGAACGCCGCCGCGATGCGCGCGCGTACGTCCGCCGCGAAGCCGGGCATGTCGCCCAGCGCCATGCTCACGTCATAGACCAGGAAGGGCTTGTAGGCGGCAAGGCCGGGAACCATGTCCTCGCGCACCGCCCAGAGCGCCTCGCGCTCGCGGCCGGACTTGGCGATCACCGCGTCCGCGACGATGCCGTCGGCGATCGCCGCCGCCAGCGCCGCCTCGAACTGCGCGGGGTCGTTGTCCGGATCGCCGCCGAGCATCTCGATCAGGGCATAGAAAGCGTGGCCCTCGGCCATCGGGCGGGGCCGGGCGGCAAGCTGCGCCCCGGTCATCGCCGCATAGAAATCGCGCCACATCAGCTCGAACGAGGACAGGCGGCCGCCCAGCCGCACTTCCAGCGCGCGCAGCAGGGCGGCGACCGCGTCGAAATCGGCCAGCGCCACCAGCGCCGTCTGGTCCGTCGTCGGGCGCGGGCGCAGGCGCAGCACCGCGCGCGTGACGATGCCCAGCGTGCCCTCGCTGCCGATCATCAGGTGCTTCCAGGCATAGCCCGCGTTGTCCTTGATCATCGGCGTCAGCGCGGTGACGACGGTGCCGTCGGCCAGCACCGCCTCCAGCCCCGTCACCATGTCGCGCATCATGCCCCAGCGCAGCACGCGGTTGCCGCCGGCGTTGGCGGCGACGGCCCCGCCGATCGTCGCCGACCCGCGCGAGCCGAGGTCGAGCGGCAGGAACGCGCCCCGCGCCTCGGCCGCTTCCTGCGCGGCCTGGAGGATGCAGCCGGCCTCGACCGTCATCGTCATGCCCACCGTGTCGATCGCCAGAACGCGGTTCATCCGGTCGAGCGAGAGCGCTATGCTGCCCGCCCTGGCGATGGCGCCGCCGACCGTTCCCGTCTGCCCGCCCACCACCGTCACCGGCGCCCCCCGTGCGCCGGCGATGCGGATCACCGCGGCGACTTCGCCGGTCGAGGCCGGGCGCACGACCCAGGCCGGATCGCCGCGATACTTGCCGAGCACGTCGGCGCGGAACTTCGCTTCGGCCCGTTCCCCGGCTGTGACGTGGCGTTCGCCCACCGCCCCGGCGAGCGCGGCCCCCAGATCGTCGCGCCGCGCCTGGGTCATGCCTGGTCCGCAAGCTGGCGCAGCGCCGCGATCTCGGCCTCGGCGGCGCGGCGCATGAACAGGGAGTCGCTGCCCGAGGTCAGGAACGTCACCCCGCGCGCAAGCTGCAGCGCGGCGTTTTCGGGGCCGAAGGATACCGAGGCGCAGATCAGGCCATGCCGGCGGCAGGCGGCCGCCACCTCGCCCACCGCGTCGAGCACCGCCGCGGGCATGTCGAGCGACAGGGCGAAGCCCATGCCCAGCGCCAGGTCGACGGGGCCTATCAGCAGGCCGTCGAGGCCCGGAACGGCGGCGATGGCCTCAAGGTCCGCCAGCGCCTCGGCCGTCTCGATCATGACGATGCAGAGCGCGTCCCGCGCCGCGCCCTCGGGACTGTACCAGCGCCGCACCGGGCCGAACGAGCGGATGCCGCGCGGCGGATAGCGGATCGCCGCCACCGCCCGCTCCGCGTCGGCGGCGGAGTTGACCATCGGCACGATGACGCCCGCCGCGCCGAGATCGGCGGCGCGCATGATCCGCGCCGGGTCGAGCCAGGGCACGCGCACCAGCGCCGGCGTCCCGGCCGCGTCGAGCGCCTGCAGCAGCGGCAGGAGCGTGGCTTCGGACGCGCCGCCGTGCTGGGTGTCGACGACCACGGCGTCGAAGCCGGCGCGCCCCATGACTTCGGCCGAGACGGCGTTGTCCAGCGCCAGCCAGGTGCCGAAGGCGGCGGGCGGTCCGATCAGGCGCTGGCGCAGGTCTGCCATGGCATCAGCCTCGCAGCAGCGGATCGGGCAGGCCCGCGTGGGCGCCCTCGATGCGGAACAGCCCGCCGTCGAGCGGCGTCGGCTGCTTGCCGTCGAGCCCGTGGCGGATGGTGGTGACGAAAAGGGACGTCATGCCGGGCCCGCCGAAGGCGAGCTTCGTGGGATTGGCGAAGGGCAGCCGCAGTTCCAGGTCCGGCGTGCCGTCGGGGCGGTAGCGGCGCAGCTTGCCGGCGTAGACCAGGCATGCCCAATAGCAGCCTTCCGCGTCGACCGCGGCGCCGTCGACGAACCCGTCGTCTTCGCCCAGCGCGAAGAACGTGCCGCGTTCTCCCAGCGCGCCGGTCGCGGGGTCTAGCGGATAGCGATCGCAGCGCAGCGTGGTCGAATCGGAAAGGTAGAGCGCGTCCCCGCGCGGGCTGAACGCCAGCCCGTTGGCGCAGGAGATGTTCTCGACCGCCGGCACCAGCCTCTCGCCTTCCAGCCGGAACAGCATGGCGCCGCCGGGATGGAGGTTGGCCGGGCCGACGCGGTGGTCGATCGCGCCGACCCAGAAACGGCCCGCCGGGTCGCAGGCGCATTCGTGCAGCGAGACCTCGCCCGCCAGCGGCGAGGCGACGCGCAGCGCCAGCGCGCCGCTGGCGAAATCGAGGTCGTAGAGGCCCGAGGCGAGCGTCACCAGCGCGCCGCCGCCCGCCTTGAACACGAAGCCGCCGATGCGCTCGGGCATGTCCCAGCGGGCGATCTCGCCGCTGTCCGCCTGCCAGCGCCGGAGGCAGGGCCCCTCGCAGTCGATCCAGTAGAGCGCGTTTTCCGCCGCCCGCCACACCGGGGTTTCGCCGATGGCGTCCACCGTCTCGCCGATGCGCGTCACGTCCGGTTCGATGACCCTCACGCGCGGGCCTCCTCGTCGACGATCACGGGCAGTTCGTTCCAGCCCCACTGGAAGCTAGACGGCAGCCGCACCGCGCGGTCCATGGCGAACGAATAGCGCGCGACGCGCCGCAGGAACGTCTCGACCAGGATGCGCAGCTCCAGCCGGGCGAGGTGGATGCCGATGCAGTAGTGCTGGCCGGTGCCGAACGAGAGGACGCGCGCGATCGGGCGGTTCCACACGAAGCTGTCGGGATCGTCGAACTCGGCCGGGTCGCGCGCGGCCGAGCCGAACAGGGCGATCACGCGCTGGCCCTTGCGGATCCGCGCGCCGGCGACCTCGACATCCTTGTGCGCGGTGCGGGCGAACCACTGCGCGGGGGCGCAGAAACGGATCATCTCCTCGACCGCGACGGGCACGTTGGCGGCAAGGTCGGCGCGCACCTCGGCAAGCTGGGCCGGGGCGTTGCGCAGTTCCATCAGGCCGTGCGCGGCGATCTTGGGCACGGTCTCCACCCCGCCGATGAACGTGCAGGTGAGCTGCGTCGCGATCTCCGCATCGGTGAGCGGGCGGCCGTAGTAGCCCAGCCCGATCAGGCCGTCGATCAGCGGCACCGCGCCGTCGGCCCCCGCGCGGCGGCGCTGCGCGACGTATTCGCCGAGGATGCCGACGCAGTTGGCGATGATCGTCGGCACGTCGGTGCCGCCGGCTTCGGGATCGGTGCGGCTGAGCGAGTTGACCAGGTCCAGCACCTCGTCCGCGCGGGCAACCGGCATGCCGTGCAGGCGGCAGACGACGCTGGCGGAGACATGGCCGCCATAGTCCTGCGTCAGGTCGAAGCGCTTTTGCGGCAGCAGCTCGTCCAGCCGCCGCTCGCAAAGCTCACGCACGAAATCGGCCAGCGCGCGCACCGCGCGCGGGCGCAGCGGCCTGATGTGCGCGTTGCGCAGCACCTCGAAATGCGGCGAACCCAGCATCGCGCCGATCGGCAGCGGATCGAGCGGAAGCTGCCGGGCCTCGCCATGGTTGTGCCGGCTCAGGATCTCGGGCGTGGGCAGGGTGGTGTCGGTGGCGATGAAGGCGTTGTCGCCCACCGTCAGCACGTCGAGGATGTCCTGGAAGCGCGAGAAGACCCAGGTGTCGTACTGCGGCAGGTAAAGCGCCGGGGCTTCGCTGCGCAGCCGCTCGTAGAACGGCAGCGGGTCGTTCATCACCGCCTGGCTGAACGGGTCGTAGCCGCGGGGATCGTAAGTCTGGGGGGCGTGGGCGAGCGTGGTCATGCCGCCTGGGCGGCGCCGAGCGCGTTGGCCTGCATGGCGTGGCGCGCGGCGATATAGCCGAAGGCGATGCCGCCGCCGATGCTCGCCCCCGCGCCCGGATAGCTGTGGCCGACGACCGGCGCGGTGATGTTGCCGGCGGCGTAGAGGCCTAGGATCGGCTGGCCGTCGGTCTTCAGCACGCGGGCATATTCGTCGGTGACGAGCCCGCCCGACGTGCCGACGTCGAGCGGCCAGATGCGCGTGGCGTAGAACGGCCCCTGCGCGATCGCGCCGAGCGAGGGGTTGGGGCGGTGCGTGGGATCGCCCATCGCCTTGTTGTGCTCGCTCGCGCCCCGGCCGAAGTCCTCGTCGATGCCGCGCGCGGCGAAGCCGTTGAAGCGCTTCATCTCGGCGAGGAAGCCCTGGGCGTCGATGCCGCATTTGCGGGCAAGCTCCTCCAGCGTGTGGGCCTTCACCAGATAGCCGTTCTCCACGAAGGGCTCGGGCGACTTGCCGACCATCACCGGGCCCCAGCTATAGTGCCGGAACGCGCGGCTTTCGAGGATCGCCCAGGACGGCACGGCGCCCCTGGCGTACATGCGCTGGCCGAACTCCATGTAGGACCCCGCCTCGTTGCCGACGCGCCTGCCGTCCGGCCCGACGATGACGATGTGCGGCTTGCCGCTTTCGCCCGGCACGTGGAACCCGCCGTACTTGCCGTCGGGCAGGAGCGAGCCTGGCGTCCACCAGGCTTCCTCCATGCAGTCGATATCGGCGCCCAGCGCCATGGCCATCTGCATCGCGTCGCCGGTGTCGCCGGGGCTGACCATGCTCCATTCGGTCTTCGACGGCTGCGGCTGGTATTTGTCGCGCATCGCCTGGTTGTGCGAGAAGCCGCCGGCGTTGAGCAGCACGCCCTGGCGCGCGCCGATCGTACGCTCCCCGCCGGGGGTGCGGACCCTGACGCCGACCACCGCGTCGCCTTCGGTCAGCAGCTCGACCAGTTCGGTTTCCATGCGCACCGGAATGCCGGCCTTCAGCGCCGCCAGCAGCATCCGCCCCTGCACGGCGTTGCCCGAGCCGCGCCGCCGCGCGCCCGTCACCTTGTCGCGGAACATGTCCCAGCCCAGCCGCAGCGCCGTCCGCTTGCCCTTCCACGTGCGCTTGGCCAGCGTCAGGTCGACGAACTTGTGGCTGCCGATCGGCAGCGCCGGGAAGCCGTAGAAGCTGCCCAGCTTGTCGCGCCATTCGCCCAGTTCGTTGAGGTCGAACAGCTCGGCCGAAAGGGTGCGGCCGTGGTCGTGCCCGCCGGGCGCCGCCGAATAATAATCCGGCCAGTACACCCGGATCAGCTTGACCCCCTGGTCGAGCAGGAACTGCACCGCGCGCGGGCCTTCCTTGAGGAACATCTCGCGCTTGGCCACCGGCGACGCTTTCGACGGCGCGCCGACGATGTGGTTGAGATAGGTGCGCGAGGCGTCCTCGCTGTCGTCGTCGAGCAGCGGGTTGTTGGGAATCCAGGCGATGCCGCCCGAATAGGCGGTGGAGCCGCCGAACACCGCCTGCTTTTCGAGGATCACCGCGCTGCCGCCCTGCGCCTTGGCCGCCAGCGCCGCCGTGACCGAAGCGCAGCCGCTGCCGACGATCACCAGATCGAAGGTCTCATCGAAGCTCATCCACCCCTCCCGAGGGTCCGGCGGCGCGCTGCCGGCGCAGGCGGCCTGTCCCATCTTGTGCGAACCGTCATGCTAGGCCGCGCGCAGCCGCTTGTCTTTGACGGCGTGCGACATTCGCCGGAGCAATGCCGACAACCCGAAGCGCGTGCGCCGCCGCCGGACATTGCCAGACGGCCGGACATTGCCAGACGGCCAAAGATTGCCAGACGGGTTGCGTTTTGGCATTCTTCGCGGCCAACTTCGCCGAATGAGCGAAGGGGTCCAGGAGAGAGGTAGCCGGGAGGAGATATCGGGTGCCGGCAGTTGAGACAGGGTCGTCGGTGGCGGAAACGGTCGCGCGGGCGAATGCGTCGCCGGCGATGGTCCGCTCGGAGAGCCTGACCTATTTCGCGGAACTGGTGCGCGCGCGCGGGTATGACCCGCAACCGCTTTTCGGTGCTGTGCGGATCGATCCGGCGGTTGTCGGCGCGCGGGATCACTTCATCCCCTATCGCCAGATGATCCGCCTGCTGGAGGCCGCCGCGGACGCGCTGGGCTGCCCGGATTTCGGCCTGCGCCTGGCCCAGCGCCAGTATGCGGAAGGCATCCTGGGGCCCCTCGACATCGCCATGCGCAACTCGGCCACGGTAGCCGACGCCTGGCGGTTCTGCGCCGATCATACGCACACCTACAGCGCCGGCGCGAACGTCACCATCGTCCCCGAGCGGGACCGCACCGCCATCCGTTTCGAGATCGTGCTGCCCCGCCTTTACCGGCAGCGGCAGGCGGTGGAGCACGCGCTGCTGATCTCGCACCTCGCCACCCGCATGTTCTCAGGCGGGCGGACCCTGCCGCGCGAGGTGTGGTTCCAGCACGAGCCGCTGGAGGACGCCACCCCGCACGCGGACCTGTTCGGATGCCGCGTCCGCTTCGCGCAGCCCGCAAACGTGCTGTTCTATGCGTCGGACGATTTCCATGCGCCGGTAACGGGCAGCAACGACCGCGTGCTCCAGCTTGCCACCTACTTCATCGATTCGCAGTTCCCGTCGCCCGCCTCGCTGATCCGCACCCGCGTGCGCCTGGCGATCGAGCAGCAGTTGAGCGAAGGCAACTGCACGCAACTGGAAGTGGCGGCCGAGCTGGGCATGCACCCGCGCACGCTGCAGCGCCGGCTGCGCAGCGAGGGCGAGAACTTCGAGGCGATCAAGGACGAAGTGCGCCGCGATGCCGCGGTCCGCTATCTCCGGCAGACGCGGCTGCCGCTCAAGACGGTCGCCAGCCTGCTCGGCTACAGTGAGCTGTCGGTGCTCTACCGCAGTTGCCAGCGCTGGTTCGGCGAATCGCCTACCACCGTGCGGCAGGCCGCCGACATCGCGCTGCTGGGCCCCGGCACGGCCGGCACGGAGATACGCTGCCCGGCGTGACCGGCAGGCGGGCCTATCCCGCCGTTTCGGGCACTTCGACCAGCGGCTCGGGCCCCAGCGCGTCGTCGGCGTGCGGGTCCTGCAGGAAGCGGCGCAGGGTGCGGTGGAAGTGCGAGACCGCGCGCTCCTGCACCGGGCTCGGCCGCCCGCCCTTGAAGGCGCGCGATTTCATGCCCTTCTGCACCTTGGGGATGTTCTCGAAGTCCTGCCGGAAGATCAGCGGATAGTCGCCGTCGCGCCAGTCCTCGTAGACTTCGTGTTCCACCTTGGGCGCCTGTCCGGCCGGGAAGCGCTCGAGCGACCAGACGTCGAAGATCGTCCGCTCGTGATCGTCGCCGCAGGGGCGGAAGCGGTACCAGATCACCGCCTCGACGGCGGGGTGGAGGAAGGCGGTGTTGGGGAAGACGTGCCAGTCGAACCCGCTTTCGGCCATGTATTCGGGCGTCAGCCCTTCCGGCCAGCCGGCACCGGATTCGATCGCCGCCTCGTAGATGAACTGGCCCCATTTGCCGAGCACCTCCTCAGGCGCCGCGTCCGCCGCCACCTCCGTGCGCAGGCGCTGCGTCGCCTGATACGCGCGCTCGGTCTGCATCGCCTTCAGGTAGTTGCGGAACTGGTCGGCGTACTCGAACAGGTATTCGCGGAAGTCGCTGACATCCTTGGGCGGCAGGCGCGAGCTGCGGCCGACGGGCAGGCCGGTGCCGCCCGCGTAGGATATCCATCCGTGCCGCCCCATCGCGCGGCTGATCGAATAGTCCTTGGTATAGGTCAGCATCTGCGCATGCGTCGTCTGGACGTGGTAGAACTCCGTGAAGGCGCCCAGCGTGGTCTTCCAGTTCGCGGGGACGGTGACGGTCTTGTACCAGGCCGGGCTCAGCTTCTCGAACTCGAAAAGCTCGCATCTGGCCTTCATCGGTTCGAGGAAACGGTCGAGCGGCTGGCAGTCGGGGTCCATGTTGATCCACACGAAGCCGCCCCAGGCGCCGACCTGCACCGGGACCAGATCGGTGTCCTTCCGGCTGAGGCAGGTGCCCCAGTCCTGCGCGTCGATCACCTTGACGTTGCGGCCGTCGTTGCCGAAGCGCCAGCCGTGGAACGAGCAGACGAACTGGGCCGTGTTGCCCTTTCCCTCGGCCAGCAGCGTTCCCCGGTGCGGACAGGTGTTGTGGAACGCGCGCAGCGTTCCGTCCTCGCCGCGCACGACGATGATCGAATCGTCGACGATGTCGTAGACGATGTAGTCGCCCGGCTCGGGCACGTCGTCCTCGCGGCAGGCGATCTGCCAGACCTTGGGCCAGAGGTGCTCCTTTTCCAGCTCGTGGAAGCGCCGATCGAGGAAGTCGGCTTTGGGGACGTAGTCGTCCCGCACTTCTTCCGGGGAATATCCAGCCATCCTTGCCTCCGAGTCCGGGCACCGTCGACGTGCGGGCCGCAGGCGCCAAGCTATCGGAGCGGATGCCCGCTTGCCAAGGCGGTGGTTTGACCCGAGGCGACAAACTCCTTGCCGATGCGGTCAGCGCCCTCGCGCTGCCGTGGCCCTGTCGCGCCGGACCCGCCATGTGTCGCCGGGGATCATAGACCGGGCGGATCGGCGGGCGTAGCCATCGGCAGGAAGCTGGCGGCCGGTACGCCCGAATCGGGCGGCGGCCGCGCCCCGTAAGCAGGCAGCAATTGGGAGCGCCACATGGAATACCGCACGCTCATCAGGAACGGCATCGTCGTCGACGGCACGGGCGGGCCCGCCCGCCAGGCCGACTTGCGGGTCCGTGCCGGCCGCATCGCCGAGATCGCGCCCGGCTTGCAGCCCCGGGACAACGAGCGCGTGATCGACGCCGCCGGCTGCTATGTGACGCCCGGCTTCATCGAGGCGCACAACCATTGGGACGCCGCCGTCTGGTGGTCGCCCAACATGGAGCCGTTCCCCGGTTACGGCATCACCACGTCGATCAACGGCAACTGCGGCTTCTCGCTCGCGCCGCTGCCCGCCGACGGCTCGGGCCGCGAGGACGTCATCGACATCTTCAACTTCTTCGAGGACATCCCCGAAGTGCCGATGCGCACGGCATTGCCGTGGGACTGGCACACCTGGAGCGAATACAAGGCCTCGCACGAACGCAACGTGCGCACGCCGGCAAACTTCGCCTCGTTCTGCGGCCATATCCCGATGCGCCTCGCCGTCATGGGCGAGGCTGCCTGGCAGCGCGCGGCGACGGCGGAAGAGATCGTCCGGATGTGCGCGCTGCTGGACGACGCCTTGCGCGCCGGGGCGATGGGGCTGTCCTCCAACCAGCTCGACCGCGACAAGCACGACCGCCCGCTGCCCTCGCAACTCGCCGAGGACGAGGAATATCTCGCGCTGCTGGAAGTCGTGGCCCGCCATCCGGGCGCGACCTTCCAGCTCATCATCGACAACTGGATGCACATGACCGCGACCGCTACGGTCGAGCGGTTCGGCCGGTTGTGCAGGCAGACCGGCGTGACATACCAGTGGGCCGGCCTGCCGACGCTCGACTTCCAGCAGCAGGCGGCGGCCGAGCAGTGGAAGCTGCACGAGCGGTTCAAGGCGGAAGACCTGCCGTTCTGGACCGGCTTCACCCATGTCCAGTACATGTTCTCGGTCGATTTCAAGCGTACGCTGCTGTTCGCCCAGCTCGGCCTCCAGCCCTGGCAGGACATCGTCGAGATCAAGGACGACGCGGCGAAGCTCAAGGCGCTGGCCGATCCCGAGTGGCGCGCGCGGGCGCGCGAGGCTTGGGATTCGGGCTTTTCCAACAACGCCTTCACGCCGCAATCGGTCTTCCTGCGCGAGAGCGAGAACGGCGCGGGCCCGGTGGGCGTCAAGCTTGAGGCGTTCATGCGGGCCGAAGGGATCGGCCACCCGTCCGACGCGCTGGCCGACTGGGTCATCCGCAACGGCACGGATTCGGTCGCGCTGCAGGACGGCTGGGCGAAAGTGCAGGATACCGTGGTGCGGCTGCTCAAGGACCCGCGCTCGATCCCCAACGTCTCGGACGCGGGCGCGCACGGCAAGATGTTCTGCGGCGCGGGCGACAACGTGCTGCTGCTCACCGAATACGTGCGCGATGGCCAGCACCTGACCATCGAGGAAGCGGTCAACGCGCTGACCGGGCGGCAGGCCGAATTCTTCGGCTTCGACGATCGCGGCCTGCTGCAGGTCGGCATGGCGGCGGATATCTGCGTGTTCGACCTGGCCGAAATCGAGCGCCGGCCCGAGGAAAAGCTGTGGGACATTCCCGACGGCACCGGCGGCCGTACCTACCGCTACATCCGCCCGGCCGCGCCCATGCGCCTGACGATGGTGAACGGCATACCGACGTTCGACAACGGCGTGTTCACCGGCAAGTTTCCCGGCCGCTTCATCGGGCCCAACCGAGAGATCGCGCAGGCCATCGCCGCCGAATAGGCGGCGGCGGTTCCGACGTATGCGGGCGGCGGAATCGTCGCGGCCCGAGATCGTACCGGAGGCTTGCATTGGCCCTGCGCCAGCGCCAAGCAGCCCGCATGCGCATTGCCCTTTACGAACCCGAAATTGCCGGAAACGTCGGCGCCATCTTAAGGCTCGGGGCATGTCTGGGAGTGGCTGTGGACCTCATCGAGCCGATGGGCTTCGTATGGAATGACCGGCGCGTACGTCGTGCCGCCATGGATTATATCGATCACGTTACGATCGCGCGGCACGCCGGCTTCGACGCGTTCCGGACCACCATCGGCTCACGCCGGCTCGTGCTTTTGTCCACGAAGAGTGCGCAATCGGCATACGATTTCGATTTCATGGCGGACGATGTCCTGCTCTTCGGAAAGGAAAGCGGCGGCGTGCCGCCTGCTCTGGCCGACACCTGCGATGCGCGGATTCGCATTCCCATGCGGCCGCAGGTGCGCTCGCTGAACATTGCCGCGTCGGCGGCGCTCGCCCTTGGCGAAGCCCTGCGCCAGACGGCGGCCTTGCCGGATTGACCCGGGCGAGACGGGCGTGGTCGGGCGCGTCTGTCCCCGCTGGAATTGACAACGGCGCACGGGCCCCGTCTTCTCCCCGCCGACCGCAACGGAAGGATACGATGGTAAGCGCCGTGAGACCGCCGGCAATCTGGATGATCCTGATCGCCGCGTTCCTCGACATGATGGCGATGGGCATCGTCATGCCGGTGCTGCCGGGCCTGATCGAAGATCTGACCGGCTCGCTCGCCGCCGCCGGCATCTGGACGGGGGTGATCGGCAGCCTGTGGGCGCTGATGCAGTTCGTCTTCGCGCCGGTTATCGGCAGCCTGTCCGATCGCTATGGCCGCCGCCCGGTGATCCTGATCTCGACGGCGGGGCTGGCGCTCGACTGGGTTCTGATGGCGCTCGCGCCGAACCTGTGGTGGCTGGTCGTCGGCCGGATCATCGGCGGGATCACTTCGGCGAGCGCAACCGCCCTGTTCGCCTACATGGCCGACGTCACCGCGCCGCAAAATCGCGCCCGCGCCTTCGGGCTGATCGGAGCCGCCATTTCCGCCGGCTTCGTGCTGGGCCCCGCACTCGGCGGTGCGCTGGGCGACATTTCCCCGCGCCTGCCCTTCTGGGTCGCCGCCGGGTTTTCCGGCGCGGCGTTCCTCTACGGCCTTGTCGTGCTGACCGAGTCCCTGCCGGCCGAGCGCCGCAAGCCGTTTGCCTGGCGTACCGCCAATCCCGTTGCGGCGCTACGCATGCTGACCGGGCGGAGAGAGCTTACCGCGCTGTCATTCAGTGTATTCCTGATGACCTTTTCACATCGTCTGTTCATGACCGTCTTCGTGCTGTTCGCGGGACACGAGCACGGGCTTTCGACGCTGCAGATCGGGGCGCTGCTCGCCTTTTCGAGCGTACTGGACCTGATCATGCAGGGTGTCGTCGTCGGCCCCGCCACCGCGCGTTTCGGCGATCGCCGCACGACGATCATCGGTCTCGCCGGAGGCACGCTGAGCTTCCTGGCCATGGGCCTTGCGCCGGGCGTTGTCTGGTTCATCGCCGCCATGATGCCGGCTTCGCTGATGGGCCTCGCCGAGCCGACCCTGAAGTCGATGCTCTCGCGCCGCGTGGCCGAGAGCGAGCAAGGCCAGCTCCAAGGCGCGATGCAAAGCCTCGCCAGCGTGGCCGGGATCACGGGCCCGGTATTCTTCGGCTGGGTCTATGCTGTGTCGAACGCGGCCATGCCTGGCCTGAGTTTCGTGATCGCGGCGGGAATACTGGCCATGGCGACGATCTTCGCGTCGCTTGCAAGCGACGGTTCCCGGCAAGCGAAGCGATTGCCATCGGATCAACAGGCGGTCTGAACGCCGCCCGAAAGCGCCGGAAAATTTGCTGCCCGGCGCATGGTCGGCATAGTTGTGGAAGCTCTGCGCGGGCGGAGGACCTTCGACGCCGCCAGCAGGGCCGAGCGGCAAATCCCGCGCGCGGCGGCTACATGGCGACGGGCTGTTGCGCCTCGTCTGCCGCATCCTGGCGGGTGCCGAGCAATACCTCGGGCTGCGAAACCGTTCGGAAGAGATCACGCATTCGGGAGGCAGCCAGGACGCCGAGTTCCTCGTCGCCTTGCGCTATCGCATTGAGTTCAAGCAGCTTGATGTCCCGCCACTTCGCGACGAATTCGGGCAGGAGGATCGCGTCGGCCCTGCCCACCCGATCTTCGCTCTTGGCGCGCCGTTCGCCGAAGCGTGCGGTGATCTGGAATATGAACTTCACGTAGGGACTGTCGATCAATCCGAAGACTTCCGACCGGAACTTCTTTTCGATCTCCAGGAACTCATCGTAGCGCATGGGCGAGACCACCCCGCGCACTGCCTTCGACAGCTTCGCGGCAACGCTTTTGGCCGTAGGCGTGCGGGCACCGGCAGCCTGCCGGACCGCCTCGATCCAGACGATCGCGGCCATCGTAGAGAGTTCGTCGGTGCGTATCTCGAGGATCTCGAGATAATCGATTACCGCGCCTTCGACAGAGCCCAGACTGGGCCGCCGGGCGTAGTAGCCGCCATTCGCACCGCGGCGCACCGCCAGCAGACCTTCCCGCTCGAGCAGCCGGGCGATCTGCCGCAAGGTGGTGCGCGACACGCCCAGTAGCTGGATGACTTCGCGCTCATCGCCGATAAAGTCACCGTCTTCCTTTGCGAGGATGACGGAGCGCAACTGCGTCGCCGCAGTCTTCATCGCGGAGTCCTGGCCCTGACCGGTCATGATCCAGCCGTAGGGCGTCGCAAGATCGCTGTCCATCTGGACGAACGCGCCTAGTCGACGCCGACTACCCCGTTCTCTCCCGATTCATCGTGTGCCAGCACGGAGGCTCCTGGCGAGGTTTCGGCATGGGTGCGGTGCAGCTTGCGATAGCTGAAGCGCCATTGTCCGTCAGCCTCCTTCACATAGGTTTCGTGATAGAACCCGAAACCACGAAGCCACTGCTTCTCGCCGTTGCGGTACCAGAACAGGTTGTCCTCCATCGCCCAGACGCCGGTGGCGTTGTTGCGATCCTGGAAGGTGATCACCGGCGTGTGGCAATGGTGGACCGTGGTGACGCCGGCCAACTGCACGGCGAGCTGATCCGCAGCGGCGCGGCCGCCGATGATGGGCTGCGGACCGATCGACATGGCGGTATAACTGTCGCTGTGGAGCCGGGCGTAAGTGTCCCAGTCCTTCTGGTCGACCGCGTGGTCGCGGCGCCCCTTGAGGTCGTAGATCGCCTGCAGTTCGATCAGGCGTTCAATTTCCGACATCGGCTCGCTGGCCATTTTTCATCATCCTTTTGTTGACGTGCGCCCCCTCGCGGTTCTGGGCGAGGGGGCGCGTCGGATCGGGCAGGCTAGTCTGCGGCGGCGGCCTCACCCAGCACGTGGTGCACGTTCGGCAGACGCTCGTGCGCCGATTCGATGATCCGGCGCACGCCTTCGCGCATTGAGATCTTGCTGGGGCCGAGCAGTCGTTCCATCTTGGTGGTGTCGGCCCAGATCGGCCAGGACGTGCCCTTCTCGATGAAAACCGGCTCCTTGCCGACCATCTCACCCGCCATCCGGCAATAGTCTTGCGTCGTCACGACTTCGGAGCCGCCGACGTTGACGATCTCGCAGCCTACCTTGGCGATGCCGGCGCAGCCGATCGTCTTCTCGACATAATCGTCCTCGTAGAGCGGCGTGTGCCAGTTCTTGACACCGGGGTAGACGCTCACAGGCTCGCCCCGCAGCACCTGGTCGACCCGCTGGGTCACCCCGCCGCCGCGCGGACCGTAGAACGAAAAGATGCGGATCAGCGTGACCGGCAGGTCATAATCTTCCGACAGATGGCGCATCAGGTATTCGGCGCCGATCTTGCTCGCCGCGTAGTTCTCGCCGCCGGAATGGAGACCATAGGGATCGTCCTCGCGCAACGCGCGCTCGCCCTGGTATTCGTAGAGCGAGCCGGTGCTGCCCTGGACGAAGGCTTCGGCATCGCGATAGCGCCGGGCCAGCCGGCCGGTGGCGCCCAGGTTGACGTCATAGGCCATGTTGCCGAAACTGGGCGGCAGGACGGCGTAGTTGATCACCACATCGACGTTCCGGGGCAGCGGCGAGAGGTCTTCCTCGGCCATGTCGAAGGTGACGGCCTTGGCGCCGGCTTCCTCGATCTTGCGCTTCTGCTCGGGGTCCGAATAGCGCGCGACGGCATAAACCTCGTTATTCTTTGCCAGCTCGATGGCCACGGGCAATGCGACGACGCCGCTAGCCCCCGTGACCAGCACCTTCTTTCCGGACAGTCCGGCCATAGATATTCTCCTCTCGTCCGCGGTTTGCGCGGCATTGACGACGGTCGCAAGCGATCGGCCCGCCATCGAAAGAGGGCACTCGATCCGATCGGAGCAGCACCCGCATCGGGCAAAGCTGCCTTGCAAAGGGTGCTTTAGCGGGCATCGCGATTCAATGCAAATTAATAGTGTACTATTAATCGGTAGATTGGCTTCATTGTTCCTGTATATCGATAATTAGGGCACTGGTTTAGGGTGGTTTGCCCAGTCGGGATAATCGCCGAGCCGGAAAACGAGGAGGGCGCTCACCAGGCTGCCTGCCATGCCGAATCCGAGCATAGGCGCATAAGTCCCGAATGAGTCGCGGATCAGGCCGGCGAGCACCGGCCCCAGGCCGGACCCTACCGCGATCAGGCTGGCGACCACACCGAAGATCTTGCCGAAATTGCGCAGGCCGCCATAGCGGCTGGTCAGGTAGGTCGATATCTGCAGCTTGGCACCCGTCGAATAACCGATCGTCAGCATGGCGACGACGATCAGCGCCGGGCTGCGCAAGGGCTGCAGCAGGAGCGCGAAGCCCACGGCTCCAATCGCCAGCGTAACGCTGCCGACGATGCCCGCGTCGCGCCGGTCCATGAGCCAGCCGGTAACGAACTTGCCGACGACGCCGGCGGCACCTGCCAGGCTGGCGAGCAGCGCCGAGTTCTGCCGCGCAACGCCGGCCTCGGTCAGGATCGGCACCTGGTGCACGACAATGCCGATACCCAGGAGCATTGTCAGGAAGCTGGCCGTGGCGATGCGCCACAACACGGGGCTGCGCAGGGCTTCTTCCACCGACAATCCGGTCAGCGGCGGCCCTGCGGGCGCATCCGGTGCCGCGCCCGCC
Organism: Novosphingobium sp.; assembly: GCA_041677785.1. Taxonomy (GTDB): domain Bacteria; phylum Pseudomonadota; class Alphaproteobacteria; order Sphingomonadales; family Sphingomonadaceae; genus Novosphingobium. The sequence goes on along the minus strand of JBAYPJ010000018.1, from coordinate 5,393 downwards.
GCTCTGGCTTTCAGGCGCGCGCGATCGCGATTGTCGAAGAAGAACAGCGCGACCGGCACGAGCACGACGGCGCCCCAGCCGAACCCCAGTGCCAGGAAGGCCGCGCGCCAGCCGTGAGCCTCGATCAGCCAGTAGGCAACCGGCGGCACCAGAATCTGGGCGATCGCCACGCCGGACAGGGTCAGCGCCAACGCCACGCCGCGCCCGGCCTCGAACGCGCCCGAGATCGCGGCAGTCCAGACCGTCGTCTTGGTCAGCAGCGAGACGATCGCGAAGACCGTCCAGAGCAGCAGCCACTGGGTGGCGCTGCCGTCCGCAAGGCCGAACATCGCGATCGAGATGGCGGCGAGGATCGTGCCCGGCACCGCCAGCCGGCGCGCGCCCCAGCGGTCGACCGCCGCACCGACCAAAGGGGAAAGCAGCATCATGGCGATTGCGGCGATCGACATCCCCGCCGTTACCTGCGCGCTACCCCAACCGAACTCACGGTTCAGCGGCTCGATGAACAGCCCGATGGCGTAGGTTGGCACGGGGTGCAGCGAGAAGCCGATCATCGCAGCGAAGGCGAGCGGCCAATGGTCACGCCATTCCGCAGCGGCCGACGGTGCGCTGTGCTGCATTATTCCGATCCCCTCCCCGACACCGCATTTCTGGTGCCCTGTTATCTCAATATGCCCTATTGAAAAAATATAAAACTTAAAATAGTGCACTGTTATGGCGCCGCAGAGCGAAACAGCGCATGGCGCGAGGCAAGAGGGTTTTCTGGGGTGAATGCGGCCCATGGGGCTTGATCGCGGGCGGCAGCGCCTGCCTGCGAATTTTCATAAAATATCCTGTTATTTCAATTCTATTATCAACGCTTAAGCATTTGACGCAAAGGGAGACAAAGGCATGGAACACAGCAACGCGCTTCGGATCGGCCAGGGGTTGCGCGCCATCCTGCTTGGCGGCTCGGCCGTCACCCTGCTGTGGGCGCCGCCCGCTCTTGCGCAGGACGCAGGCGAGGCGGGGATCGGAAACGACATTGTCGTCACCGCCCAGCGCCGCGCCGAAGCCATCGAGGATGTGCCGATGACCGTTGCGGTGATCTCGCAGGACACCCTGAGCAGCGTTGGCGTGAACACCGTGCGCGAACTCGCCAACGTAACGAGCGGCGTGCTTGTCAATAACAGCGGCAACTTCCCCCAGCCGGCCATCCGCGGCATCACCACGATCAACGCCGGCATCTACGAGAACAACGTCTCGGTCTTCGTCGACGGGCTTTACCAGGTCGCGCCGCAAGTGCTGACGATGGACTTGCCCAATGTCGACAACGTCCAGATCCTCAAGGGTCCGCAGGGCACGCTATACGGGCGCAATTCCACCGGCGGCGCGATCCTGATCGACACGATCGACCCGACCGACGAATGGAAGGGAAACCTTGAGGCGACATATGGCCGGTTCGATGACAAGCGCGGTCGCGCCCACGTGGCCGGCCCCCTCGGCCAGGGCGTCGGCGTCAGCCTTGCAGGTACCGTGCGCCGCACCGACGGCTACTACAAACGCGCAAGCCGCACGACGCCGGGCGCGTTTGATGGTCGCTTCCTGGGGCTCCGTCAGGAATCGATCCGCGCCAAGCTGAAGCTCGACCTGTCCGAGACCTTCCGCGCCACGGTGGCCTATTCCTACGGCCACAGCAGCGATCCGCGCGGTGTCATCTTCACCGCGACCGAAAACGTGAGCACGCCCTATACCGGCGCCAACGCCACTCGGCCCACGCGCCTTGGCGAAGCCGCTGGCGACTTGTTCATCGGCGACCTGAAGCAGCACGAGGCCTCGCTCAAGCTTGAACTGGAAACCGGTTTCGGCAAGCTCCAGTCCATCACCGGCTATACCCGCAACGCGACAGACAGCGCCTACGACGCCGATGGTACTTATGCCGCGAGCGGCTTCTCGCGGAGCATAATTCGCGACCGGATCTGGCAGCAGTCGCTCGACTTCACCGTCGAGGGGATCGACAATCTCGACCTGGTGTTCGGCGGAAATTACTATAACATCTCGACCGGCTACGATCCGGCCTGGGCCAATGCGGCCTACGCCGCCCCCGCCGGGTCGTTGCCGGGCACGCCGCTTTCCAGCTATCGCAAATCGCAGGAAATCTTCTTCTGGCGCGACAAGGATGCCTGGGCGATCTTCGCCGACGCGACGTTCCACGCAACCGACCGGCTCTCGATCAACCTCGGTGCCCGCTACAGTGAGGAACAGCAGGACGTCGCGGCGGAGAAGAACGTCTATTGTACGGCGACCGCGGGTTGCGCCGTCGGCGGGACGACCGTGCCCCTCGGCGGTATCACCTCCACGCCCTATACTCGCGCCGGCTCCGCTCAGGGCGCGAAGTATGGCAAGTTCACCCCGCGCGCATCCATCCGCTACGAACTGGCGCCGAGAACCAACATCTACGCGTCCTATTCGAAGGGCTTCCGTGCCGGGGAATGGAACGCGGTGCCGACATCGGATACCAACATGGCGCTGTGGAAGACCCTCGGCCAAGTGGGCCAGGAATCGGTCGACGCCTTCGAAGTCGGCATCAAGTCGGCACGCGGACGCCTCCGCTTCGACGTTGCGGCCTTCTATTACGATTACAAGGACCTGCAGGTCAGCACCACGGTGTTCGTCGGCGTGTCCTCGGTGGTCAGCCTGCAGTCGATCCCCAAGGCGAAGATCTACGGCCTGGAAGGCAACTTCGACTTCGAGATCGTGGACGACCTGACTGTGCGCGGCGGCGCAACCTGGCTGCACGCACGCTATGGTGATGGCGCCGTGTTCGTCGGCACCAGCGTCAATCCGGCCGGCGTCGGCTACAACGTCAACGCCGATCCGCTGAAGGTATTTCCCAACGCCGCGCAGACGGCAATGGACATCTCGGGCATGCAGATGTCGCGTGCGCCCGACTTCAGCGCCTATCTCGGCCTCGACTATCTGGTGGACACGGGGAACGGCAGCCTGCGCTTCGCCGGCAACGTCAAGTATACCGACAGCTACGTCGTTACCAATCCATCGATTTGGGGCGGCGAACCGCTTGCCGCCTATACCGCGCGGCGAAATGCCGACCCCAGTGCCATGCCGGACAACACGGTACGGCTGGCCGGCACGCCCTATGTCGACCGTTCGAACGAACAGCGTACGCGCCAGGGCAAGTTCGCCCTGCTGAACGCCTCGGTGACCTGGACCGATGCGTCCGACCACGTCTATGTCCGGATCTGGGGCAACAACCTGACCGACGTGCGCTATCGCACGCACTACAATCCCAGCGCGACGACCTACGCGCCGATTGGCGAACCGCGCACCTTCGGCGGGACCATCGGCTACAAGTTCTGACCGCTCGCCCGGCCGCGGCGACGCGGCCGGGTAGCCATTCGACGGGCACCGTCGGAGCGGTTCCGTCAGGGCGATTCCCTCAGGGCAATGATTGCAAGGTGAGGCTGGCGAGGGCAGGGCGGACACATGCCACGCCCTCGTGATCGCCCCCCGAGCGTCCGGTTTGATTGTTGGTGCATCATGGCCTCCGGCGACCATGGCGGCATCGCGCAGCAGGGCCGTGACCCGGCGATAGCCGTGGCGCGCCGGGCCAGAGCGATGATGGCTGCGCGCAACGCGCCGGCTCGGTTCAGTTCGTGACCTGCAGGCATTCCCTGGCGATGGCCTCGACGTGCCGGTGATCGGTTCCGCAGCAGCCGCCCAGAACTTGTATCTGCGGATGGCGGGCGCGCAGCGCCCGATAGTGCAGCGCGAAGTCGTAGGGGTCGCCGGCATCCAGCGTGGTCATCGCGTCAAGCTCGGCGTGGCTGCAGCGCGATGCATTGGCGCGGATACCCCGGATCCGCCGCATCCAGTCCGCATCCTGATCCAGCGTTGTCGCGAAATGCGCCGGGTGCGCGCAGTTGATCATGTAATAAGCGGGATAGCCGTCGGTTGCCGCGTCAACGGCCTCGATGGCGGCGCCGAGCGGGTCTCCTGTCGGCAGGCGGCCGTCGGTTTCGACCGTGAAGGACAGGACGAGCGGCAGTGCCGTGGTGGCCACGGCGCGGGTGATGCCGATCGCCTCGTTCACATTGTTCATCGTGAAGGCGGACAGCATGTCTGGCCGGGCGGAAGACAGGATCGCGGCCTGATGGCGGTGATAGCCTTCCGCCTCGGAGGCGCTCATGATCCGTCCGGGATCGTAACCGTCTCCCCGCGGCCCCATGCATCCGCTTACCAGGATAGGGGAGCCGAGAGGCGCGAATGCATCGCGCAATTCGTGCAGCAGATCGATCGAAGCGACATTCAGGGCATCGAGTTCCGCCAGCGTCAGGCCCAACGGTTCCGCCCAGTCGGGACCCGCACGCCAGCTCGCGCTCTCCAGCACGAAGCCCGCGCCATGCTGGACGGCCAGTTCCAGATAGGACCGGAAATAGTCCTTCAACGCCTGCCGCCCGCTTTCGGCGCGCAGGAGCGCGATCGATGCGAAATAGGGCAGGTCGATGGCGCGATTGTAGATGAAATCCGTTTCAAGGCCGGCGTCGGTGAGGAACAGCCGGTCGAATGGCGCAAGCGGCGAAGGGGCATGAGGGCGCATGATCCACTCCATTATTATCCGGTGATGCGCTCAACCTACGCTTCGCATTCGACCCGATCTACCGGGCCTAGGGTCAGGTACGGTCGAATGGCGGCAAGACCCGGGATATGCTAACAAAGTGCATCCGCAACGCCGCCGAGTGACCGCCATGTGCCCAGCCGCACCCCGGCAAACTTTACCTTCGGTACAGTTGTCGACCCGCAAACGGTCGCAAACGCGGGAGCGGCTGCTCGACTTTGCCTATGGCGCGATCATCGAGAAAGGCTTCGCTGCGACATCGATCGAGGAACTGGTCGAGGCGGCCGGGATCACCAAAAGCGGGTTTTTCTATCATTTCAAGGACAAGAACGATCTCGCACGCCAGTTGCTCGAACGCTATCTGGCGGAGAACGAAATTGTGCTGGACCAGCTCGAGGTGCGGGCGAGGGAGCTTGACGACGACCCCCTGCATGCGTTCCTGATCTTCCTGAAACTCTATTCCGAGATGGTCCGCGACGTGATCGCCCAGCATCCGGGATGCATCGTCTCCACGCTGACCTATCAGGACCGGCTTTTCGACGAGACCGTGGTGCGCCTCAATCGCGAGGGCATGCTGGCATGGCGCGCGCGCTTCCTGCGCTGGCTGGAAGAGATTGTCCCCGTGCATCCGCCGCGCGTCGAGGTGAATATTTCCGATCTTGCGGACCAGATGACCGTGATCGCCGACGGCAGCATCATCATGCAGCGCGCCCTTGCCGATCCCGCCATCCTGGAGCGTCAGGCGCTGCTTCATCGGGCGATGGTGCGCCGCCTGTTT
>JBAYPJ010000017.1:0-48471 GCA_041677785.1 Novosphingobium sp. | reverse complement strand
GGGCCGAACGTGTTGCCGGTGAAGACGATCTTCTCCCTGGGCATCCAGACCAGGATGTTGTCCTCCGTCTCGCCCTCGGGCGCGTGGATCAGCACGAAAGTGCGATCCCCCACGTCCAGCGTCAGCGTACGGTCGACCATGATGTCCGGGGTGACGTCGGGAATCGGCCTGGGCGGCGTGTCGCGCTTGAGCGTCGAGCCCCAGAGCTTGAAGGTGCGCGGACCGAAGAACGCCTGCATGCCCAGCATGTCATCGCGTGCTTCGGTATAGCCTGGACCACCGACAACCCTGGTCCCTTCCTCGCGGAACTCGGGCACCCCGCCGAAATGGTCGGAATGGCTCTGCGTCAGGATGATGTAGCGCAGCGGCCCCGTCCGGTGCGGCTTGAACAGCGCCGCACCGCGTTCGGCGCCGTCCGGGGTGCCGGTGTTCACCAGCACGTCGCCGTCGCTGGTGGTGACGAGGTGGGCGTTCGACACGTCGCGCGACATGAAGATGAAGGGGGTGATTTCCACCGCCTCGGTCTGCGCATCGCCCGCACGGACGAGATCGGCCAGCTTGGGCCTGACGCCTGCTGCTTCGCTCACGCTCCGGTCTCCTCGAAATGGACCATGACCTTGGCGGAATCCGGCTGCGCGGCGATCTTCAGCCCGTCGAGCACATCCTGGAACGGCACGCGATGGCTGATCAGCGACTGGATCTTGTCCTTGAGCCGCGGCATCGCCGCGATCACGTCGGGCATCTCGGTCGGATAGCCGACCGCGGTGGTGATGGTCATCTCGCTCGTCAGCATGGTGCTGAACGGCACCTCCACCGGCTTCATGTAGGCGGCCGTGACCACCAGCCGCGAATGGAACTTAGCCATGTTGACAACGTCGCTGATGACGGTCGGCCCGCCGGCGGCATCGATGTAGGCATCGGTGCCGACGGCCGGCTTGTGCATGCATATCTCGGTGCCGTGCAGCTTGCCGATCTCTTCCTTGATATCGACCTCGCGCGGGTTGAACGCCGCGCGCGCGCCCAGCGCCAGCGCCCGGTCGAGCCGTTCCTGCGCCAGATCCAGCGCGATGACGTCGGTCACACCGCGGTCGACCAGCCAGAGGATCATGCCGAGCCCGATCGGGCCGCAACCGAACACGACCACCTTGTCGCCGGCCTTCACCTCCATGCGGTTGACGCCGTGCATGGCCACCGCCAGCGGCTCGCACATCGCGGCGACCTCGTAGGGGATGCCCTCCGGAATCGGCAGCAGGTTGGTGCCGACCTCCGCGTCGCGCACCAGCAGTTCGTCGACGAAGGCGCCTTCCGGGCCACCGCTGCCGATGTTGCTGGGGGTCATCATCGGATTGATGATCACCGGATCGCCCGGCGAAACGCCCTGCACCTCGTTGCCGACATGCAGCACCTCGCCCGCGCCCTCGTGGCCGATCGGCGTCACGCCGCCGGGCTTGCGCATGATTCCGCCCCACTTGACGTAGGACAGGTCGCTGCCGCAGATGCCGCAAGCCTTCATCCGGACCACCACGTCCCTGGGGCCGCACTCGGGAAGCCGGTAATCGTCCAGGCGAACGTCGCCGACTTCGTGGATGTTGAGGACCTTCATAGCCTTCTCTCCCGATTGCGGCCGATCACGGCCGAATCTTGTAACCGCCGTCGATAAAGACGGTCTCGCCCGTCATGAACGTCGAGGCGTCCGAGCACAGGTAGGCGCCGATGCCTTCGAAGTCCTCGGGATAACCCAGCCGCTTTACCGGCGTCTGCGGTGCGTACTGCTTGATCAGATACTGTGCCGCCGGCCCTTCGGGATCGCCCATCATCGGCGTCAGGATCAGGCCCGGCGCGACGACATTGGCGCGGATGCCGTATTCGCCAAGCTCCACCGCCAGGCAGCGGATCACCGCCTCGGCCCCGCACTTCGACGCTGCGTATTCCATCTTGCCCGGCAACCCCTGGTACAGCGACCCGGAACCGCAGGCGACGAGGCTGCCGCCCGGCTCGCCCGCCTTGGCCCGCTCGACCATGTGGCGTGCGCCTTCGCGCAGCGTGAAGAAGGCACCGTGCAGCGCGGTCTTCTGGAAATCGAACCAGTGCTCGGTCGGCATGTCGAAAACGGAATCGTACCGCGGCGAAGCGCCCGAATTGGCGAAGACGCAGTCGATCCGGCCGAAGTCCTTCAGCAACTGATCGTAGCCGGCGACGATCGCCTCCTCGGACGACACGTCGACGACATAGGTTTCCACCCGGCCGGCACCGGCTTCGAGCAGTTGCTCCTTCGCCCTGGCGTTCTTTTCCGGGTTGCGCGCCCAGACGGCGATGTCGCCGCCCATCTTGGCGCAGCCCATGGCGAAACCCAGGCCGATGCCCCCGTTGCCGCCGGTCACCATCGTGACCTTGCCGGTGCAATCGAACAAGCCTTTCGCCATGAACATCCTCCTCGTGTGTCGTTACGCGTGTCGTTGGGAAACGCGCCGCTGCCGCGCGCCGAAATATCGCCACCAGACTTCCCCTTCGCACGCTTGTGCCGCAAGCCCACTGCCTGTAGATTCCAGGACAGACCGTTTAATCAGAGACACAATGCAGAGATGGTGCTCGGGCAGGATCCGATAGTCACGCGAGAGGCGACGATCATCGTCGATGCCGAGTTGCGCGGGCAGGCGGCTGTCGCGCAGATCGTCCGCTATGACATTCCCGCGCCCACCGAATCCACAGTGTGCGATCCCGACTGCTATCAGATCAACCTGTGCCTGACACCGCGCCCGCTCAACGCGCGCGCCTGCTACCGCACGCACTGGGGGCCGCACCGCTTCGAACGGCTGGGCGACATCTTCATGATCCCGCCGGGCGAGGCCCTGCACATCAAGGGCGACAGCGGCCGCCAGGCTTCGCTGCTCTGCTTCCTCGACCGCGCGGCGGTGGGCGCGATGATCGGCCACGAACTCGTCTGGACCGACCAGAAGCTCGCCGCCACGGTCGACCTCACCAGCGCCCGCATCCGCGCACTGCTGCTCCGCCTGACCGAGGAGGTGCGCCACCCGGACTTCGCCGCCGCGCGCATGCTGGAATTCCTGACCGGCGAACTGGCGATCGAGATCGCCCGTTTCTGCCTGGAAGTCGATGAGCGCCCCGCGACCGGTGGCCTTGCCGGCTGGCGCCTGCGGCTGATCGACGAGCGGCTGACGGAGGACCCGACCGCGCCCTCGCTGGCCGAGCTGGCCGAGCTGTGCAACCTCTCGGTCCGCCAGCTCACGCGCGGCTTCAAGGTCAGCCGCGGCTGCTCGATCGGCGACTATATCGAGGGGCGCCGCATGGAGAGCGCGAAGCGGCTGCTCGTCGCCGGCGAGAACGTCAAGACGATCGCCTTCACCATGGGCTTCTCCTCCCCGTCGAGCTTCACCTTTGCCTTCCGCCGCGCGGTCGGCGTCAGCCCCAGCCAGTTCCGCCAGAGGCAGACGCGCGGTGTGCGGGCGGAGTGACATATCCCGGCGGCGCGGGCTTGCCTGAGGGACGACGAAGCTGTCCCGATTTCAACGAACTGTCCCGATCCCGCGAGCCAAGCACATTGCCAACCCCCGCCCCGGGCGCGTTAGCTCGCACGCATCGGGCCGAGAGCCCTGCAGCACACCGGGAAGAGGACTTCACAGATGGCCCAGCTCATCTCCGCAGACGCGCTCATCGAACAGGCGCACAAGGACACCGGCATCGACGCTTTCGACGCCGAGACCTACCGCGAGGGGTTGGACGTGTTCGTCGAGGACTTCAACGACGGCATCGCCATCGGCCGCTACACCGAGGCGGGCATCGAGCGCGCCAAGGCGGACAGCCTGCACTACCTGCGCACGCGGCTGCAGATCGCCGACTACCTGCGCCAGCACCCCGAGCTGCTGGAGCGGCCGATCGAGCGTCCGGTCTTCGTCATGGGCATGGCGCGCACCGGTACGACGCTGATGTCGAACCTGCTGGCGGCCGACCCCAACCGCCGCTCGCCCCTGACCTGGGAGATCGACGAGCCGGTCCCGCCGGCGACCACCGGGACGGTCAAGACCGACCCGCGCGCTCTGGCCCGGCTGGAGCAGGAGCGCGCAATGCTCGCCGCCAACCCGGCAATGGGCAAGTACTATCGCGGCTCGGCGATCTACCCGAACGAGTGCGTCTTCATCATGGCGGGCGACTTCAAGACGCTGATGATCGAGAGCAAGGGCATCCTGCCCAAATATCGCGAGTTCATCTTCAACTGCGACATGACCTCGTCCTATGCCTATCACAAGAAATTCCTGCAGGTCCTCCAGCACCACGCGCCGGGCGTGTGGAACCTCAAGAAGCCCTCGCACTCGCTGTTTCTGGAATACCTGTTCAAGGTCTATCCCGACGCGCGGGTGATCTGGACGCACCGCGATCCCTATACCGCCACCGGCTCGCTCGCGAGCCTGATCCAGCTTAGCCACCGCATGTTCCTGGGCGAGCCGGACTACAAGTGGCTGGGCGAAAACTACTCGTGGCAGCAGGTCCAGCACGTCAATCGCATCCTGGATTTCCGCGACAAGTTCGGCGAGGACAAGATCATCGACGTCCACTACGCCGATCTCGTGCGCGACCCCGTCGGCACGACGAAGCAGCTCTACACCACGCTCGGCGATGCGTTCACGCCCGAGGCCGAAGCCGGCATCCAGGGGTGGGTCGACGACAACCCGCAGGACAAGTTCGGCGTCCACGAATACAAGCTGGCGCAGTTCGGCCTATCGAAGGAGCAACTCGCGCCACATTTCGAGCGCTACCTGTCGCGCTACGACATCGAGCCGGAAGGCAAGTAGGACGCAATAACACGACTAGGAGAGGCATATGCTCGAAGGACATCTCTACCAGCTCGGCTACATCTGCGACGACTTGGAAGAAGGGATCGCGCAGTTCCGCGGTCGCGGCATGACGCACGAGCCGCACATCATGGAAGTCGAGCAGCCGGTGAACACGCCAGGAGGCGAGTTCGTCAACAAGATGCGGCTCTGCTTCATCTGGATCGGCGACATGCAGTACGAGCTGATCCAGCCCATCGCCGACCCGCTCGGCGTCTACGCCAACGCACCGTCGAACGGCGGCCCGCTGCGCTTCCACCAGGTCTGCTTCCGGGTGAAGGACTGGGCCGACTTCCGCGCGCGCGTCGACAAGCAGGACCTGCCGCTGGTGATGGAGCGCGACATGGGCGGGGACAACCTCAAGTTCCTCTACCTCGACGGGCGCAGCCGGTTCGGGCACTACCTTGAATATACGTGGATGACCGACGCCCAGTGGGATCAGATCCGGGCGATGTGAGCGGAAAATCCTCCCCGATACGGGGAGGAACTATGCGCCTCTCTGCCGTCTCAGCCAGTCCATCACGACCTGGCGGTTGCTGCGGTTCGCTTCGAACCGCGCGAGAGCCTCGTCGCGCGAGAGGATCGCTTCGATGATGCGATGGCGGCCCTGCTTCCAGCTCGCCACCGCCGCCGCGTCGCCATAGATCGGCTCGGTCGCCGGGCGGCTCGTCGCGAAGCGCATCGTCACGCGCGTCAGCAACTCGAACAGCGGCCGCTCGACCATGCGGAACAGCAGGTTCTGGAAATCCTCCTCCCATTCGCCGGTATCGGCCTCGCTGGCGCATGCTTCGATCCGCTGGTCGACGCCGCGCAACTCCTCATGCAGCGCCTCGTCGCCTTCGCGCGCGGCGGTCGCGGACAACTCGTTGAACAGGAGCGAGGTCATGTCGAGCGCCTCTTCCCACGAATGCGGCTGCACCCGCATGTAGGCGGCGAGCGAGCGCTCCAGCGCGGCCGCGTCGGGCCGCCTTCCGTAATAACCACCGCCCGGCCCGCGCCGGACCTCCAACACCCCCTCGTGCTCGAGGATGCGCGCCGCCTGCTGCACCGTGACGATACCCACGCCCAGAACCCGCGCCAGATCGGGCAGCGTGCCGATCAGTTCGTCGGGCGCGCGCGCGAAGATCAAATCGCGCAACCGCTCCGTCGTGTGCTGGACGAGCTGCCGTCGCCCCAGTCCCCGTCCCGCCTTCGCCTCACCATGCTCCACTGGGCGTCTTCCCATTATATGCGTATTTTTGAGAATTTGAGGGATAATAACCCGGCAACAAAGCGCTTGTCAGCTCAAAAACAAGCGTATTAAAAGATAATCGACTCGCCGCCCATCAGGCTTGGCGCGAGCGCCGCATTCTTGAAACATGCGCGCGGGCGATCCCCGCGCTGTCTATGGAGACGACATCATGGCCTTCAGGCAACCGGCGCTCGACGCCCTGCCCCGCTACCCCCTGATCATCGGCGACAGCCGCGAGGAAAGGGGCAGCGGCGCGACACTGGCGCATATCTATCCGGGCACCGGCACCGTCACCCGCGAATTCGCGATGGCGGGCCCAGCCGACGTGGACCGCGCCGTGGCCGCCGCGCGCGCCGCCTTCCCCGCCTGGCGCGCCATGCCCGGTGACAAGCGCCGCGACCTGTTCTTCAAGCTTGCCGCGCTGTTCGAGGCGAAGGCGGCCGAATTCGTCCCCTCGCTGGTCGCCGAGAACGGCTCGATCTCCATGGCGGCGCCCTACATGGCCTACGACGCGGCGCAGAAGTTCCGCTATTTCGGCGGCTGGGCCGACAAGATCCACGGCCGCACGATCCCGATGTGGGGCGGCCCGGCGCACGATTACGTGGCCTATGAGCCCTACGGTGTCGTCGGCGTGATCATCCCGTGGAACGGCCCGCTGTTCGCCGCAACGATGGTCATGGCCCCGGCGCTCGCTGCGGGCAACTGCGTCGTGCTCAAGTCGCCCGACCTTGCCCCCTACAGCGCGATGAAGCTGGTCGAGATCATGCAGGAGGCCGGCTTCCCCGCAGGCGTGGTCAACCTCGTCACGGGCGCGGCCGACGTCGGCGAGGCGATGGTGGCGCACCCCGGCATCGACAAGATCCAGTTCATCGGCTCGGGCAACACGGCGAAAAAGGTGCTGGCCAACGCCGCGCAGAGCCTCAAGCCCTGCGGGCTGGAACTAGGCGGCAAGTCGGCGGTGATCGTGTTCGACGACGCCGACCTGCAGGGCGCGGCCAAGCGCGGCCTCACCGGCGCGGTCAGCGCCAACGGCCAGGGCTGCGTCAACGGCACGCGGCTGCTCGTCCAGCGTGGCGTCTACGAGCCCTATCTGCAGATGCTCACTGCCATGGCCGGCTACATCGCCGTCGGCGACCCGATGGACCCGGCAACGACAATGGGGCCCGTCATCTCGCAGGCGGCGCTCGATCGCATCACCGGCATGGTCCGGCGCGGCGTCGATCAGGGCGGCCGCCTCGTCACCGGCGGCGAGCGGCTGGGCGGCGATCATGCCGACGGCTACTTCCTGCCCATCACCGTCCTTGCCGATGTCGCCAACGACAGCGAAATCGCGCAGAACGAGGTGTTCGGCCCCGTGCTCGTCGTCACTCCCTTCGACACCGAGGAAGAGGCGATCGCGCTCGCCAACGGCACCGACTATGGCCTGGGCGCCTATGTCCATACGCAGAACCTGCGGCGCGCGCACCATGTGACCAGCCAGCTCCAGGCCGGGCAGATCCACGTCAACGGCTCGGGCGAGGCGATGCAGCCCAATGTGCCGTTCGGCGGCTGGAAGCATAGCGGCCACGGGCGCCTGGGCGGGATCGAGGGATTGCACGACTACCTTCAGCCCAAGAACATCTGGATCAACCTTTCGCCGCCGGAGGCCTGACTTATGGCATTGCTCGACCCCAAGGAACGCTCCGACCGCGGCAGCGCCATTCAGGCGGAAATCGTCGGACAGACGCCGCCCGAGCCGCAGACGCTGTTCGAGGAATCCTGGCGCGATTTCGTCTTCGCCGAGGTGTGGAACCGGCCGGGAATGCCGCGCCGCGCGCGCTATCTCGTCACGCTGGCGAGCGCGGTGTTGACCGGCGCCGAGGACACGGTCCTCGATGATTTCGTGCGCGGCGCGCTGAAAGGCGGCGAATTGTCCGTGATCGAACTGCGCGAGGCGGCCCTGCACCTTGGCCCCTACGCCGGCTGGCCGCGCGGCGCACGGCTCGACAAGGCGGTGACGCGCGCGGTGCAGGCGCTGGGCATCCCCAGCGGCGAGACCGCGCCAATCCGCGCCGAGGCATGGGACCCGGCCGAACGCGACGCGCGCGGTGTGCAGGAATTCAAGGACGTGATGACCTTCTCCAGCGGGCCGCCGGTCACGCCCTACCTGGAAGCGATCCACAACTTCGTCTTCGGCGAGATGTGGACCCGCCGCGCGCTCGACGAGCCGTCGCGCCGCTGGCTGACGCTCGTCGGCGTCTGCGATGCGGGGATCGAGGTGCCGATCAAGAGCCACGTCCACGCGGCGATGGCGAGCGGCAACTGCACGCCGGCGGAAATGCAGGAGTTCGTCCTCCAGTTCGCGCTGTTCCACGGCTGGCCCAAGGCCTCGCTGGTGCAGGGCGCGGTGTTCGAGATGATCAAGAAGGTGGAAGCCGGCCTGCCCTGGAACGGGTAATGGCAGGGCGGTAAGGATGCTGGGAATGCATGGAGGCAGCCATCCATTCCCGTCGCCCTGCGCAGGCAGGGCGACGGTAGATCAGGTTGGCGAAGATTGGAAAAGGGGACGGCTTCAGGATGGCGGTAGCGATAGACATGAGGGGCAAGGCGGCGCTGGTGACCGGCGCAGCATCGGGCCTGGGCCGCGCGACGGCGCGCAAGCTGGCCGAGGCGGGCGCAAATCTGTGCCTGGTCGACGTCAATGGCGAGGCGCTGGCGGAAACCGCCACGATGCTGGGCCAGGCTGAGGTGTTGAGCCACGTCGCCGACCTGTCCGATCCCGCGGCCTGCAAGGAAGCAGTGGCGCAGGCGGTGGCGCGCTTCGGCCGGCTCGACGCACTGTGCAACATCGCCGGCATCATCAAGTTCGCACACAGCCACGAGATGGCGCAGGACGATTACCTGCGCACGATCGCGATCAACCTCAACGCGCCGTTCTTCCTCTCGCAGGCGGCCATCCCGCACCTGCTCGCGTCGGAAGGCGCGATCGTCAACTGCGCGTCCTCGGCCGCCTTCATCGGCGAGGCCTATGCCGCCGCCTATTGTGCCAGCAAGGCGGGGCTGGTGAACATGACCAAGGCCATGGCGATGGAATATGCGCGCAAGCCCATCCGCATCAACGCCATCGCGCCGGGCGGGATGATGACCAACATCGCCGCCAACATGCAGATGCCCGAAGGCGTCGAATACGACCTGATCCAGCGCTATTCGGGCATGCGCGGACTCGTCGAGGTGGACGACGTCGCCGATCTCGTCACGCTGCTCGCCTCGCCGGCCGGGCGCTCCTACCACGGCGCCTGCGTCTCGATCGACGCCGGCATCACGGCAGGCTGACGGAAATGGGCGAGACCATCGGCTTCATCGGCGTCGGCAGTCAGGGCGGCCCCATGGCGCATCGCATCGCCGACGCGGGCATGGACCTGGTCGTCTGGGCGCGCCGGCCCGAAGCGCTCGAAGCCTACACGGCCAAGGGCGTCCGGGCGGCCGCGACCGTCGCGGAACTGGGCGCGGCCTGCGCCCATGTCGGCATCTGCGTGGTCAACGACGCGGACGTGTTCTCGATCACCGATCAGCTCATCCCCGCGATGAGGTCCGGCGGGCGCATCGCCATTCACTCGACCGTGCTGCCAGAGACCGTCGCGAAGCTCGAGGCGCAGTGCGACGAGCGGGGCCTTTCCCTGATCGACGCGCCGGTCAGCGGCGGCTCGCCAGCGGCCGAAGCGGGCGTGCTTACCGTCATGTGCGGCGGCCGGCAGGACGCGTTCGATGCGGCGCTGCCGGTGTTCCGCACGTTCGGCAAGCTGATCGTGCTGCTGGGCGAGGCCGGCGCCGGCCAGCGCGCCAAGATCGTCAACAACGCCATGCTTTCGGCCAACATGGGCGTGGCCATGGCCGCGCTCGAGGCGGGTGCGGCGCTCGGGATCGAGCGCGCGCAGCTCGTCGAACTGATCAAGGAAAGCAGCGGTCGCAGCTTCGGCTTCGACGTTTTCTCCCGCCTGCCCTCGCCCGCGGCTTTCGCCACAGGCGCGCCGATGCTGCTGAAGGACATCAACCTGCTGAAAGCCGTGCTGCCCGACGATGTCGGAGCCGCCGAGCTGGACGCCATCGCCGCGCGTTTCCTCGCCGCGGCCAATCCCTGATCGGAGTTTTCACAATGGCATTCTCGCTCGACCAGTTCCGCCTCGACGGCAAGGTTGCCGTGGTCACCGGTGCCGGCGGTCGCGGCAATTCGATCGGCCGTGCCTATGCGCTGGGTCTCGCCAATGCCGGCGCCTCGGTGGTGGTGGCCGATCTCAACAAGGACGGCGCGCAAGCGGTGGCGGACGAGATCACTGCCACGGGCGGCAAGGCCGTCGCGGTGGGCGTCGACGTTTCGGACGAGGCCTCGACGCTGGCCATGGCGGACGCCGCCAGGGCGGCCTTCGGCGGCATCGACATCCTGATCAACAATGCCGCGCTGATGGTCGACGTCAGCTACGATGCGATCGATACCGTCTCGCTAGAGGCCTGGAACAAGGCCTTCGCCGTCAACCTCACGGGCGCGCTTCTCTGTGCCCGGGCGGTGGCGCCCTCGATGCGCGAGCGCGGCGGCGGGCGGATCGTCAACCAGACCTCGGGCGGCGCCTTCCCGGCGACGAGCCTCTACGGCATCAGCAAGCTCGCGCTCGTCGGCCTCACCACCTCGCTCGCCAAGCAGTGGGGCAAGGACAACATCACCTGCAACGCCATCGCGCCGGGCAACGTCAAGTCCGACGCAGGCAAGATGCTGGTGCCCGACGACAGCCCGTTCATCCAGTTCCTGCAGATGACCTGCGCCACTCGCCCGCGCGGCGAGCCCGACGAGTTGGTCGGCGCGGCGATCCTGCTGTGCTCGGAGGCCGGCGCGTGGATCACCGGCCAGGTGATCCACATCGACGGCGGCTGGATCATGCGGCCGTGAACGCGACACGCGCCGGCTTCATCGGGCTCGGTTCCATGGGCGCGCCGATCGCCCGGCGGCTCGCGCGCTGCGGCTTCGAGGTGATCGGCTGCGACGTCTCCGACGAAATGCTCGCCGCCTTCGACGAGCCGAGCACCACGCGGACGCGCGACCCGATCGAGGCCGCCCGGCAATCGGAGATGCTCGGCATCTGCGTGCGCACCGACGAGCAGCTCGAAGGCCTGTGCGGCGACGGCAGGCTGTTCGCGGCGCTGGGCCAGGGCGGCACCGTCATCCTCCATTCGACCGTCTCGCCGGACCTCGCCCGGAGGCTGGCCGCCAAGGCGAAGGAACATGGCGTCGGCTTCGTCGATGTCGGCGTCTCGGGCGGGGGGCCGGCGGCGATCGAGGGGCAACTCTCGCTCTTCGTCGGCGCGGAGGACGCGGATCTCGAGCGCGCCCGGCCCTGGCTCGAGGCGATCGGCAAGAAGCTCTCGCACCTCGGTCCCGTCGGGCGCGGGCAGGAAGGCAAGCTGCTCAACAACCTGATCTCGATCGCCAACTACGGCATGTCGACGGCGATCGTCGACATCGGCATGGACATGGGCTTCGACCGCCAGCAGCTTATCGACGCCTTCCAGGCCGGCTCGGCGCAGAGCTTCGCGATGAAGGTCGGCCCCGGCATGGTCCTGCCGCGCGAGGGCCTGGGCGCGCCCGGCACCTTCATGGGCCTGCACGACCTGCTCAGGAAGGACGTCGACCACTGCCGCGACCTGCCGGTGTCGGAAACCACGGCGCTATCCGCGCTGCTCGCCTCGTGCGACACCATGCTCGCGCGCATCCGCCGCGCCGCGGCCGAGGCGGAAGGCCAACCCCGCCCCGCCGATCCCAGCGCCACGGTCGATGCCTATTTCGCCGCCGTACGGGCCAGGGACATTGACGCCTGGATGGCGCTCTTCGCCGAGGACGCGAGCTATTCGCTGCCCAACGGGCAGACCTTCCAGGGCAAGGCAGCGATCCGCGAGTTCCAGCAGGTGGTGTTCGGCTCGGGATCACCCTTCCCCACGCCCGGCGCGCGTTTCGTCGGATCGAACGCCATCGCGGTGGAGGTCGAGGCGCAGCTTCCCGACGGCAGCGTGCGGCACACGGCTAACCACTACCGCTTCGACGAGAGCGGCAGGATCCGTTCGCTGACCGTCTACATGCGCGGCTGACGTCGTCCCGGACTTGATCCGGGACGACGCAAGGTTCACGCCGGCTCGTTCTGGCGCGTCGTCACGTCCTTGTAGAGTGTCGTGCGCTGCTTCAGCGGCCTGCCGGCTGCGGCGGCTGCTTCGAACAGCTGGTCCACGCTCAGTTCCTGCCCATGGCTGGCTCCCGCCGCGCGGCTGATGCTCTCGTTCATCAACACGCCGCCCAGATCGTTGGCGCCGGCCGCCAGCACCGCCGAGGCACCGTCCACCCCCAGTTTCACCCACGAGCACTGGATCGAATCGATCCGCCCGAACAGCACGATACGCGCGACCGCATGCATCATCAGCGCCTCGCGCCAGGTCGGTCCCTTGCGGCACTGGCCGCGGCGATAAAACGGCGCTTCCATGTGGACGAGCGGCAGCGGCACGAACTCGGTGAAGCCGCCCGTCTCGCCCTGCAACCGCCGCAGCGCGAGCAGGTGGTGCGCCCAGTGCTCGGGGCGTTCGAGATGGCCGTACATGATCGTCGAGGTGGTGGGCAGGCCCACCTCATGCGCGTCACGCACGATGGAGAGCCATTCGGCCGTGGTCAGCTTGTCCGGGCAGATCTGCGCGCGGATATCATCGTGCAGGATTTCCGCCGCGGTACCCGGCAGCGAGCCCAGCCCCTCGTCCTTGAGGCGCCGCAGGTAGTCGCTCACCGAAACGCCCAGCGTCCGCGCGCCCTGCGAGACTTCGAGCGGCGAGAAAGCGTGGACGTGCAGGTCCGGGCAGGCGTCCTTCACGGCGCGCAGGATGCCCGCATAAGTCCGGCCGGTATAGCTCGGGTGGATGCCGCCCTGGAGGCACACTTCGGTCGCGCCCTTGGCCACCGCCTCGCGCGCGCGCTGGGCGATCTCTTCCAGATCCAGGTCATAGGGCTTGTCGCGGAAGCCCGCCTTGCTGCTCGTCTTGGAGAAGGCGCAGAACGAGCAGGCGTGCGTACAGATGTTGGTATAGTTGATGTTGCGGTTGACGACATAGGTCACCGTATCACCGCGCGTCTGCCGGCGCAGCGCGTCGGCCACCTCGACCACCGCCTGCGCCTGCGCGCCGCGAGTGGCGAAAAGCGCGACGATCTCGTCCACCGATAGCTCATGCCCGCTGGCAGCGCGGTCGAGGATGCGGTGAAGCGCCGACGTTGTCTGGCCGCCGTAGCGCCGGCCCAGCGGCAGTGCGGGCGTGCCCGGAACGGGATCGGCGAGGCCCGGGCTCCAGCGGCTGTCGCGCGCGAGGCCTTCGGAATCAGAAAGCCTGAGCACGGCGGGCCGCAGCTTCGCGTCGATCCAGCTCGCGTCGTCCGTCGCGACGAAGCGTGGATAGATCGTCAGCCGCTCCACCAGCGGCCGGCCGGCCTTGGCACAGACCGCTTCCAGCCGTTCGATCTCGGGCCAGGGCGCCTCGGGATTGACGTGGTCGGCGGTGACGGGTGAAATGCCGCCCCAGTCGTCGATGCCGGCGGCGATCAGTTCGACCAGCCGCTCATCGTTGAGGTTGGGCGGCGCCTGCACCGATATCTCGTCGGGCAGGACGATCCGCGCGGCGGCGATGACGCGCAGGAAATCGGCCTCGCTCGCCTCCGGCGCGCCGGCCATCTTCGTACCGGGCTTGGGGCAGAAGTTCTGGACGATGACTTCCTGCAGATGGCCGTGCGCCCTGTGCACGTCGCGCAGCGCGAGCAGCGATTCGATCCGGTCCTCCGGACTCTCGCCGATGCCGATGAGGATGCCCGAGGTCATCGGCACCCGCGCGCGGCCGGCCGCCTCCAGCGAGGCCAGCCGCACCGCCGGCACCTTGTCGGGCGAGCCGTGGTGCGCCCCGCCCTTCTCCAGCAGCAGTTCCGAAGTGCTCTCCAGCATCAGCCCGCACGAGGCCGCGACCGGGCGCAGCATGCGATAATCGTCCTCCTCCAGCACGCCGGCGTTGACGTGCGGCAGCAGGCCGGTCTCCTCCAGCACCAGTTCGGCGCAGTGGCGGACGTAATCGACGGTACGGGCAAAGCCGCGATCGGCCAGCCACTCGCGCGCGGCGGCATAGCGGCGCTCGGGCGCGTCGCCGAGCGTGAACAGCGCTTCCTTGCAGCCGGCGGCAGCGCCGTCACGGGCGATCTGCAGCACCTCCTCGGGCGTGAGATAGGGCGCGTGCAACTGCGAGGGCGTCGTCGCAAACGTGCAGTAGTGGCAGACGTCGGTGCAGAGCCGCGTCAGCGGAATGAAGACCTTGGGCGAGAAGGTCATCCGGGCGGGGCCCAAAGGCCCTTGGCGCGCATCCCGGCGGGCGCGGGCTTCGGCGAGGAGGTCTTCGAGCGGTGCGGTAAGCAGACGTGTAATCAGTTCACGGTCAGCGCGTGCCATGTCATCCTATCCAAGTCGGGCTGCTGACAGTGCTACGCGCGCAAGCCGCTCCCGGTCCGCGGCATCGCACATGACTGTTGCCGTTACCGTGACGGAAATGCCCATGGCGCGCAACCCCTCCGCGTCGGCCGCGTCGGATTCGTCGATGATCAGGTGGTCCAGCAGGCCTTCGTAATGCGCGGCAATGGCGCGGTTGCTGTTCTCGCGGCCCAGTTCGCCGAGCAGCTTGCCGAGCGGCCCCTTGAGCGACTGACCGCCGATCAGCGGCGAGACCGCGACGAATGGCACGTCCATCGCAGCGAGTCGTTCCCGCACGCCGTCGACGGCGAGGATCGGATCGACGCTGAGGAAGGGATTGGACGGGCAGAGGATCACGGCGGCGAGGTCCGGCCGCGCCAACACCTCGGCCAGCCCCGGCGAGGGCGCCGCGCCCGGCGTGCCGGCGAAGCGGATCGCCTTGGCCGCCGGACGGCATTGGCCGCGCACGAAATAGTGCTGGAACTCGAGCCAGCCTTCCTCGGTGTCCACCTGCGTGCGCACCGGTGCGTCGCTCATCGGCACGACGCGCGGGCCGATAGCGAGCGCGCCCGCCAGCCGGGCGGTGACGTCGGACAGGCTCTCGCCCGCACGCAGGCGCCAGGATCGCGCGATGTGCATGGCCATATCGCGGTCGCCGAGGTTGAACCAGGTCGCCTCGCCCAGCGCGCCGAGGCGTTCCATCATCTGCCAGGATTCGTCGACCACGCCCCAACCGCGCACCGTATCGTTGAGCCCGGCGAGCGCGTAGACGACCGAATCGATGTCCGGGCAGATGGTGAGACCCAGATGCTCGAAATCGTCGCCGGTGTTGACCGCGACGGTCAGCCGCTCGGGCGGGAGCACCGCGGCGAGGCCCGCGGCGAGCTTGGCCCCGCCGACGCCGCCGGAAAGCGCAAGAATGTGGCCGCTCATCGAAACATGTCCTGCTCCACCGGCCGCAGGCCCGCGGCCATGCCCGGTCCGTCCTCGTCCGAAACCCAGCGCCCGGCCCCGCGCACCAGCGCCGCCGGAACGCCCTCGGCGCCCTCGCCCATGACCAGGACTGCCGCGCCGGCTACCGCGTCGGCGACGGCGATCATCGTGGCCTGGAGGGTGCGGCCGAACAGGTCCGTGTCCTGCCCGCGCCGGTCGTCGACCACGCAGAGGCCCGCACAGCCGATACCCGCGCCGACCGTGCCGATGCGCCAGGCCCGGCCCATCGAATCGGCGATCACCACCGCCGGGTGCGCACCGGTAATATCTTGCAATTCCCTACGAATTTCCCGGGCGCTGGCGTCGGGGTCCTCCGGCCAGAGCAGCACCGTGTCGCCATCGCCGCCTGCCACGTTCGATGCGTCGATGCCGGCGTTGGCGAGTACGTGGCCGGTGCGATGGCGCGCGATGATTGCGGCGGGATGCGCGCGCAGGATCTCGCTGCTCTCGTCGAGGATGAGCTGGACAGCACGTGGATCCCGCTCCGTCTGCGCCGCGAGCCGCGCCGCCGCCTCCCCGGCGGCGACCTCGCGCAACCGCACGGTGCGCCCCTGCGCCTTGGAAACGATCTTCTGCGCGACGACGACGACATCCCCGTCGTCCAGCGCCTGCCCGCAGCGGCGGGCGGCAGCGGCGATCTCCGCCGCCACCGACATGCCCGAGGCAAACAACGGCATGCCGCGCAGCGGGATGACGGTCATGGCCTCGCCGGGATCGACCGCCGCGCCACGAATGGGCTCGATAATTTTATTGCCTGGCATCATGCTGCCGCTATCGGCATGAGCCAGAGCAGGCAACGACAGATTCTGGGAGGTTGAAGCAATGGCATCCATCGCGGTCATCGGCGGCACGGGTCATCTGGGCAAGGGCATCGCCCGGCGACTGGCCAAGGCGGGCCATCAGGTCACCATCGGCAGCCGCGCGGCGGACAAGGCCGAGGGCATCGCCGCCGAAATGGGCCTGGGCGTCAAGGGCGCGGCCAACGACGACGCGGCGCAAGGCCAGGACGTGGTCATCGTCACCGTGCCCTACGAGAACCAGGCGGCGACGCTGGGGCAGATCAGAGACAAGGTGGGCGGCGCGATCGTCGTGGACACCACGGTGCCGCTGGTCCCGCCCAAGGTCATGCGCGTCCAGCTTCCCGCCGCCGGCAGCGCCGCGGCCGAGGCGCGCGAGCACCTGGGCCCCGACGTGCGCTTCGTCACCGCCTTCCACAACGTCGCGGCGCACATCCTCGACACGGACGCCAAGGTCGATTGCGACGTGCTGGTGTTCAGCGACGACGTGGAGGCGCGCAACACCGTCATCGGCCTTGTCGGCGACATGGAACTGCGCGGGCTGTCGGGCGGCGCGCTGGTCAATTCCGCGGCGGCCGAGGCGATCACCTCGCTGCTCATCTACATGAACAAGACCTACAAGGCCGATGGCGCCGGCATCCGCTTCACCGGGCTGACGACCGCTCCCGCGATTCCCTGAGGATTTTGGGGGAGAGGATTTAGGGACATGACCTGCTGGGCGATCATCCCGGTCAAGGCTTCCTCCGAGAGCAAGAGCCGGCTCGCCGGCGTGCTTGATGCGCCGGCGCGGGCGGCGCTGGTCGACGCGATGCTGGCGCGGGTGCTGGACGCGGCGCGCGCGGCGCGCAACGTCGCACGCGTGGGCGTGCTCGGCACGGCGCGCATCGCCCTGCCCGGCGATGTCGCGGTGCTGGCCGATCCGGGCGGCGGGCTCAACGCGGCCGTGGCCGCCGCGCTTGGCGAAGTCGCCGGCCGGGGGGCGACGCGCACCGTCTTCATCCACGGCGACCTGCCGCTGGTCTCGGCGCAAGACCTCGAACTGCTCGCCGCCGTGCCCACGGGCGAGATCGCCATTGCCCCCGACCGCCACGGCACCGGCACGAACGCGATTTCCCTGCCGCTGCCCGAGGCAAGGGGCTTTTCATTCGCCTTCGGGCCTGACAGCTTCGCCCGCCATAATGCCGAAGCCGCGCGGCTCGGCCTGAAGATCGCCGAGGTCCGCAGCCGCGGCCTGGCAAGGGACATAGACGAGCCGGACGACCTGCCCGACGCGACAGGACTTCTGAACACGCCGGACTAGAGCGAGAAAGGAAAACGGGAGAATGGATGCAAGCGCGATAGACCTGACCGGCCAGGTGGCGTTCGTCACCGGCGGCGGCGGCGGCATCGGTCGCGCCGTGGCGCTGTGCATGGCCGACATGGGCGCCAACATCGCCGTGATCGACAACGTCCCCGAGCGGTGCGAGGAAACCGCCGCCCGCGTCCGCGAGCGCGGACGCGAGGTGCTGACCTTTCCCGTCAACGTCATGGAGATCGGCAAGGTGGCCGAGGCGGTGGCCGAGACCGGCGAGCGCTTCGGCCGGCTCGATATCCTGGTGAACAACGCCGGCGGCGTCGCGCGCCGCGCCTTCAAGGACCTGCAGGAGAAGAACTGGCGGCGGCACATCGATCTCAACCTGGTGAGCAACCTTGCCGCCACTTCGGCCGCGATCCCGATCATGATCGCGGGCGGACGCGGCGGCGCGATCATCAACGTCACCAGTATCGAGGGCGCGCGCGCCGCGCCGGGCTATGCGGTCTATGCCGCGTGCAAGGCGGGCATCAACAACCTGACGCGCACGCTGGCGCTGGAACTTGCCGAACACGGCATCCGGGTCAACGCGATCGCCCCCGACTACACGGTGACGCCCGGCACGCGCGGCAACTTCACCGGGCCGGTCGACGAGAGCAAATGGTACCAGCCCGGCCCCAGCGCCCTCGCCTCGATCCGCGCGCGCATCCCGCTCGAACGGGCGGGCGTCGACGAGGAATGCGGCATGGCCGCGGTGTTCCTCGCGTCGCGCATGGCAAGCTATGTCACGGGCATCGTCATGCCCGTCGACGGCGGGAGCTGGGCGTCGAGCGGCTGGGTCCGCGACAGCAACGACGAATGGGTGCTTCCGCCCGAAGTGACCGATTGATTTTTCGCATTACGACAGGACTATAGCCGATGACATTCACTCTCAGCGTCACCCTCCCCTTCGATCACATCGAACAGGGCGACGAATTCGTCTCGATGGCGGCGGTGCATGAGGTCTCCAGGGCGGCCGAGGACGCCGGATTCTGGTCCGGCACCGTGACCGACCATCCGGTGCCGTCCTACCGCTGGCTCGACAACGGCGGGCATTATGCGCAGGATCCGTTCGTCATGCTCTCGCTGGTCGCAGCGGTAACGAGCCGGCTGCGGCTGCAGACGAACATCGTCGTCCTGCCCTACCGCAACCCGTTCATCACGGCGCGGGCGGTCTCCTCGCTCGACGCCTTCTCGGACGGCCGCGTCATCCTCGGCCTCGGCGCCGGCTACCTCAAGCCCGAATACAAGGCGCTGGGCGTCGACTTCGACAGCCGCAACGACCTGATGGACGAATACATGCGGGCGATGAAGCTGGCCTGGACCGGCGAGGACTTCACCTTCGAAGGCACCGGCTACACCGCCGTCGGCAACCGCGTGCGGCCGACCCCGGTGCAGAAGCCCCACCCGCCGCTGCTCGTCGGCGGCAACTCCAAGCGCGCGCTGCGCCGCGCGGTCGAACTGGGCGACGCCTGGCATCCGTTCATCGTCCCCAAGATGGTGACAGACACCGCCCGCACCGCCAATATCTCGGGCGACGAGGACATCATCGCCGCGATCGACTACATGCGCGCGCATGGCGAGAAGGTCGGCCGCAAGGAGCCGCCGCGGGTGATCGCCTCCAGCACGTTCCAGATCAAGCCCGGCTACAGCGCACAGGAAGCGGTCGACCACTACGCCCACCTGAAGTCGATCGGCGTCCACGGCTCGGGCGCCAGCGTGCTGGCCGCATCGCGGGCCGAATGGTGCGACCTTGCCCGCCAGTTCGGCGAAGACGTGATCAGCAAGGTCGATTGACCGGATGGAACGCACGATGACGCAAAGCGACCGCACCGGGATGCAGGAGTGGAAGGCGCACTGGCCGCTGGTCATGGCCGGTCTCGTCGGCTTCTCGTTCTACGCGATGGTGACCTATTCGCTCGGCACCTTCATGGAGCCGCTCGAAAAGGCCTTCGGCTGGAGCCGCGCCGAAATTTCCTTCGGCCTGACGATCTTCGGCCTTTGCGGCACGGTCGTCGGTCCGCTGATGGGCGCCCTGCTCGACCGCATCGGGTCGCGCAGCATCGCTCTGTTCGGCCTGATCCTGTCCGGTGCCACGTTCGCCTGCTTCAGCCTGGCGACGGGCTCGCTGACGCAGTGGTTCATGCTCTGGCTGGTGTTCTCGCTCTGCTCGGTCGCCATCAAGTCCACCGTCTGGAGCGCCGGCACGTCGAGCGTGTTCACCGCCAGTCGCGGTCTGGCGCTGGCGGCGGTGCTCAGCGGCTCCGCCGTCGGCCAGACATTCGCGCCGCTGATCGCCAATGCCCTGATCCAGAGCCAGGGCTGGGCGGGCGCCTATTTCTGGATCGGCATCGGCTGGGCCGGGATCGGCGCGGTGCTGGTCGCGCTGTTCTTCCACGATGCCCACGCGCTCGGCAAGCGGGCCCGCGCCGCCGCCGCGGCCAGCGGCACCGCCCCGGCCAGCGGCAACCGCCTGCCGGGGCTGACCATCCGCGAGGCTTGCCGCGATTCCCGGGTCATCCGCATCGCCATCGCCAACCTGCTGATGGCCTTCGTCGGCGCGGGCGTCACCGTGCACCTCGTGCCGCTGATCGGCGAAACCGGGTTGACCCGGGGGCAGGCGGTGGAGATCGCGGCGATGGCGGGGATTTCCGGTATCGGCGGCAAGTTCCTGGCCGGATGGCTGCTCGACCGCATCCAGGGCAGCCTGGTGCCGGTCAGCAGCTTCGCCGTCGGCGGCCTCGGCTATCTGCTGCTGACGGACGTGCTGCACACGCCGATGGGCCTGATGCTGGGCACGCTGTGCGTCGGCTATGCCAGCGGCGCCGGGCTGCAGGTGAGCACCTACCTGATCTCGCGCTATGCCGGGCTCAGGAACTTCGGCGTGATCTTCGGCACGATCGCCAGCGCGATGATGGCGGGAACCTCGTTCGGGCCGCTGATCGCCGGCGCGGTTCACGATGCGACCGGCAGCTACGGCCCGTTGCTGTGGACGGCGATCCCGGTCATGCTCGGCTGCTCGCTGCTGTTCGCCGGGCTCGGCCCCTATCCTACGTTCGCGCCCGCAGCCGAAGAACCCGACACGGCAAGCCCGGCGCCTGCGGAGTAAGGAGAGGACATGACCGATCGCCTGGGAATGGAGTTCATCTCGACGCTGGGCATGAACCCGGTCGACGCCGTGCGCCTCACCGCGCAACTGGGCGTGCGCCGCATGGGCATCGCGCCGGCCCCGATTACCGCGAACCCGCACGGCTTCGCCTCCTGGGACCTGCGCGGCGACCCGGCGCTGGTGCGCGCGGTCAAGGCGGCGGCGCGCGACGAGGGCGTCAGCTTCGCGCTGGGCGAAGGTTTTCTCGTCATGCCCGGCCTGCAGATTGCCGACATGGCGGGCACGCTCGACATCATGGCCGAATTCGGCGCGCCGGTGGTGAACGCGGTCGTCGTCGAGCAGGACCGGGCCCGCGCCGCCGACGAGTTCGGGCTTTTCGCACGTCTGGCCGGCGAGCGGGGACTGGATGCCACGATCGAGTTCATGCCCCTGATGTGGCCCGCGACGCTCGCCGAGGCGATGGCGCTGCTGGCCGAAATCGGCGCGCCCAACGGCAAGCTCCTGCTCGACGCCATGCACGTCTATCGCTCGGGCGCGGGCACGGCGGACGTCCGCGCACTCGATCCGGCCATGATCGGCTATGTCCAGATCTGCGACGTGCCGCTGCCCGCCCGCGCCGCGGACTATGGCGAGGAGGCGCGCCACGATCGCCTCTGCCCGGGCGAAGGCGACCTGCCGCTCGCCGAATTCCTGGGCGCGGTGCCGGCGGGCGTGACCGTGGGGCTGGAAGTGCCGATGGTGGCCAAGGCGCTGGCCGGGATCGGCCTGCGCGACGCGCTGGCTCCCTGCGTCGCGGCGGCGCGCCGGCTGCTCGGCTGACAGGCTTGCGGCCGCGGCGACGGCGCCCGGCCGGCATCAGGGTTAATTTCCGGTAGCGACACCTTTTCACGCCGTCCCAACCCCAGTGGGTCTATTCCGCGCGCAGGACTGCAATCGGGGGCTGATGGCATGGAGGGAAACACCATGAGTCTAATGAAAGCACTTGTGCCGAGCACGATCCTCACGCTGATCGTCGCCGCGATCGTCGGACCGAACGGATCGAACGGAAGCTTCCTGACGCTGGAAAGCATGAGGGTCGCCGGATACTCGTTCTACTGGTCCTGGCCGTTCTTCTTGACCGTGATGACGCTGAACTGCATCCTCATCACGCGGATCGTCAGGGACGTCCGCGTATAGGCAGCGGCTCCGGCGCCTGTCCTATCCGCTGCCCAAGCCGGGGAGGAGGCACGCATGTCACTGATAAAGGCGCTGCTTCTGGGCGCCGTTCTCAACCTGATCGTGTCCGGGGCAATCCATGCGGGCGGCTCGGGAGGCGGCTACCTCAACATCGGGCAGGTCCAGATCGCCGGCCACTACATCCACTGGTCGTGGCCGCTCTTCGTGGCCGCCGCCGGTGTGATCTGGGGAATCCTGCTGCTGATGAAGTGAGCCGGCGGGTCAGGTCCGAGCTGCGTCCATCGCCTGATGGAAGGCGCGGACCGCCGCCGCCTCGTCGCCGTTCCAGACCGCGCCCGAAACCGCGAGGAAATCGGCCCCGGCGGCCACCAGGGGCGCGCAGTTGCCGGGCGTGATACCGCCGATGGCGACGCAGGGCAGCTCGAACAGCGTCTGCCACCAGGTCAGGATCTCGGGTTCGGCGCGATGTTCGACCTGCTTGGTCGTGGTCGGGAAGAAGGCGCCGAACGCCACGTAGTCCGCCCCCGCCTCGCCGGCTTCCATGGCCAGGTGGCGGCTCGCGTGGCAGGTCACGCCGATCTGCGCGGCGCGGCCCAGCCGCTCGCGCGCCTCGCCCACCTCGCCGTCGCCCTGGCCGAGATGGACGCCGTCAGCGCCGATGCGCCGGGCCAGCGAGATCGAATCGTTGACGATGAAGGCGACTTCGCGGTCGGCACAGACCCGCTGCAGCGGTTCGGCCAGCCGCGCGGCGGCGTGCTCGTCGACGCCTTTGACGCGAAACTGGAAGGCTGCCGCCGGCCCGGCATCGAGCGCGCGCGCCAGCCGTTCGGGAAAGGCGCCGCCCACTTCGAGCGGCGAGATCAGGTAGAGCTGGCAGTCGGGCTCTGCGTCGGGGCTGGGGTCGGCGGCGTCTTTCATGTCGCGCTCATCGCGCCCCTTGCACGATTGCGCAAGCGTCAGCCTTTGACCAGCGCCAGCACGAAGCCGTCCCAGTTCTTCGCGCCGACGGTCTGCACCGCGGTGCAATCGAGCCGCGTTTCGGTGTGCAGGTAATCGTAGAGCCGGCGCGTGCCCTGCACCATGGCGTCGGTGCTCGCCTCGTCGATCACCTTGCCCTGGCGCACGACGTTGTCGACGACGATCGCGCTGCCCGGATGCGTCAGGTCCAGCGCGGCGCGGACATAGTCGGCGTTGCTCTGCTTGTCGGCGTCGACGAAGACGAAATCGAACGCTTCCTCGCCCGCCGCGATCATCGCCCGCAGGCTGTCGATCGCCGGCCCCAGACGAATCTCGACCATGCCGTCGACGCCGGCCTTCGCCAGATTGCCGCGCGCGACCTCGGCGTGGCGGGGATCGATCTCCAGCGTCACCACCTTGCCGCCGGGGGGCAGCGCGCGGGCGAGGCTGATCGTCGAATAGCCGCCCAGCGTCCCCACTTCGAGCACCCGCCGCGCACCGACCATGCGGGCGAAGAGATGCAGCATCCGCCCGTGCGCCGGCGAAACGTCGATCGGCGGCAGGCCGCCCGCGGCATTCGCCGCGAGCGCCGCCTCGAGCGCGGGATCGGGACCGAGCAGCCGCTCGGCGATGTAGTCGTCAACTGCCCGCGCGGTCTCGGCCATCGTATGTCTCCACCATCTCCCCCGGCGCGTTCGGCCGGGATTCGGCAAGGGGATTCGGGCCGGTCAGGCGCCGATGGCGGCGCCCACCTTCTGCGTCGAGCCCTTGTAGATCTCGTCGATCGCCTGGCCGAGCGAAGCGTCGAACTCGGCGTCGCTCATCTGCGCGCGCAGGTCTTCCAGCAGCGCGCGGCTGAAGCTGGCGATGATGCCGCGGTTCTTCGACAGCTCGACGCAGGCCTCGGGACGCTTGTAGCCGCCCGACAGCGCGACGACGCGCAGCACCTTGGGATGGTCGACCAGCGGATCGAACAGGCCCGCCTGCACCGGCAGGCTGAGCTTGAGCATGACCTTCTGGTTTTCAGCCAGTTCGCCCAGATTCGCGAGTATCTCTTCGAGCAGGATCCGGTCGCATTCGGCGCGCGTCTCGCTCTTGATGTTCACCTCGGGCTCGAGGATCGGCATCAGGCCGCGGGCGAGCACCTGCTTGCCCACCTCGAACTGCTGCTTGACCGCCGCGGCGATCCCGGCGCGGTTGGCCGAGTTGATCACCGAACGCTCCTTGGTGCCGTAGACGCCCAGCGCCTTCGACCGGTCGAGCAGCGTGTCGAGCCCGGGCATCGGCTTCATGAGCTGGACGCCGTTCTCCTCGGCCTCGAGGCCCTTGTCGATCTTGATGAAGGGGATGATGCCCTTGTCGATCAGCGCCTGCGGCACCGGCTTGCCGCCGGCCTCGCCGTCCATCGTGCGCTCGAACAGGATCGCGCCCAGCACCTTCTCGCCGGTGAACACCGACGAGGTGATGATGCGGCTGCGCATCTGGTGGATCAGGCCGAACATCTCTTCCTCGCTCGACCAGGCGCCTTCCTCGATGCCATAGCCCTTGAGCGCCTTCGGGGTGGACCCGCCCGACTGGTCGAGAGCGGCGATGAAGCCTTTGCCTTCGGCGATCTTGGCGGTCATTTCCGAGGTGTTCATGGTGTCGGTCCCTGTCCTTTCCGGTTGCTTGGCCAAAGGCCTTAGTCGCCCCCCCGCGATCCGGCAATGGCGGTAACCATCCCGTGGCGGCGGGTGTTGACGGTGGTGGGCGGGTTCAGCCTTGGCGGAGCGCCGCCACGCCGGGCAGTTCGCGGCCTTCCATCCATTCGAGGAAAGCGCCGCCTGCCGTTGATATATAGGAGAAATCACCGGCCACACCGGCGTGGTTCAACGCCGCCACGGTATCGCCGCCGCCCGCCACCGAGGTGAGCACGCCTTCGCGCGTCAGCGCCGCGGCGGTCCTCGCCAGCGCGACCGTCGCCGCGTCGAACGGCGGCGTCTCGAAGGCGCCGAGCGGGCCGTTCCACACCAGCGTGCGGCAGGTTTTGAGCACATCGGCGAGCGCCTCGACCGCGGCCGGGCCGACGTCGAGGATCATTTCGTCGGCCGAAACCTCGTGCACGTTGACGGTGCGCAACGAGGCCGGATTGGGCGCGAATTCCCTGGCGACCACCACCTCGTAGGGCAGGTGGATGGTGCAGGCCGCCTTGTCGGCGGCATCCATGATCGCCTCGGCCGTGGCGGCGAGGTCATGCTCGCAAAGCGACTTGCCGACATCGACCCCGCGCGCGGCGAGGAAGGTGTTGGCCATGCCGCCGCCGATGATGAGGTGATCGACCCGTCCGACGAGGTGCCTGAGCACGTCGAGCTTGGACGAGACCTTGGCCCCGCCGACCACGGCCGCGACGGGACGCGCCGGATTGCCCAGCGCCTTCTCCAGCGCCTCCAGCTCGGCCTGCATCGAGCGGCCGGCATAGGCGGGCAGGACGTGGGCGAGGCCCTCGGTCGTCGCGTGGGCGCGGTGGGCGGCGGAAAAGGCGTCGTTCACGTAGAAATCGCCGTTCGCGGCGATCGCCCTGGCCAGTTCGGGGTCGTTCTTCTCCTCGCCCTGCCAGAAGCGGGTGTTCTCGAGGATGGCAATGTCGCCGGGGCGCAGGATGCCGACCGATTGTTTCACAACGTCGCCAGCTATTTCGGGGACGAACATCACCTCGCGTCCGAGCACGTCCTGCACCGCGCCGACGACCATCGAGAGCGACAGGGTGGAGACGCGTTCGCCCCTGGGCCGGCCGAAGTGCGCGAGCAGGAGCACCTTGGCGCCCTTGTCGGCCAGTTCGAGGACGGTCGGCATCGCCGCGCGGATGCGCGTATCGTCGGTCACCGCCCCGTCGTGCATCGGCAGGTTGAGATCGACCCGAACCAGCGCGACCTTGCCGGTCACGTCGCCGAGATCATCGAGAGTCCTGAAAGCGCTCATGTCCCCATCTCCGTCAGCCCAACCGCCCCGGACCGCTGGCGGCCGGGGCGGACCAGGAAAGCCAGCGGTCCCGGGCCAGGCCGGGACAACGCTCCGTCAGATCAGCCGGGCGATGGCGCCGGCGGTGTCGATCATGCGGTTGGAGAAGCCCCACTCGTTGTCGTACCACGACAGGACGCGCACCAGCTTGCCGTCCATCACCGCGGTTTCGAGCGAGTCGATCGTCGAGCTGTGCGAATCGTGGTTGTAGTCGATCGAGACCAGCGGCTCTTCCGAATAGGCCAGAACGCCCTTGAGCGCGCCCTCGGCCGCGGCCTTGAGCAGCGCGTTGACTTCTTCCTTCGTCGTGTCGCGGCTCGGCGTGAAGGTCAGGTCGACGACCGAGACGTTCGGCGTGGGCACGCGGATGGCCGACCCGTCGAGCTTGCCCTTCAGCGCGGGCAGCACTTCGGCCACGGCGCGGGCGGCGCCGGTGGTGGTCGGGATCATGCTCATCGCGGCGGCGCGGGCGCGGCGCGGGTCCTCGTGGATCTGGTCGAGGATCTTCTGGTCGTTGGTATAGGCGTGGATCGTCGTCATCAGGCCGCGCTCGATGCCCACCGTCTCGTGCAGCACCTTGGCCAGCGGCGCGAGGCAGTTCGTGGTGCACGACGCGTTCGAGACGATGGTGTGCTCGGCCGTCAGCTTGTCGTGGTTGACGCCGTAGACGACGGTGAGGTCGACTTCCTTGGCCGGGGCCGAGATCAGCACGCGCTTGGCGCCGGCGTCGAGGTGCGCCTGGCCGCCCTTGCGGCTGGTGAAGAAGCCGGTGCACTCCAGCGCGATGTCCACGCCGTTGGCGGCGTGCGGCAGCTTGGCCGGGTCGCGCTCGGCGGTGACGTGGATGCGCTTGCCGTTGACGATCAGGTCGTTGCCGTCGGTTTCGACCGAGCCGGGAAACCTGCCGTGGACGCTGTCGTTGCGGAACAGGCGGGCGTTCGCCTTGGCATCAGCCAGATCGTTGATCGAGACCAGCTCGAGATCGTGGTCGGTGCGCTCGAGGATGGCGCGCGCGACATTGCGCCCGATACGTCCGAAACCGTTGATCGCAACCTTCGTCGCCATAATGAAGAACTCCTGCTAAATGCCCAAGTCTGTCAGATACCAAAGTCTGTCAGATACCAAGCTTGGCCCTGATTTGTGGAACGATCGCTTCGACGCTGAAGCCGAAGTGCGGGAACAGCACCTCCGCCGGCGCCGAGGCGCCGAACTGGTCGATGCCGATGGTGATACCATTGCCGCCGACGATCCGTTCCCAGCCGAGCGTTACGCCCGCCTCGATCGAAACCTTCAGCACATCCTCCGGAAGCAGCGCCGCCTTGTAACCCGCATCCTGCGCCAGATAGCGCGACATGGATGGCATGGACACGACGTCCGCCCCGATTCCCTCCGCCTCCAAAGCTTCCCGCACCTTGACGGCAAGCTCCACTTCCGAACCGGTGGCGACGATCGCCACCTTGCGCGGCGCCTGCGCGCCTTTGAGCAGATAGGCGCCCCTCGCGCTCAGCAGTTCGCCCGAATCGCGAAGCTGCGGCAGGTTCTGGCGCGTGAGCGCGAGGACCGAGGGCTTGTCCGCGTTGGCCAGCGCGAGCTGCCAGCACTCGGCGGTCTCGATCACGTCGGCCGGGCGGAACACCTCCAGATTAGGGATCAGGCGCAGCGCCATGACGTGCTCGACCGGCTGGTGCGTCGGCCCGTCCTCGCCCAGCCCGATCGAATCGTGGGTCAGCACGTAGACCACCCGCGCGTGCTGCAGCGCCGAAAGGCGGATCGCGTTGCGGCAATAGTCCGAGAACACCAGGAAAGTGCCGCCGTAGGGGATGACCCCGCCGTGCAGCGCCATGCCGTTCATCGCCGCGGCCATGCCGAACTCGCGGATGCCGTAATAGACGTAGCGGCCGGCATAGTCGGCGGCGGTCAGCGGCCCGGTGGCCCTGGCCTTGGTGTTGTTCGAGCCGGTGAGATCGGCCGAGCCGCCGACCATCTCGGGGATCGCCGCGGTCAGCACTTCCAGCGCCAGCTCGCTCGCCTTGCGCGTGGCCACCTTCTGCGACTGGCCGAGCCATTCGCGGAAAGCGGCGGCAACCGCTTCTCCGGCGGGCAGCTCGCCCGCCATGCGGCGTGCGAATTCCTTGCCCTGCGGGTCACTTGCCAGCCGTTTTTCCCATTCCGCGCGAGCTGCCGCGCCCGGCGCGCCGAGCGCGCGCCAGTCGGCCAGCACGTCGGCCGGGATCTCGAACGCGGGCGCGTCCCAGCCCAGCGCGGCGCGCGTCGCGGCGATTTCCTCGGCGCCCAGCGGGCTGCCGTGGACCGAATGGCTGCCCGCCTTGTTCGGCGCGCCCTTGCCGATCACCGAACGGCAGGCGACCAGCGACGGCCGGCCGTCGAGAAGTGCCGCCCCGATCGCGCGCTCGATGTCGGCCGGATCGTGCGCGTCGCAGGCCTCGGTGTGCCAGCCGGCGGCGCGGTAGCGGGCGGGAACGTCCTCGCTGGTGGAAAGCTCGGTGCTGCCGTCGATGGTGATGCGGTTGTCGTCCCACAGCACGATCAGCCCGCCCAGCTTGAGATGGCCGGCAAGCCCGATGGCCTCGTGGTTCAGGCCTTCCATCAGGCAGCCGTCGCCGGCGATCACCCAGGTGCGGTGATCGACCAGCGCATCGCCGAACGTGGCGTTGAGGTGGCGTTCGGCGATCGCCATGCCCACGGCCATGGCCAGGCCCTGCCCCAGCGGCCCGGTGGTGCATTCGACGCCGGGCAGCAGGAAGTTCTCAGGATGGCCGGCGCAGGGGCTGCCGAGCTGGCGGAAGTCGCGGATGTCCGCGATCGTCGGCTGCGCGTAGCCGGTGAGGTGCAGCAGCGAATAGATCAGCATCGAGCCATGGCCGGCGGACAGCACGAAGCGGTCGCGATCGGGCCATTGCGGCGCGGCGGGATCGAACTTGACGAACTTGCTGTAAAGCACGGTGGCGACGTCGGCCATGCCCATGGGCATGCCGGGGTGGCCGCTGTTGGCCGCCTGCACCGCGTCCATCGAGAGGGCGCGGATGGCGTTGGCCATGGGCCCCAGGCGGGCGGGATCAAGGCTCATCTGGAAAAAGCTCCGGAAGGCGGCAAAACGCGCCGATTCGATGGGGCTTCCTTGAGGGGGAGGCGGCGTTCCGTCAAGCGCACGCCCCGGCCGCGGCCGTCTTAAATGTCGCGCGGATGCCGTTTTTGCGTCAGGTCGATTGCGCACAATGCTTTGCAGCGGACTGATTTTGCGCTAGCCATCGGTGGATGGAAGGGGCATCCATGGACAAGGCGTTGGATCGGATCGAGGCGGCCCTCGGCCGTATCGAGAAAGCGGCTTCGGGCCGCATCGCAGATGCCGCGCCGCAGGCTCCCGCGCCGGATCCGGAACTCGCCGCACGGCACGAACGGCTGCGCACGGCCGTCTCCCGGTCGCTGGCCCAGCTCGACGCCCTGCTCGGCGGAGAGCAGCGGTGAGCAACGTCAGGCTGACCATCGGCGGGCGCCAGTTCACCGTCGCCTGCGCCGAGGGCGAGGAGGCCCACGTCACCGAGCTGGGCGACATGATCGCTGCCCGGATCGCGGCGATGGGCGAGATATCCAGCCAGAGCGAGACGCGCATGCTGCTGTTCGCCGCGCTGCTGCTGGCCGACGACCTGCACGAGGCGAGTGCGCGACTCGCCCAGGCCGGCGCCGCGCCGCCACCCGCGCCCCCGCCCCCGCCGCAGCCCAACGGCGACGGCCGCCGGCTGGAGGCGATCGCCGAACGGCTGGAAAATCTCGCGCACAGGCTTGAGAGCGGGCCGAACCGCCCCTAGATAGGACCGCGACGGGATCTGCCCGGCACGAGCCGTTCGAATATCCCTGAGGCTATAAGCAATCCATGGGGGCTGTCCCTGCCCGGGCCGCTTTGGTAACACTGAGGCCCGACGCATATGGTCCCCACCTGACGTCGAGGCGTCAGAGGATTTCCCGGCAACGACCCACGGTGGGCCCGTCACCCCCCTTCCCCACACGTTTCGAGGATACCGCGTGGACGAGAAGCAGAAGCTGCGCGCCGCGATGCGCGATGCGCGCCGCAAGCACGTCGCGGCCCTGCCGGCGGCGACGCGGGCGCTGCTGTTCCTGCGCCCGCCGCGCCCGCTCGCCGACCTCGCGCCCGAGGGCAGCATGGTGGGCCTCTATCACGCCAATCCCAACGAGGCGCCGACGCGCGGCTATGCCCGGTGGTTCTTCGAGAACGGCCGCCACATCGCGCTGCCGCGCTTCGCCGCGCGCGGCCAGCCCATGGGCTTCCACGTCTGGCGTGACCCCTATGACGACAGCGACCTGGAACTGGGGCCCTATGGCCATCTCCAGCCGACGGCCGAAGCCGACGCGGCCGCGCCGGGGCTGGTGATCGTGCCGCTGGTCGCCTTCACCGCGCAGGGCGGACGGCTCGGCCAGGGCGGCGGGCATTACGACCGCTGGCTGGCGGCCAATCCGGCGGTGACGGCCGTGGGGCTCGGCTGGGACAGCCAGCTCGTCGAGGCGCTGCCGCTGGAGCCGCACGACCGGCCGCTGCGCGCGGTCGTCACGCCCACCCGGCTCTACGAAGGAGGCATCTGATGCAGCGGGGCAATCGCCGCGAGCCGACCTGGCGCATTCCCGTCGGCATCCTGGTGCTGGTGGTGGCGCTGGGCATCTATGGCCTGGCCGTCGCGACCTGGATCGCGCCGCTGATCGCCGGCTGGCACGCACTGGCGCAGGCGCCGCTCTATCTGCTGCTGGGCGTGGTCTGGCTGCTGCCCCTGCGGCGCTTCCTGATCTGGATGGAGACCGGCCGCTGGGGCTGATGCCCGGGCGGCCGCAGGGTCGGTTTCAGGAAATTCCCAGGAACGACGGAAGGGGTCTGTCTAGACCCTAAGCCATTGAAAATGGCGCGAGTGACGGGACTCGAACCCGCGACCTCCGGCGTGACAGGCCGGCGCTCTAACCAACTGAGCTACACCCGCGTTCCTTGGGGAGCCGCGCCACTAGGCCAGCGCGCCGGGGCTGTCAACAGGGTTGCGCCGGGAATTTGAAGGGCCCCGCGCATGGCCGAAAATCATGGTAAGCGCGGCGTTAACCATTCCTTTGCAACCGCCGGCGATAGTGCCCCGCGACGGTCCAATGGGGACCAGGGGGGATTTCGACCGTGCAATTCTACGTCTGGGCCGGCTATGCCTTGACCGGCCTCGCCATCACCGCGCCGCTCACCGCCGCCGCGCAGCCGGCCGTCGCCACCGACAGCGCCGTCTTCGTCGAGCGCCAGCGGAACGACGCGCGGCGCAGCCTCGAGCCCGCCACCCGCCTCGCCCCCGGCGACCGGGTGGTGACGATCGTCAACTGGTACCGCATGGGCGGCGACGGCGGCTTCACCATCACCAATCCGCTGCCCCGCACCATCGCCTACCAGGGCAGCGCGCGCGACGACCAGGAAGTCTCGGTCGACGGCGGGCGCACCTGGGGGCGGCTTGGCGAACTGCGCATCGCCGGCCGCCTGGCGACGCCCGAGGACGTCACCCACATGCGCTGGCGCGTGCCCGCCCACAGCGCCGCGCGCGGCCAGGGCCGGATCGCCTACAGCGGCATCGTGCGCTGACCTCGCGTCAGGCGAGCATCAGCATCGGCGATTCGATCCGCCGCCTGAACGCCTGGACGAAGCTCGCCGCGTCCCAGCCGTCGACCACGCGATGGTCGCAGCTTATCGAGACGTTCATCAGCTTGCGCTTCTCCAGCCGGTCGCCCCGCTGACCGTCGGCCACGTAGACCGGCCGCTCGACGATCCGGTTCGGCCCGATGATCGCCACTTCGGGCCGGTTGATCACCGGCGTCGTCGCGATGCCGCCCAGCGGCCCGAGCGAAGTCACCGTCAGCGTCGAGCCCGACAGCTCCTCGGCCTTCGCGGCACCGCTGCGCGCCGCCTCCGCCAGCCGCGCGATCTCGCCGGCAAGCTGCCACAGGCCCAGCGCCTGCGCGTCGCGGATCACCGGCACCATCAGCCCCGCGGGCGTCTGCGTCGCCACGCCGAGGTGGACCGCATCATAACGCGTCACCACCCCCGCCGCGTCGTCGTAGCGCGCGTTGATCATGGGAAAGTCGGGCAGCGTCCGGCAGATCGCGGTGATGAGGAACGGCAGCAGCGTCAGCCTGGGCTTGTCGCCGCGCTGGTCGTTGAAGTCCGCGCGCAGCGCTTCGAGCGCGGTGACGTCGCATTCCTCGACATAAGTGAAATGCGGGATGTGGCGCTTGGACGCGGCCATGTTCTCGGCGATGCGGCGGCGCAGCCCGATGATCCTGACCTGCTCGCCCGCCCCTTCGAGCTGCTCGACGGGGCGCCGGGCTTCGGACTTTTCGGCGGCGGACGGCGGCGCGCGCGCGACGAGGAAATCGTCGAGGTCCTCGTGCCGGACGATGCCTTCCGGGCCGGCGCGGACGGCGGCGAGGTCGATGCCGAGACGCCCGGCGCGGGCGCGGACGGCGGGGGATGCGAGAGCCTTGCCCCCGCCCGCTGTCGAAGCGCGCGCGCTAGGGGCCGGAGCCTCGGGCAGCCTCGGCGCGTGCCCTTCGACAGGCTCAGGGCGAGCGGGGGAAGGAGCGGCATCGGCCTCCGCCGCCCGCTCCGCACCCTGCGCATCCGGCGTCTCCTCGGCCGCCGGCCCCGGCGCGGTGAAGTCCTCGCCGCCTTCGGTCTCGATCACCACCAGCGGCGAGCCGATCGGGATGCGGTCGCCCACCTCGCCCGCAACCTCGCGGATCACGCCGGCGACGGGGCTTTCCATCTCCACCGTCGCCTTGTCGGTCATCATGTCGGCGAGCGGGCCGTCCTCCTCGACGCGGTCGCCCACCTGCACGTGCCAGGCGACGATCTCGGCCTCGGCAATGCCTTCGCCGATATCGGGCAGGCGAAAGATATAGCGACCCATCGCGTCAGGCCCCCAGCAGCCGGTCGACCGCCTCGCCGATGCGGACGGGGCCGGGGAAATAGGCCCATTCGAGGCTGTGCGGATAGGGCGTGTCGAAGCCGGTGACGCGCTCGATCGGCGCTTCGAGGTGATAGAAGCAGCGCTCCTGCACCAGCGCGACAAGCTCCGCGCCGAAGCCCGAGGTGCGCGTCGCCTCGTGGATCACCAGGCAACGCCCGGTCTTTTCCACCGACTTTTCCACAGTGGCGATGTCGATCGGCACCAGCGTGCGCAAGTCGATGATCTCGGCATCGACGCCCTTTTCGGCAAGCACCGCCTCCGCCACGTGGATCATCGTGCCGTAGGCGAGCACCGTCAGCGCGCTCCCCTCGCGCACCACGCGCGCCTTGCCCAGCGGAATCGCATAGTACCCCTCGGGCACCACGCTGCCGGGATGCGTGTTCCACGGCTTGGCCGGCTTGTCGTAGTAGCCGTCGAAGGGGCCGTTGTAGATGCGCTTGGGCTCGAAGAAGATCACCGGGTCGTTATCCTCGATCGCCGCGATCAGCAGGCCCTTGGCGTCGTAGGGGGTCGAGGGCACCACCGTCTTGAGCCCGGCGACGTGGGTGAACAGCGCCTCGGGGCTCTGGCTGTGCGTCTGCCCGCCGAAGATGCCGCCGCCGAAGGGCGAGCGCACGGTGATCGGCGCGATGAATTCGGCCGCCGAGCGGTAGCGCAGCCGCGCCGCCTCGGAGATGAGCTGGTCGAGCCCCGGATAGATATAGTCGGCGAACTGGATCTCGGGCACAGGCCGCAGGCCATAGGCGGCCATGCCCACCGCCACGCCGATGATGCCGCATTCGCTGATCGGCGTGTCGAACACGCGGGTGTTGCCGTAGCGCTTCTGCAGCCCTGCGGTGGCGCGAAAGACGCCGCCGAAATAGCCGACGTCCTCGCCGATGATGACGGTGTTGGCATCGCGCTCCATCATGATGTCGAGCGCATCGTTGATCGCCTCGATCATGTTGAGCCGCCGCGTCGGCGCGTCCTGCAGCGAGACGGGGGATTCCTCGACGGTCATCCCTCGCTCCGCTTCAGAGGAGAGGCCGGGAGCAGCGGCGCGGCGCGTAGCGGCGCGCGTGGGGCGAGGCCCCACCCCGCTGCGACCAGGGCCCGCTGCGCGGTCCCAGTTCTCGCTGCCCCTCCCCTGAAGGGAAGGGGGATCGGGATCACCGAGTTGCCCATGTCATCCTCATTCCTGCCAGTCCGGCCACTTGATCCGCCGCTCGCGGATCGCCTGCTGCGCCTGTTCCTCAAGGTGCCAGGGCAGTTCCTCGAACACGTCCTCGAACATCGTCTTGAACGGATGGTGCAGGCCGTGGCCGAGGACGCCGCTCTTCTCCGCTTCCTTGGACGCGGTCTTGACCTCCTCGGCGACGGCGCGATCCATCTCGGCGTGCTGCTCCTCCGACCATTCGCCGAGCACGATCAGGTGGCGCTTGAGCCGCGCGATCGGATCGCCGAGCGGCCATTCCTCGCGCTCCTGCGCCGAGCGATAGGCGGCGGGATCGTCCGAGGTCGAATGGCCTTCGGCGCGGTAGGTGAAGTGCTCGATCAGCGTCGGCCCCATGTTCGCCCGCGCCCGGTCCGCCGCCCAGCGCGTCGCCGCGAAAACCGCGAGCGCGTCGTTGCCGTCGACGCGCAGCCCGGCGATGCCGTAGCCGATCGCGCGCGCGGCGAAGGTCGTCCGCTCGGCGCCGGCCAGCCCCGAGAAGCTGGAGATGGCCCACTGGTTGTTGACCACGTTGAGCACCACCGGGGCATTGTAGACCGCGGCGAAGGTCAGGCCCGAATGGAAGTCCCCCTCGGCGGTCGAGCCGTCGCCGATGAAGGTCGCGGCGATGCGCGTGTCCCCCTTGATCGCGCTGGCCATCGCCCAGCCCACCGCCTGCGGATACTGCGTGGTGAGATTGCCCGAGATCGAGAAGAAGCCATAGTCGCGCGCCGAATACATCACCGGCAACTGGCGCCCCTTCAGCTTGTCCGCGCGGTTGGAAAAGATCTGGTTGATCATCTCCACCAGCGGATAGCCCCGGCTGATCAGGATACCCTGCTGGCGGTAGGAGGGGAACACCATGTCGTCGTCGGCGAGCGCGAAGGCCGCCGCCACCGAGACCGCCTCCTCGCCCGTGCACTTCATGTAGAAGCTGGTCTTGCCCTGCCGCTGGGCGCGGTACATGCGATCGTCGAACGCGCGGGTCAGCGCCATGATGCGCAGCATCCGCCGCAGCGTGCCGGCATCGAGCCGCGGGTTCCAGGGGCCGACGGCGCGGTCGTCGTCGCCGAGCACGCGGATCAGGTCGGTGCAGAGCGGATAGGTCTCGTGCGGGGGGCAGGTCTCTTCCGGCCGGGGCTGCGCGCCGGCGGGCGGGATGGCGAGATCGGAATAGTCGACGGTATCGCCGGGGCGGAATTTCGGCTCCGGCACGTGCAGCCGCAACGGCGGCAGGTTGCCGTGCGGACGGCCTGGGGGGGCTGATGCTTCGGCCATTCCGTCGGCCTCTCCTGCTTCCACAAACGTTGAACTAAAGTTTTACCTGATTATTATATTATTTCAATCCTCATCGTCGTCCCGGGCTTGACCCGGGACCGCTGGCGGCTTGGCTGAACGTCGCATCGACGAGGCCAGCGGTCCCCGGGGCAAGCCCGGGCCAACGTTAAACCGCCACCGGCGCCGGAATATGCGCCTGCGGGGCGTAGCCGCTGACCGCGAAATCCTCGATCGCATAGCCGAAAATCGATTCGGGCCGCCGCCGGATCGCCAGCCGCGCCTCGCCTGCGGGCGTACGGGCGAGTTGTTCCTCCACCAGCGCGGCATGGTTGAGATAGAGGTGCACGTCCCCCCCAGCCCACACCAGTTCGCCCGGCTCCAGGTCGCACTGCTGCGCCAGCAGCC
Organism: Novosphingobium sp.; assembly: GCA_041677785.1. GTDB lineage: Bacteria > Pseudomonadota > Alphaproteobacteria > Sphingomonadales > Sphingomonadaceae > Novosphingobium. The sequence continues at coordinate 12,642 of JBAYPJ010000017.1, read as the reverse complement.
GCACCAGCAGCGCCGCCGACCAGACGTTGAACGCGAAGCCCAGGCCAAGGTCGCAGCTGCGCTGATAGAGCAGCCCCGACAGGCGGTTGCCGGCGACGTGGAACTGGTAGGTCTTGTGGCAGGGCGGCAGCGCCATGGCGTCCAGCTCGGCGACGTTCCAGCCCTCGATGATATGGCGCCGGCTGCCGGGGTTGCGGCGCAGGCTCTCGACCACCTGGGCGACCTGGTTGACGCCCTGCGGCCGGCGGCGGAACAGGGCTTCCCCGCCCCCTTCCCCGCCAACGCCCCCAACGGGCTCGTAGACCGGCCAGTCGACCCACTGCTTGCCGTAGACCGGGCCGAGATCGCCCCAGCGGGCGGCGAAATCCGCATCCGCGACGATCCGCTGCGAGAATTCGGCGCGGCCGATTTCCTCGCCCGTCTCGCGCCTGTAGCGGGCGAGCGGCCAGTCGGTCCAGATCTCCACCCCCTGCGCGCAGAGCGGGCGGATATTGGTCTCGCCGGTGAGGAACCACAGCATCTCGCGCGTCGCGGTCTTCCAGAACACGCGCTTGGTGGTGAGCAGCGGCATCCGCCCGTCCGCCAGATCGAATCGCATCTGCGCCCCGAACAGCGAGCGCGTGCCGACGCCGGTGCGGTCGACGCGCTCGTCCCCCTGCTCCCAGATGCGGCGCATGAGATCGAGGTATTGCCATTCCCAGTGCCCGGACCGGGAAAGGGACGCGGCAGAATCGTTGCGGGCCGGGGCAGTTACCATGACTTCACCCTAGCCATGCGATTGCCCGCTTGCCACCCCGCAAAACCCTCACTATAGGCGCGCTCCTGCCTCACGGACGCCCGCTTCTCCAGCACGGCGTTTTCCGCGATCGGTCGGGGAGTAGCTCAGCCTGGTAGAGCACTGTCTTCGGGAGGCAGGGGCCGGAGGTTCGAATCCTCTCTCCCCGACCAAACATCTGCAACGACGTCCATCACGATTGAGCCTCTGGGAAGCCGGGGCCGAAGCCGCATGGCAAACCCTCGCGCGGCCGCGCGGGCCGTGACGCGGCTCAGGCGAACGGCATGGCCGCGTCGCATTTACAACATTGGTGCAATGTTTTATCGTGGCTGGCATAGCGGGAGACCGGACCGATGCCACAGACCAGACCCTCGGGCCGCCGCCAGGCCGACCGGTCCCGCCACACGCGCGAGCATGTGCTGAGCGCGACCGTGGGCCTGATCCGCATGGAGGGCCTGCCCTCGGCCAGCCCGGTGCGGATCACGCGCCAGTCGGGCATGAGCTGGGGCGCCGTCCAGCACCATTTCGGCTCCAAGGAGGAACTGCTCAGGACGATCGTGCGGCGCTCGCGCGATGAGTTCCAACAGGCGATCGAGGAACAGGAATACGCCGGGCTGGACCTTGCCGAACGCCTGTCGCGCTTCGTCGACGCCGCCTGGCAGCATTACCAGAGCGACGTGTTCCTCGCCTCGGTGGAGATCACCTTCTGGCATCGCAACAACGGCCTGGCGATCGACGGGGATATCGCCGGCGATGCGGGGCGGACCACGGCGCGCACCCGCGAAATGGCGCGCCGCACGCTCGAGGGCACGGACGGCGACGTCGACGGGCTGCTCTCGGCCACCGAGTACATGCACTGCGTGCTGACCGGGCTGGCCTTCCAGAAGATCCTCGTGGGCGAGGCGAGCCAGGTCGGCCTGCATCTGGCCCAGTGCAAGCAGGTGATGGTCTCGATGGTGTCGCGCAGCCCCGACGGGCGCGGCCGTACAGGATGAAGTCATTGCCGGAATCGCTCCGGCACAGCAGGATTGGGAGAAACCGATGAGACGCGAACCGCATCCCCTGACGGGCACGATGTACGAGGACCTCGGCGACGGGAAGATCAAGGTCCAGAAGGACGGCAGCAACGCCTACGGCATCTTCACCTGGCAGGGCGAATGGCTGGAAGGCGAAGTCACCCAGGCCGATCCGATGATGCTGCTCTACATCGGCGGGCCGGACCTGCCGCGCGACCACGAGGTGATCTGGATGGCCGCGCCTTCGGCGGCCTTCGACGGCACCGTGCCGATGCAGCACTTCCCCGGCACGCACATGGACGAGATGCCGCGCATCGTCGGCCACTACCAGCCCGACACCGGGCAGGAGACGGAGGAAGGCTGGCGCTCCAACGGCTATTTCGATCCCGAATTCTTCCTCGACAACGATCGCAAGCCGGACCGGGTGCCCGCGGCCTACCGCCAGCGCAACGCCATGCCCGGCGGCCCCAAGCGCGTCTCGACCGACCGCTACTGGAAGAAGGAATATCACGACCTCGAGGTCGAGAAGATCTGGAAGAAGACCTGGCAGATGGCCTGCCGCGAGGACGAGATACCCAACGTGGGCGACTATTACGTCTACGACATCGCCCATCTCTCGTACCTCGTCGTGCGCACCCAGGACGGGATCAGGGCGCACCAGAACGTCTGTCTGCATCGCGGCCGGCTGCTCAAGGACTGCTCGGGCCGGGGCGAGAAGGAGTTTCGCTGTCCGTTCCACGGCTGGGCCTGGAACCTCGACGGCAGCCTCAAGGAAATCACCACCGAGTGGGATTTCCCCGGCGTACGCGAGGACGCCAAGCAGCTGCCGCCGGTCAAGGTGGCGACCTGGGAGGGCTTCGTCTTCATCAACCCCGATCCCGACGCCGGGCCGCTCGAGGAATTCCTCGGGCCGGTGATGATGGACCACTACCAGCGCTACGGCTTCGGGCACCGCTATATCCAGGCGAACGTGTCGAAGCTGATCCGCGCCAACTGGAAGGTGGTGATGGAGGCCTTCATGGAGGCCTACCACGTCATTGCCACGCACCCGCACCAGATGCTGACCAGCGGCGACCTGTCGAACACCCACTACGACGTGTTCGGCAACTGGGGCCGGGCCGCGCAGTATCCCTCGCCCGGCAGCCCGCAGCGCGGCATCTTCCTCAGCCGCGAGGAGGCGCTCGCCCAGTACCGCGCCTCGGCCGACGGCCAGCGCGGGCTGATCCAGGCGCTGACCGGCGAGGACCTGTCCGACTGGTCGGACGCCGAGCTGAACGGCGGCGGGTTCAACGACCTGTTCCCCAACCTGCACCCCTGGGGCGGCTGGATGCGCATCTGCTTCCGCTTCCGCCCGCACGGCGACAACCCGGACGAGAGCATCATGGACATCTACCTGCTCGCGCCCTGGCCCAAGGACAAGCCGCGCCCTGCCCCGGCCAAGCCGCGCAAGCTGGGCTTCGACGATGCCTGGACCGCCGCGCCCGAGCTGCTTTCGCTGAGCAAGATCACCGATCAGGACGTGTTCAACGTCCCCTCGGTCCAGCGCGGGGTCAAGGCCAAGAACCCGCCCTACGTCTGGTATTCGGCCTATCAGGAAATGAAGATCCGCAACTTCCACGCCAACTACGAAAAGGCCCTCGGCATCGCCGACGAGACGCCGGCAGGCTGACGGCCGGATGGCTGACGCAACGCCGCCCGGCCAGGGAGAGATGATGCAAGGCAAGACCGCGTTCGTCACCGGCGCCGCCCGGGGGCTCGGCAAGGAGATCGCCCGGGCCCTCGGCCGCGACGGCCACCGGCTCTATCTGGTCGACATCCTGGGCGACCGGCTGGAGGAAACCGCCCGTGAACTGCGCGACGAGGGCTGCGAGGTCAGCGCGCGCGTGGTCGACGTGTCGAGCCGGCAGCAATGCCGCGACGCGGTCGCGGACTGCGTGGCGGAGACCGGCAACCTGACGGTGCTGGTCAACTGCGCCGGCATCATGCGCTTCGACCACTTCACCGACGTGCCCGAGGAAGCCTGGAACCGCATCCTCGCGGTGAACCTGTCGGGGCCGTTCTTCCTCATCCAGGCGGCGCTGCCGCACGTGATCGAAGCGAAGGGGAACATCGTCAACGTCGCCTCGTCGAACGGGCTGATGGGCACGGCCTACGTCGCGCCCTACAGCGCCACCAAGGCCGCGCTGATCAACCTGACCAAGACGCTGGCGGTCGAATACGCGGAAGCGCCGATCCGCGTGAACGCGGTCTGCCCCGGCCCCATGGCGACCGAGATCGCCGCGGGCCTGCAGCCGCCCCCGACGATCAGGCACGAGAAGGTCGTCCGCTATTCGGGCCTGCGCGGACTGGCCCCGGCGCAGGACGTGGCCAACGTCGTCGCCTTCCTCGCCTCGGACGCCGCCGCGAGCGTCCACGGCGCGGTGTGGACGGCGGACGTGGGGACGTCGGCGGGATAGGGTTCAGCCATCGACGACATTGAGGGTCGTCACCCTGAACTTGTTTCAGGGCCCATTTCTCGCCGAGAGCCGGTGTTTGGTGCTGCGCGAAAACGGCGCCGTTATCTCTTCGATGCGGGCATCGACGCGGCAGGCGGGATGGGTGCTGAAACAAGTTCAGCATGACGAGTGCGCTTTGAGGTAGACGCTTGGCCCGGCCCCCCGCTCACTTCCCCAGCATCTCGATGATCGGCAGCGGATTGAAGTATTCGGTGTGCTCGACGACCTTCCCGTCGCGCACCCGTGTCAGCATCACGTAGCTGTTGCGGTAGGGCGCCCCGTTCGCCAGCACCACTTCGGACCGCGCGGTGGTGACGAACAGCCCCGGCTCCTCGGTCTCGCGGATCGCCACGTCGCGCCATTGGAAGCTCTGCTTGGTGCCCCAGTGGTGCGCCAGCGTGTCGCGCGCCTGGTCGAAGCCGCGCATCTCGGCCAGCACGCCGGGCGGCGCGAAGGGCAGGCGCATGACGAGGTCGTCGGCCGCCTTGCCGACCCAGGCTTCGGCCGGGCCCATCGCGGTGATCTCCAGCCATTCACGGATCAGTGCCTTGGCGTCGCTCATGGGCGTTTCCCTTCGATGAAGTCCAGCAGCCGGCTGGGGCTGAACGGCAGGTCGATCTCCAACTCGCCGAAAGGCGAGAGCGCATCGGCGATGGCGTTGGCCAGCGTCGGCGGGCCGATGATCGCGCCGCCCTCGCCCACCCCGCGCATGCCGCCGATCGTCTGCGAGGGCGTGTTGGCGTGCAGGTACTCGAAATCGGGCACGTCGCCATAGGCCGGCATCAGATAGTCCTTGAACGTCGCCGCCAGCGGGTTGCCGCGTTTGTCGTAGGGCATGTGCTCCAGCAGCACCTGGCCGATCGCCTGGGCGAGCCCGCCGGCGATCTGGCCTTCGACGATGCCGGGGTTGATGATCGTGCCGCAGTCCTCGGCCGAGACCCAGCGCTTGATCGTGACGAAGCCGGTGTCGGCGTCCACCTCGACCACGCAGGCGTGCGCGGCGCTGGTGAAGGTCATCGGCGGCGGCTGGTAGCGGTACTGCGCCTCCAGCCCGGTCTCCATCCCTTCGGGCAGGCGGAACGGCTCGCCATGGGCGATCTCGGCAACCTCGCGCAGCGGCCGGCTCATCTCGGGCGCGCCGGCGATGTGGATCATGCCGTCCGCGATGGTGATCGCCTCCACGCTGGCGTTGTAGAGGTGCGCGGCGATGCGCTTGACCTTGTCGGCCAGCAGCTCGGCCGCCCGCCAGCTCGCGCCGCCGGCGATGACGCCCTGGCGGCTGCCGGCCGCGCCGGGGCTGTAGCTGCCGAACGAGGAATCGCCCTCGAACACCGTCACGTCCTCGTAGGCCACGCCCAGCCGGTCGGCGATGACCTGCGCCATCGTCGTCGCGGTGCCGTGGCCCTGCGAATGGGTGGACAGCATGGCGACGACCTTGCCGTTCGGCTCGACGCGGAGCTGCGCGGTCTCGCCGGTGAGCGGCGTCATGATGCCGGCGACGGCGGTGGGCTCGACATAGGCGGTGACGCCGAGGCCGAGGTAGCGGCCCTGCTCGCGCGCCGCCACCTGCTCGCGGCGGAAGGCGGGCACGTCGATCGCCGCGACCAGCTTCTCCAGGCACTCGGCCGGGGTGATGTCGGTGACGGTGATGTCCATCGTCGTGGTCATCGGCTGGTCGGCGGCGGTGACGAGGTTGCGGCGGCGCAGCGCGATCGGGTCGATGCCGATCTGCCGCGCCGCCTTGTCGAGCAGCGTCTCGCGCACCAGCGATTCGAGCGCCCAGGGGCCGCGATAGCCGCCCAGCCCCATGGTGTTGGTGTACCAGCCGCGCGTGTGGAAGCTGTAGGCGGGCAGCTTGTAGGCCGGCCACATGAACATATGCACGGCGATGTTGCAGTCCTCGCCCATCGGCCAGGCGCCGTTGTTGATGTGGCAATCCCCATGCGCGGCGAGCAGCCGGCCCCCGGCGTCGAAGCCCGCCGTCAGCGTGATCTCCTGCTCGCGCGCGTGGCTGGAGGCGGTGAGCGATTCGAAGCGGTCCTCGATCCACTTCAAGGGCCGGCGGAACAGTCTGGCGGCGACGATGACCGCCATCTCCTCGCGCCAGGGCATGTTCTTGAGGCCGAAGGCACCGCCCACGTCCTTGGCGATCACGCGGATCGCCTCCTGCGGCATACCGAGCGCGGACGAGACATAGCGGGCGACCAGATGCGGGCTCTGGCAGCTTATGTGGATGGTCAGTTCCCCCGCCCCCTCCGCCGAGGCGACGCAGCCGCGCGCCTCCATCGGCGACTGGGCGATGCGCTGGTGGCGGATCGTGCGGGTGACGACATGGGCGGCCCTGGCGAACGCGGCGCGGACCGGCTCGGGCACTTCGGGCAGGCCCATTTCCTGCGCGACGTTGGATGGCCTGCCGGGATGCACCGGCGGCCCGCCCTGCGCGTCGGCGATGGTGACGACCGGGTCCTCCTCGTCGATCTCCAGTTCGATCAGTGCCACCGCGTCCTCGGCGATGGCGCGGCTCTCGGCGATGACCATCGCCACCGGATCGCCGACGCAGGCGACGCGGCCGTCGGCGAGCAGCGTCAGCGGCGCCTCGATCGGGGTGAAGAAGAACGTCGTCATGGCGACCGGCACGGCCGCGAGATCGGCCTGCGTGTAGATCGCGTGCACGCCGGGCAGCTCGCGCGCCGCAGCGATGTCGAGCCGGGCGATCCGGCCGCGCGCGGCGGGCGAGCGGAGGAAGGCGCAATGCAGCAGGCCCGGCATCCGCACGTCGTCGACATATTGCCCGCGGCCGGTCAGCAGCCGTCCGTCCTCCTTGCGCGGCACCCGCTGGCCGACCATGCGGCGGAACGGCGCCACGGTGGCGGTCACGCGCCTTCTCCCGCAAGCTGGCGGATGGCGCGGCGAATGCCCTGATAGCCGGTGCAGCGGCAGATGTGGCCCGACATGGCCGCTTCCAGCGCGCCGATGCCGGGCGCGGCGCCGTCCGCGGTCAACGCCGCCAGCGTGATCGCCACGCCGGGCGTGCAGAAGCCGCATTGCAGGCCGTAGTTGTCCCCGAGCGCCTGCTGCACCGGATGCAGCGTGCCGTCGGGCGCGGCCAGCCCCTCGATCGTCGTCACCGCGCAGCCGTCGGCCTGCACGGCCAGCATCAGGCAGGCACGCACGGCCGCGCCGTCGACCATCACCGTGCAGGCGCCGCAGACGCCGTGCTCGCAGGCCAGGTGCGTGCCCGTATAGCCCAGCGCCTCGCGCAGGAACTCGCCCAGGCTGGTGCGCGCCTCGGCCGTCGCGGCATGGCGGCGGCCGTTGACGGTGAGTTCGATGCGATGCTCGCTCATGCCTTCTCCCTCAGGCTCGGGCCACTCTAGCGGCGGCGTCCGGCGATCAGGGCAAAAACCTTAGAACAGCATCGCGGGCCGATCCATCCTCTCCGGCACGGGGAGGATCGGACTACCCTTCCCCCGCCGCGGCCCTGGCGCGTTCCTTGACGATCGTATCCGGCAGCAGCGCGTTGGCCATGACATCCACCGAGAACGGCTTGAGCCGCTGCAGTTCGCCGGCGCGGACGATCTGCGGCCAGTCGGGCTCGGCGATCATCGCGCGGCCGACGCCGACGAGATCGAACTCGCCGCGCTCGAACCGCTCGACCAGCTCGTCGAGGCTGGCGAGGTTGCAGTTGGCCGTCTGCATCTCGCCCAGGCTGGCGAGCAGGTCGCAGTCGAGGCCGATCGAGCCCACGGTCATGGTCGGCACGCCCGTCACCTTCTTGACCCAGCCGGCGAGGTTGAGGTGGCTGCCCTCGAAAGTCGGCTCCCAGAAGCGGCGCTGCGAGCAGTCGAACAGGTCCACCCCGGCCTCGACCAGCGGCGCGAGCAGCTCCTCCAGTTCCTGCGGGGTGTCGGCCAGCATGGCCTGGTAATTGACCATCTTCCAGAACGAGGTGCGGAAGATCACCGGCATGCCGGGCTTCAGCCGCCGCTTGCACTCGGCGACGATCTCGGCGGCGAACCGGCCGCGCGCGCGCGGGCTGCCCCCGTACTTGTCGGTGCGGTGGTTGGTTTCCTTCCACAGGAACTGGTCGGGCAGGTAGCCGTGCGCGCCGTGGACCTCAACGCCGTCGAAGCCCAGCTCGACCGCCTTGTCGCAGCCGCGGCCATAGGCTTCGATCACTTCGTCGATCTGCGCCTGGGTCATGCCGTCGCAGACCTTCTTGCCGGGCGCGATATAGCCCGATGGGCTGACCTGGCCGAGTTCCGGACGGAACCGGATCTCTCCGCCCGCAAGCAGGTCCGGCCCGCTGAAGATCAGGCCGACGTGCCACAGCTCGGGAACGGTGAAGCCGCCCTGGGCGTGCACCTTGGCGGCGACGTTGCGCCAGCCGGCGAAGGCGTCCTCGCCGTGGAAGCGGCCGAGCAGCGGGTTGTCGCCGGACGACATGTGATCGATGTAGACGCCTTCGGTGATGACCAGGCTCGCGCCGCCCCCGGCGCGCCGCGCGTAATAGTCGGCGGCTTCCTCGCCGGGCACGCCGCCCTCGCAGACTTCGAGCCCCATCGGCGGAAAGACGATGCGGTTGGGCAGCGTCAGGTTTCCGAGCTGGAACGGCGTGAACAGCGCTTCGAACTTGCCGGCGGCGGTCATTCTCCCAATCCTCCAAATCGTGCGCGCGGCGTCCGGGCCGCATCGTTGGGCACGAGCCTGCCAGAGCCGCACCGCCGCCGCAACCGGGCGCGACGAAAAACCTGAACAGGCGTACAGGAAACGAGGCGACAGGAAAATGCCTCGCCATCGGAGGAGCCCTTCCCTGCCCCTTCGGCGCACCCCGCCGCGCCTTCGGCCGACCCTCTTGCACCGGCGCCGAAATGTGCTATTTACATGGTGAGAACACTGGTCTCAGTCCTGTATGGACCTGACCGCTGGAAACTGGATGGAACGGATGAACACGGATTTCCTGAGTTCGCTGGTCGAGAACTACAACTGGCAGCTTTCGCTCTATGCGGGGCTCGGCATCATCGCGGTTTCGCTGGCCGGCCGCATCTTCCGCCTGATCCCCGCCGTCGGCGCGGCGCACAGGCTGAACAGCGACGTGCTGGCGAAAAAGATGGAACGGCCGAGTTATGCGGAAAACCAGCGCTGGAACCGGAAATGGGGCATGGTCTTCATCGCCGTCATCTTCGGCCTGATCCTGCCCTTCTGCCTGACGGCGGACCCGCATCCCTGGTGGCGCATCCTGCGCGATATCGTCGTCGTGCTGATGGTCTACGACTTCTTCTACTACCTGACGCACCGCTTCCTGTTCCATGACAGCAAGTTCCTGGGCGGACCGCTGATGTGGGTCCATGCCGTGCATCACCGGCAGCACAATCCCTGCCGCACGGATTCGAGCTATATCCACCCGATCGAGGTCGCGCTGGGGCTGGGCCTGTTCGTCGCCACCATCTTCGGGCTGTCGCTCGTCATGGGCAACTTCCACGTCGTCACGCTGGTCGTCACCTGGGTCGCCTTCTCGCAGATCAACCTGCACAACCATACGCTGTGGGAGGCGGATCGCTTCCCCTTCCGCTACATGAGCTACCTGTCGAAGATGCACCATCACCACCACGCGCGGTTCACCGGCGGCAACTTCGCGACGATCTCGCTGCTCTACGACTGGATGTTCGGCACGCTGGACCACGGCAAGGGCTGGCGCCCCGAGGCGCGCAAGCAGGACGCGCGCAACCCGGCCCAGGTGGGATGACCGCCGAATGACCGCCGAATGACCGATTGCCGGATGACCGATTGATCCCCGGCCGGCCTGCGCTATCTTCCCGCCCAGAGGGAGATAGCGCATGAGCCACCGGCGGATCGAACTGCGCGGCGACACCGGCACGCTGGCGGACGGCAAGGCCTGGACGCTGGCCGCTACCATCCACCTGCCCGAAGCGATGGAACCCGGCCGGCCCGTGCCGGTCCTGGCGGCGCTGCCGGGCGGCGGCTACACCCGGCACTACTTCGACTTGCGCGAGCCCGGCTACAGCCAGGCGGCCTATCACGTCGCGCGCGGCGTCGCGGTCGTCGCCATCGACCACCTGCGCGTAGGCGACAGCGACATCCCCGAGCTTGGGGAAGCCAGCCTCGACGCCTGCGCGGCGGCGAACCATGCCGTACTGCAGGCGATCCTCGGCCGGCTGCGCGAAGGCACGCTGGACCCGGACCTCGGCCCGGTCACGCCCGCTGCGGTGATCGGCGCCGGCCAGTCGATGGGCGGCCACATCGGCCTGCTCATGCAGGCCAACCACCGCAGCTTCGACGGGCTTGCGCTGCTCGGCAGCAGCGTCGTCGCCACCCGCCTGCCCGCGCGCGAGCCGGGGCGGGAGGTCTGCTTGCTGGGCAAGCCCGATCCGGCGGCGGGCCTGGCCGCGCTCGCCGGGTTCGACTTCCGCTTCGCCTTCCACTGGGACGACGTGCCCGAGCGGTTCGCCGAGGCCGACATCGCCGGCCAGCGCGGTTCCGGCCCCCTGCCCTACTGGCGCAGCGCGACCACGCCCGATGCCGCGGGCGGCCTCCTCCCCGCCCATTTCGCGGGCGCGGCCGCCGCCGTCACGGTGCCCACCCTGCTCGCCATGGGCGAGCGCGACGTCTGCCAGGACGGCTTGCGCGAACTCGCCGCCTTCATGTCGGCCCGCGACCTCGCCCTGTTCGTGGCGCCGAAGATGGCGCACATGCACAACTTCGCCGGCACGCGCGAACTGCTCTGGCGCCGGCTGCAGGCCTTCGTCGCGCAAGTGGCGGACCAGAGCTAGAGACCGTTCCGAGCGACGCCCGTTCGTCCGGCGCCTTTCCTACATCGGCGAAACCTGCCTTAACCTGGCGGATGAACCACGCCCACAAGCCCCGCAGGCCGCGCGACGGCCACCTCGTGCAAGGTCACACCCAGGAACGGCACCGGCGCGCCTGCTTCGGCCTGCTCATATCGCGGCCGCTACGGCGCGGCCGTGCGGAAAGCCGCCAATTCCGCGCTTCTGCGCATCTTTGCGCAAGCCGGCCGCGCATCGCGCGGCCGCGACCTTGCCGCCGGCGGGCCATGGCGTTTCACACCCCGTTCTGGATCAACCGGCAGGTCGTCCCGGGCTCCAACCCGGGACGGCGCCGCGTCAGTCGCTCACGCCTTCCTGGGCAGCGCGATTTCGGCCAGGCCGGTGCACATCGTCGTGCCCTTCTGGCTCTTCATCAGGTGCTTGACCTGGACGAGATGACGGCCTTCCTCGTCGACCATCTTGTCCACCACTTCGGCCGTCTGGATGGTGATGTCGCCCGACAGCGCCGGGCCGCGATAGTTCGCCGTCGAATGGACGACCATGCCGTGCTCGCCGGCCCAGCCCGCGAGATAGTCCGTCACCCAGGCGCCCATCGACGCGCCGTAGCCGTAGGCGCGCGGCATGCCGATCTTGCGCGCGTACTTGGGGAACAGGTGCCCGCGCGACGGACCGTAATAGGCGCCGTCGGTCAGTTCGGGATTGATCCGTTCCATGTGCGGATCGTTCTCGTGCCCCGCCATCTCCTTGGTGAAGCCCAGCGCCTCCAGGTTCAGCTCGCGCCGGTCGAGCGTGCCCCAGGTGGTGAACAGGTAAGCGCGCCATTCGGTGGTGAAGCTGGCGACGGTATGCGGGCCGAACACGCGCTCGGGAAGCTGGTCGCCGACGTTGACGTCATCCCACCAGCGCTCGCCGTGGCCCAGGTCGTGCAGCATCTGGATCCAGGCGAACTTGCGCTCCTCCAGCTTCTCCAGCTCCTCGTCGCTCCACTCGGGCTCGTCGAACTCGGCCTTGTTGACCGTCTCGCCGCCCGCCGCGGCAAGATAGCGGATCGCGGTCGAGCGCTGCTTCGTGATCAGCTCGCCGTTCTGGTTGCGGTAGTAGTTGTCGCCGCGCTGGAAGCAGGTCGGGCCGAAGCCAGTGTTCTTGACGACGTAATCGAACGGAATGCGCTCGTTGGCGATCACGTCGCCGCCGAACACGCGCGGGCCGTAGTGCCAGAACTCGTCACCGCCGAACAGCAGGTGCGAGTTCTCGATCTTGCCGACGCACGAGGGCGCGGTGCCGTGGCCGTCGTCCATGACGATCGGGAAGCTCTGCGGCGCGACCAGCTTGCCCCACTTCGACGCGGCGGCATAGGCCGGATCGAAATGGAGCAGGTTGGCGTAATGCATCGCCTGCGCCCAGCGGCGGATATCGTTGTTGCCAAGCGGTTCGCGGATCGGCGAGCTGTCGATCACCTTGCCGAGATACTGGTCGATGTCGGAGCAATCGAGCGTCTGCGTGTCATTGGCCATGTCTGGATGTTCCTCTTATGCCGGCTTCCTGGGCAG
>JBAYPJ010000016.1:0-52704 GCA_041677785.1 Novosphingobium sp. | reverse complement strand
AGGGATCGGGATGCAGCAGGTAGAGAAAGGACAGCGCGCCGTCGGGCACGCGCCGCAGCACCTCGAGCGCATCGCCCATGTGCAGGCGGACGTTGGCGAGGCCGCCGTCGCGAACATGCCCGAGCGCGCCGACCACGCCGTTGAGGAACGGCTCGCAGCCGATGAAGCCGTGGTCGGGCAGAAGGTCGGCACGCCCGGCAAGGTGCTCGCCTGAGCCGAAGCCGATCTCGAAATGGAGCGGCAGGTCATGGCCGAACAACGCCCGCGCGGTGATCGGCCCTTCCGCCGGCACGCTGATCTGCGGCAGCAGCGTGTCGGCGAGCGCCTGCTGGCCGGCGCGCAGCTTCTTGCCCTTGGCGCGGCCGTAGAGCCGGTTGAGCGTGGTGGGATCGCCGGGCTTGTTCGCAGTCATGGGGCGCGCGCGTGGCAGCAAAGCGTGCGCGGGTCAACGCAGAGTTCCGGGACAGCCCGCTTGCCAAACTCCATCGCGCTTCTCATATATACGGTACCGTAATTAATAGTCGGCAGTGATCCTGGCGCAAAGGCGAAGACGGCGTGCCCAAGACCCATGTTCTCCAGCAACGGGCGATCATTCCGCAAATCCGGACCATGACGCTGGCGCACTACGTCGATGTCGCTCGGCGGATCGGTGTCGATCCCTATGCCCTGCTCAAGCAGTCCGGCATCCGGGCCGACTTTCTGGACGAGCCGGACAACCTGCTGGCGGCATCGGCGGCCATGCGGCTGGTCGAGGACACCGCCGCCGCGGCCCGGTGCGAAGCCTTCGGCCTGCTGCTGGCGGAAGGCGCCACGAACGCCTCGCTCGGCCCCGTCGGCCTGCTTCTGCAGGTCGAGCCCACGGTGCGCGGCGCGGTGGGGGCGCTTGCCCGCTACCAGAAGCTGTGCAACGATGTCCTGTCGTTCGATCTCGACGAAGGCAGCGAACTCCCGATCATCCAGCTCAATATGGCACCCGGCTTCGCCTCTCGACAGCTCATCGAGACGATCCTCGCCCAGACCGTGCAGGCGCTCCGCTCGATCAGCGGAGACCGCTGGCAGCCCGACGCAATCCACCTGCGCCACGCGGCACCAGCCCACCCCACGGTGCACAGGCGCATCTTCCGCTGCCCGGTGGAATTCGACGCCGCGTTCGACGGGATCGTCTGCGCCCCCGGCGCGCTGGAGATACCCAACCCGCAGGGCAATGCCGATCTGGCCGCGCACGCCCGCAAGTACCTGGACATCCTTTCCGCCGGCCAGAAAGCCGCCTCGGCCACCGACCGGGTCCGCCAGGCGATCAACAAACTGATCGGCAGCGGCGCGATAACGCGGAACAAGGTGGCCGGCGTGCTCGCCATCCATCCGCGAATGCTGCAGCGCATGCTCGAACACGAAGGCACCAACTTCGCCGTACTGCTCAATGAATGCCGCCGCGAGCTTGCGCACCGGTACATCACCACCTCGTCCAAATGCCTGCTCGAGATCTCCGAACTGCTCGGCTATGCCAACGCCAGCTCGTTTTCGCGCTGGTTCTCGCGCGAGTTCGGCGTCACGCCGATGACGCTGCGCAACGAGCGGTTCCGCAAGGGGCTGATGGACCGGCAGGAAGCGGCGCGCCACGTCACCTATTGCAGCACCAACCGTTGCGGCCTGGAAGCGACCAACGACGCCTGAACGACAGCGACAGCGGCAGCGACAGCGGCACCGGCTCGCTTCCCGTTCAGCCCCGCCGGACCGCGCACGCGAAAACGGCCCGCTGCAAGCAACGGGCCGCCCTTCGACTTATGAGAGAGTGCTAGTCGAGGAGAATGTATCGGGGCCGCTCAGGCCGCTTCGGCGCGTTCGTCGGGATCGCGCAGGACATAGCCGCGGCCCCACACCGTCTCGATGTAGTTGGCGCCGCCGCAGGCATGCGCCAGCTTCTTGCGCAGCTTGCAGATGAACACGTCGATGATCTTCAGCTCGGGCTCGTCCATGCCGCCGTAGAGGTGATTGAGGAACATTTCCTTGGTGAGCGTCGTGCCCTTGCGCAGCGACAGCAGCTCCAGCATGGCGTATTCCTTGCCGGTCAGATGCACGCGCGCGCTGTCGACCTCGACGGTCTTGGCATCGAGGTTGACCACCAGCTTGCCGGTGCGGATGACCGACTGCGAATGGCCCTTCGAGCGGCGGACGACCGCATGGATGCGGGCGACCAGCTCTTCGCGGTGGAACGGCTTGGTGACATAGTCGTCGGCGCCGAAGCCGAAGCTGCGCACCTTCGAATCCATCTCCGAGATGCCCGAGAGGATCAGCACCGGCGTCTGCACCTTGGCGACGCGCAGCTTCTTGAGCACGTCGTAGCCATGCATGTCCGGCAGGTTCAGGTCGAGCAGGATGATGTCGTAGTCGTAGAGCTTGCCCAGATCGAGGCCCTCTTCACCGAGGTCCGTCGAATAGACATTGAAGCCTTCGGCTGTGAGCATGAGCTCAATGGCCCTGGCAGTGGCCGGCTCGTCCTCGATCAGCAGCACACGCATGCGAATCCCCTTGTTTTCGCTCAGAAAATTTCAGCGCGAGCCCCTTGGTCAGGGCCATGGCCATCTATTAACCATAGGACATATGAAGATTAAAGGTTAATCTTGTGTAAACACGCGGCGAAAAGTTTCATTTTGCCTAACGCCGCGGACGCGCCCGACCCGGATTGGCAAACAGTCCGGACTAGCCAACGGCCGGGCTTTCGAAAAACGCGGGGCCTCGCGCGTCAGAATATCTCGAACAGCCCGGCCGCGCCCATGCCGCCGCCGATGCACATCGTCACCACCGCGTGCTTCGCCCCGCGCCGCTTGCCCTCGATCAGCGCGTGCATCGCGCAGCGCGCGCCGGTCATGCCATAAGGATGGCCGATGGAAATCGCGCCGCCGTCGACGTTGAGCAGCTCGTCGGGGATGCCGAGCGTGTCGCGGCAATGGATCACCTGGACGGCGAAGGCCTCGTTCAGTTCCCACAGGCCCACGTCCTCGGCCTTCACGCCGAAGCGCGAGAGCAGCCTGGGCACGGCGAAGACCGGACCGATGCCCATCTCGTCGGGCTCGGTGCCGGCAACGGCGGTGCCGACGAGGCGGCCGAGCGGGGCGAGGCCCTTCTTCGCCGCGACCGCCGCTTCCATCACCACCAGCGCGGCCGATCCGTCCGAAAGCTGGCTGGCATTGCCCGCCGTCACCGTGCCGCCGGGCATCACCGGCTGAAGCGCGGCCAGCCCCTCGCGCGTGGTGTCGGGGCGGTTGCCCTCGTCCCTGGCCAGCGTCACTTCCTTGCCCGACGTCTCGCCGGTGGTCTTATCGGTGACGTTCATCGTCACCGTCGCGGGGACGATCTCGGCGTCGAAGCGGCCCGCCGCCTGTGCCGCGGCGGTGCGCTGCTGCGACTGGAAGGCGTATTCGTCCATCGCCTCGCGGCCGATGCCGTAGCGCCGGGCGACCACCTCGGCGGTCTGCAGCATCGGCATGTAGGCGGCCGCGTGCATGGCGATGAGATCGCGGTCGAACTCGACCCGCATGTCCTTGGTCTGGACGGTGCTGATCGAATCCTGCCCGCCGGCGACGACCACGTCCATGCGGTCGAGCACGACCTGTTTGCAGGCGGCGGAGAGCGCCATCAGGCCCGAGCCGCATTGCCGGTCGACGCTCATCGCCGCCACCGTCACCGGCAGGCCGGCCCGCAGGCTCGCCAGTCGGCCGATATTGAGCGCCTGCCCGCCCTGCTGCAGCGCCGATCCCCAGACCACGTCGTCCACCTCGCCGCCCTCTATCCCCGCGCGCTCGATCGCCGCCGCGATCGCCAGCGCGCCCAGGCTCGGCGCGGCGGTGGCGTTGAACGCGCCCTTGTAGGCGCGGCCGATGGCTGTACGGGCGGCGGCGACGATGACGGCGTCACGCATGTCTTTCTCCTTGCGTCATCCGGCGAAAGCCGGGGTCGGTGGCCCTCCGGGCCCGGAACGACGTTTACACGAAATGCTGGAAGATCCACTCCGCCAGCAGGGCGGGCTTGTCCTCGCCCTCGATCTCGATCGTCGCCTCGACGGTCTGCTGCCACTGGCCGGGGCGTTTCTCGACCAGTTCGAGCAGCCTGAAATGCCCCCGGATGCGCTTGCCCGATTTCACCGGCGACAGGAAACGCACCTTGTTGAAGCCGTAGTTGACGCTCATCTTCACGTCGGGCTTCTCGACCGAGCCGTCCATCATCGGCGCCAGCATCGCGGCGGTGAGGAAGCCGTGGGCGATCGTCTGGCCGAACGGCGTCGTCCTGGCCGCTTCGGGATCGACGTGGATGAACTGGTGGTCCTCGGTCGTGTCGGCGAACCGGTCGATCCGCTGCTGGTCGATGAGGAACCAGTCGGAGATGCCGATCATCTCGCCCACCCTGGCCTGCAGGTCCTCCAGCTTCATGCGCATGTTCTCCGCCCGCTGCACGAAGCACAGTCATGGACCAAGCCGGACGTGCGTGCAACGCGCGCTATTCGGCGGGAAGCGCGCGCGCCGCGCGGCGCGGCGGGCGCCGGTTGAGCCAGCGCTGCGCCGGCTTCTCGACGCCATGGTAAAGCCCCGCCGACGCGGCGAGCACGAGCGCGAGAAACCCCGCCAGGCGCGCCCAGTCGAGCTGGAGCGTGGCATCGACGAAGGCGAGCTTGAACAGCAGGAACAGGAAAGTGTGCGCAAGGTAGGTCGAATAGCTGATCTCGCCCAGATAGCGCAGCACGCGGCCGCCGAGCACGCGGACCGCGACGCCGCGCCCCAGCGCCAGAGCGAGCAGCCCCGCGGCGAAGACAGCCGGAACGAACGCCGGCTCGGGCAGGCCCAGCGCCAGGCCGGCGCCGAGCACCGCCAGGCAGGCCGCCAGCGCGATTGCCCCGCCGTGCGCGCTTTCGCGCCAGCGCTGCCAGAGCAGGCACAGCAGGTTGCCCAGCGCGAATTCGGCAAGGCAGCGCCACAGCCCCAGGCGCGGGATGTCGTCGCCCAGCCCGGTCGCGCCGTGCCGGTGGAACAGCAGCGCGAGCGCCGCCGCCAGCACAAGGCCGCCGGCGATCAGCGCGCCGGTCGGCAGCCGTTCCCACTTCACCGCCAGCACGAGCGCGGGAAAGACGAGGTAGGCGGCCGTCTCGGTGCTGATCGACCACGCCGGGTCGTTCCACGCGAGCTGCGTGGTGAAGCCCCAGTTCTGCATCAGGGCCACGTGCAGCGGCAGTTCCGCGAAAGGATAGGCCGCGGTGTCGCGGCCCGTCGCCAGCAGCACCAGCGCGAAGGCGACGAACAGTGCCAGGATCAGCAGGTGCAGCGGCCAGATCCGCGCCACCCGCCGCCACAGGAAACGCCCCGCCTCGTCCAGCCCGCCCGCGCGCAGGCGCGGCGCGTAATTGTACCAGAGCACGAAGCCCGAGAGCATGAAGAACAGGTCGACCGCGAGATAGCCCCTGGCGAAAGCGCCGATCACCGGCACGGGCAGGATGCCGGTCAGCGACAGGCGGATGTGGTAGAGCACCACCAGCCAGGCGGCGATGCCGCGGATGCCGGTCAGCGCGTCGAGATGCGCCGGGGACTCGCGCCCGGCGCTCATGCCTCGGCCGCCCGCTCGGGCGCGGCGGCGACCATGGCGGGCCGCCGCGCCCGGTCGATGCGGCGGTCCGGCGCGGGCGCGTCGATGCGCTTGAGATAGCTCCACAACCCGCACTGCACGCCGATCAGCATGAGGATGAACGGCTGGTAGGCGATGCCGATGAACAGCGCCCCGACCAGATAGATCACGTGCGCAAGCTGCAGCGCGTTGGCCAGCGGCGCCTGCCACTGCTCGCCGGGGCCGGTGCGGTGCTTCCAGCGCCAGCGGATGCGCTCCATCTGCCACAGGCCCGACGCCTGCAGCCACAGCCAGAGGATCAGCCCGGGCCAGCCCTGCTCGCCCAGCATCTCGAAGTAGCCCGAATGATAGGCGCGGCCGGCGTCCTCGACATAGCTGGATTCGATCTCGGCGGCGCTGCCCGAGACTTCGGTGACCTTGCGCTGATAGCGGATCTTGTTGCCGCGATAGGCATCGAACCCGCCGCCCAGCGGATGTTCCCCGACATAGTCCCAGGTCCAGGCCCAGACGGCGAGCCGCGTCGAGGCGGATTCGTCGGACTGGTGGCTCTCGATCGTGTTCATGCGATCGGTGTAGCTCTTGGGCAGGAACGGGATCGCCGCGAGCAGCGCCAGCGCGCCCAGCATCACGTAAAGGAAGCGCCGCCGGGCCGTGCGCAGCGCCAGCACGGCGAGCACCCCCAGACACAGGAGACCGGTGCGCGCCTCCGTGCCCACGGGGATCATCAGGCACGCGAACGCCAGCGCCAGCGCGAAGAGCGTGACCGTCCAGTGTTTGGGGAAGATCGTGCCGTGGCGCGCCAGCCAGACGATCAGCGGAATGATCGCGACCGCCACCATCGCCAGCGTGCTGCCTTCGTAGAGGCCGGTGTTGTTGTCGACCAGCAGGGCGAGCGAGCCGTAGCCGCCGCCGCCCAGCGCCGTCTTGATGCCGCCCGAGATGATGATCGCCGCCGCCGAGAGGACCATGACCAGCGTCACCGCCTCTATCCTCAGGCGCGTGCGCAGCGTCAGCGGCAGGAAGATGGCGAAGACCAGCGCCTTCCACACCCACGACCACTTGGTCGCCGCTTCCTCCGGGAAGTCGGCCACCAGCGTGGTATAGCCGCAATAGACGAGCAGCAGGCAGAGCAGCGCCTGGCGGTAGGTGAAGCGCGAGCCCTGCTTGTCGTCCACCAGAAGCCAGCCGCCGAAAGCGGCGGCGAAGACGATCAGCGACAGCGGGATCGACGCCAGCAGGTGCCACGAGACCTGCTGCGGCGCGACGATATCGACATAGCAATAGGCCAGCACCCAGAGGAACGGGCGCCGAAACCCCAGCGCCAGCAGCCCCATGACGAAGAGGAACAGCCCGTAGTCAGTCACGCGGGGCGGGCTTCCGGAAACGCGGCCGGTCCTCGTCCTCGCCGCCCGGGTCGCGATCGAGATCGGCGCGCTGGACCAGCCGCCAGGCGGCGAGCGCCAGCAGCCCGTGCGTCAGGGCAAGGGCGAACAGGTCGACCATCACGCCCCCCGTAGCAAGCCGCGGTTGACGGGCCGTTAAGCCTATTCGCCTAGAGACGCGCCATGCTCCGGGTGCTGCACGTCCTCGACCATTCGCTGCCGCTGCACAGCGGCTATACCTTCCGCACGCGCGCGATCCTGAAGGCCCAGCAGGCGATGGGGATCGAGCTGGCCGCGATCACCGGCCTGCGCCACGCCGCGCCCGGGCCGGCGGTGGAGGAGATCGACGGCCTCACCTTCCATCGCACTCCCGGCGAGCCCGGCGGGCTGCCGGGCTATCGCGAATGGCGCGAGATCGGCCTGCTCGCGGCGGCGATCGAGCGCGTGTGCGAGCGATGGCGGCCCGACGTCCTCCACGCCCATTCGCCCGCGCTCTGCGGCGAGGCGGCGCTGCGCGCGGCGAAGCGCCTCGGCCTGCCGCTGGTTTACGAGATCCGGGCCTTCTGGGAAGATGCCGCGGTGGGCAACGGCACGACGCGCGAGGGCTCGGCCCGATACCGGCTCACCCGCACGCTGGAAAACCACGTCGTCGCCCGCTCCGACGCGGTGGTGACGATCTGCGAGGGGCTGCGCGCCGACCTGATCGCACGCGGAAACGACGGCGGCCGCATCGCGATCATGCCCAACGGGGTCGACCTGGCGCTGTTCGGCACGCCCGCGCCGCGCGACGCGGCGCTGGCCGCCGAGCTGGGCTTGGGTGACAGCCCGGTCATCGGCTTCATCGGCAGCTTCTATGACTACGAGGGGCTGGACGGCCTGATCGCCGCCATGCCCGCGCTCGTCGCCCGCCAGCCCGACGCGCGGCTGCTGCTGGTCGGCGGCGGGCCTTGCGAGGCCGCGCTGAAGGCGCAGGCCGGCGCCTCGCCCGCCGCGCAGGCGATCCGCTTCGTCGGCCGCGTGCCGCATCATGAGGTGGAGCGCTATTACGCGCTGGCCGACGTCATGGCCTATCCGCGCAAGCGCAGCCGCCTGACCGATCTGGTGACGCCGCTCAAGCCGCTGGAGGCCATGGCCCAGGGCAAGCTCGTCGCCGCCTCGGACGTCGGCGGACATCGCGAACTGATCGCCGACGGCCGCACCGGCCGGCTTTTCGCGCCCGACGAGCCCGCCGCCTGCGCCGAGGCGCTGGCCCGCCTGCTGGCGGAACGCGCGGAATGGGACGCCTATCGCGCCGCCGGCCGCGCCCATGTCGAGACGCACCACGACTGGGCCCGCAATGCCGAGCGTTATCAGGACGTTTACCAAAGAGCGCTAGGGACAAGGCCGCAATCCGCGCTGCACGCCGCCTGAGCGAGACCAGCGCGACAGGGAACGGGGTTAGAGAATCTTGGCCGAGCCGCACCGCACCGAGCCGCACCGCTGCCGGCCGATCAGCCGCCATCCGCTGTTCCCCGCGATCGTCGCCCTGTGGTTCGGCACCCTGCTCGCGCTCGGCACCCTGGCGCTGCGCACGCCGCTGATCGAGAACCTGGTGCTGACGGCCCGCATCGACAGCCTGGTTCCCGCCGCCGCGCCGCCGCTGGGCGTCACCGCGCGACTGCTGCTGGCGCTGGCCGTGGGCCTTGCCGGCGGCGCGATCGGCTGGGTCCTGGCCCGGCGGATGGCCGCGCCGCAAGAGCCCCTTGCCCGCCAGGTGTTCGCCGTCGGCAATGCCGACCTGCATCCCGACGACCAGTGGCCCGGCGTGGCCGCACCGCAGCCGCAGCCGGTGGCCGTCATCGAGCCGGCTCCGGTTCTCGAGCCGGCCCTTTTTCTCGAGCCGGCTCCCGTCATCGAGCCGGCCCCCCTTCTCGATCCTGCAAGCCTGCTTGCCTGCGAAGGCGAGGCTACGGATGCGGCCCCGGAATGCGTACCCATCGCGGCCGAACCGGAGCCGGAGCCGGCTCCGTCCCTCGTCGAGCGCCCGTCGCCCGTTCGGCCGATGTCTCTTGCGGAAGAACGGATCGTCACCGCCGATCTCGACTCGCTCTCGCACGTCGAACTGGTGGAGCGCCTGGCCATCGCGCTGCGGCGGCGCCAGGAACGACTCGCCACGATAGAGGCCGGAGCCCCCGCCGGCGTGATCCGCTTTCCCAACTTCGCCGAGCGGCACGGCCCGCACGCCGTCCCGCCGGCCGAAGCTGCGCGATCCGCCCCGCGCGAAACCGAAAAGGCCCTGCGCGAGGCGCTGGCCACGCTCAAGCGCATGAGCGGCGGCTGACGCCCCTCGGGCGCCTCCGCGGCGCCCGGATCTCCGCCAGAACGCCAGCCCCGGGCGCCCATTCGTTTCGTTCGCGGTTGCAAAAACGCCTTCCTGTTGTCATGGAACCCGCTCGCGTGCCCGCGCCGGTTCGGCGACGGGCGATTCGCGTTTGCAGCCGGAAAGGCACCGCCGCCGGCCAACGACAGGATGGAATTATCGATGGGATTTCCTCAGCCCCAGGGGCTTTACGATGCGCGCAACGAACATGATTCCTGCGGTGTGGGCTTCGTCGCCCATATCAAAGGTGCCAAGAGCCACGCGATCATCACCCAGGCGCTGGAGATTCTCAAAAACATCGATCACCGCGGCGCAGTCGGCGCCGATCCGCTGCTGGGCGACGGCGCGGGCATTCTCATCCAGATGCCCGACGCGCTGTTCCGCAAGTGGGCGGACGGCGAAGGGCTGACCCTGCCGCCGGCCGGCGACTATGCCGTGGCCATGTGCTTCCTGCCGCAGGACGAGGCGGCGCGGAACTTCGCGGTCGGTCATTTCGAGCAATTCATCGCCAAGGAAGGCCAGACCCTGATCGGCTGGCGCGACGTGCCGATCACGCTCGACGGGCTGGGCAAGGCGGTGATCGCCTCGATGCCGGTGATCCGCCAGTGCTTCATCGGCCGCGGCCCGAACTGCGAGGACCAGAACGCCTTCGAGCGCAAGCTCCTGGCGATCCGCAAGCAGGCGCAGAACCCGCTGGCGGCGCTCGCGGTCAAGCACGGCCTGCCGGGCCTCACCGAGCTTTACATGCCGAGCTTTTCCAGCCGCACGATCGTTTACAAGGGGCTGCTGCTGGCGACCCAGGTGGGCAGCTTCTACGAAGACCTGCGCAACCCGGACTGCGTCTCGGCGCTCGGCCTCGTCCACCAGCGCTTCTCGACCAACACCTTCCCGAGCTGGAAGCTGGCGCACCCCTATCGCTTCATCGCCCACAACGGCGAGATCAACACGGTGCGCGGCAACGTCAACTGGATGAACGCGCGCCGCCGCACCATGGAATCGGAGCTGATCGGCCCCGATCTCGACAAGATGTGGCCGCTGATCCCGCACGGCCAGTCGGACACCGCCTGCCTCGACAACGCGCTCGAACTGCTGGTCACGGGCGGCTACAGCCTCGTCCACGCGATGATGATGCTGATCCCGGAAGCCTGGGCCGGCAATCCGCTGATGGACCCCAGGCGCCGCGCCTTCTACGAATACCACGCCGCGCTGATGGAGCCGTGGGACGGCCCCGCCGCCGTCGCCTTCACCGACGGCCGCCAGATCGGCGCGACGCTCGATCGCAACGGCCTCAGGCCCGCGCGCTTCTGCGTCACCGACGACGACCTCGTGGTCATGGCCTCGGAAAGCGGCGTGCTGCCGATCAAGGAGCAGAACATCGTCCGCAAGTGGCGGCTCCAGCCCGGCCGCATGCTGCTGATCGACTTCGAGCAAGGCCGCATCATCGAGGACGAGGAGATCAAGGCCCAGCTCGCCAGTGCCGAGCCCTATGAAGAATGGCTCGAGGCGGCGCAATACGACCTCAAGGACCTCGACGTCGTCGAGCCCGAGCTGGCGCAGCTCCCGGTCGAGACGACGAGCCTGCTCGATCGCCAGCAGGCCTTCGGCTACACGCAGGAAGACACCGGCAAGTTCCTCGAGCCGATGGCGCAGCTCGGCGACGATCCGATCGGCTCGATGGGCACCGACACGCCCATCGCCGTGCTTTCCGGCCGCCCGCGCCTGCTTTACGACTATTTCAAGCAGAACTTCGCGCAAGTCACCAACCCGCCGATCGACCCGATCCGCGAGGAGCTGGTGATGAGCCTCGTCTCGATGATCGGGCCGCGGCCGAACCTGCTCGGCATGGACGCGGGCACGCACAAGCGGCTGGAGGTCGACCAGCCGATCCTCACCAACGAGGACGTGGCGCGCATCCGCTCGATCGAGGCGGCGCTCGACGGCGCCTTCCGCACCCAGACGATCGACATGACCTGGAACGCCGCGACCGGGGCCGCCGGCCTCGAGCAGGCGATCAAGGAAATGTGCTGGTCGGCGACCGAGGCGGTGCTGGCCGACAAGAACATCCTGATCCTGTCCGACCGCGCGCAGGACGCGGACCGCGTGCCCATGCCGGCGCTGCTGGCGACGGCGGCGGTGCACCACCACCTCGTCCGGCAGGGTCTGCGCATGCAGACCGGCCTTGTCGTCGAGACCGGCGAGGCGCGCGAGGTGCACCACTTCTGCGTGCTGGCCGGCTACGGCGCCGAGGCGATCAACCCCTACGTCGCGTTCGAGACGCTGGAGGACATCCGCCGGCGCAAGCTGCCGCAGCTCGACGCCAAGCAGGTCCAGAAGAACTACATCAAGGCGATCGGCAAGGGCATCCTCAAGGTCATGTCCAAGATGGGCATCTCGACCTACCAGTCCTATTGCGGCGCCCAGATCTTCGACGCGGTCGGCCTGTCGACCGCGTTCGTCGAGCAGTATTTCACCGGCACCGCGACGACGATCGAGGGCGCCGGCCTGCAGGAAGTGGCCGAAGAAGCCGTCCGCCGCCACGCGGCCGCCTATGGCGACAACCCGATCTACCGCAACATGCTCGACGTCGGCGGCATGTACCAGCTGCGCCTGCGCGGCGAGGAACATGCCTGGACCTCAACCAACATCGCCAACCTGCAGCACGCGGTGCGCGGCAACATGCCCGAGAAGTACCGCGAGTTCGCGCAGTCGATCAACGACCAGTCGGCGCGGATGCTCACCATCCGGGGCCTGATGGAGCTGAAGAAGGCGGACAAGGCGATCCCGATCGACGAGGTCGAGCCGGCGAGCGAGATCGTCAAGCGCTTCGCCACCGGCGCGATGAGCTATGGCTCGATCAGCTGGGAAGCACACACCACGCTGGCGCTGGCCATGAACCGGATCGGCGGCAAGTCGAATACCGGCGAGGGCGGCGAGGACCCCAGGCGCTTCCTGCCGCTGGAGAACGGCGATTCGATGCGCTCGGCGATCAAGCAGGTGGCAAGCGGCCGCTTCGGCGTGACCGCCGAGTACCTGGTCAACGCCGACGACATCCAGATCAAGATGGCGCAGGGCGCGAAGCCCGGCGAAGGCGGCCAGCTTCCCGGCCACAAGGTCGACAAGACGATCGGCGCCACCCGCCACTCGACCCCGGGCGTCGGCCTGATCAGCCCGCCGCCGCACCATGACATCTATTCGATCGAGGATCTGGCGCAGCTCATCCACGATCTCAAGAACGTCAATCCGGGCGCGCGCATCTCGGTCAAGCTCGTCTCGGAAGTGGGCGTCGGCACGGTCGCCGCGGGCGTTTCCAAGGCGCGCGCCGACCACGTGACGATCTCGGGCTACGAAGGCGGCACCGGCGCCAGCCCGCTGACCTCGCTGACCCACGCGGGCAGCCCGTGGGAGATCGGCCTGGCGGAAACGCAGCAGACGCTGCTGCTCAACAACCTGCGCTCGCGCATCTGCGTGCAGACCGACGGCGGCATCCGCACGGGCCGCGACGTCGCCATCGCCGCGCTGCTCGGCGCGGACGAGTTCGGCTTCGCCACCGCCCCGCTGATCGCGGCGGGCTGCATCATGATGCGCAAGTGCCACCTCAACACCTGCCCGGTCGGCGTCGCCACGCAGGACCCGGTGCTGCGCGCGCGCTTCACCGGCCAGCCCGAGCACGTGATCAACTACTTCTTCTACGTTGCCGAGGAACTGCGCGAGATCATGGCCGAGATGGGCTTTCGCACCATCGGCGAGATGGTCGGCCGGGTCGACCGGCTCGATGCCCGCGCGGCGGTCGACCACTGGAAGGCCCGCGGCATCGACCTGTCGAAGCTGCTCTACCAGGCGCCGCAGGGCGACAGCCCCTCGCTCGCCTGGAGCGAGACGCAGAACCACGGGCTGGAGACCGCGCTCGACAACGACCTGATCGCCGCCGCCGCCGACGCGCTCGACCGCAAGGAGGCCGTCCGCATCGAACGCACGGTGATCAACGTCAACCGCACCGTCGGCGCGATGCTTTCGGGCGAGGTGGCGAAGCGCCACGGCCATGCCGGCCTGCCCGACAACACGATCAACGTGAAGCTGACCGGCGTCGCGGGGCAGAGCTTCGGCGCTTTCCTGGCGCACGGCGTCACGCTCGACCTGACCGGCGATGCCAACGACTATGTCGGCAAGGGCCTGTCGGGCGGCCGCGTGATCGTGCGCCAGCCGCCCCACGTGGACCGCGAGCCGAGCGAGAACATCATCGTCGGCAACACCGTGCTCTACGGCGCGGTCGCGGGCGAGGCGTTCTTCAACGGCGTCGCCGGCGAACGCTTCGCGGTGCGCAACTCGGGCGCCATCGCGGTGGTCGAGGGCTGCGGCGACCATGGCTGCGAATACATGACCGGCGGCGTCGTCGTCGTGCTCGGCAAGACCGGGCGCAATTTCGCCGCGGGCATGTCGGGCGGCATCGCCTATGTCTACAACCCCGATGCGCTGTTCATGGACCTGTGCAACCCGTCGATGGTCGACGTGCTGCCGGTTTCGGCACAGCGCGACGAGGATGACGGGACGGGCCAGGAAAATTGGGGCCGGCCGCAGCAGCGCACCAGCGGCGTCGACGACGCCGGCATGGGCGACATGCTGCGTCACGACGCCGATCGCCTGCGCATCCTGCTGGAACGGCATCACCTGCACACCGGCAGCAAGCGCGCCCGCGCGCTGCTCGACGATTGGGACAACACGCTCAAATGCTTCGTCAAGGTGATGCCGCGCGACTATGCGCGCGCGCTCAAGCAACTCGAGGCCGAGCGGCTGGAAGCCGCCTCGGTGGCCGCGGAATAGAGTCAGGAATTACAGATGGGTAAGGAAACCGGCTTTCTCGAGCTTGACCGCCACGATCGCAGCTACGGCCCGGTCGACGAGCGGATCAAGAACTACAAGGAATTCATCGTCCCGCTTTCGGACGAGGATCTGCGCGCGCAGGCCTCGCGCTGCATGAACTGCGGCATCCCCTATTGCCACAACGGCTGTCCGGTGAACAACATCATCCCGGACTGGAACCACCTGACGTACGAGGGGGACTGGAAGAACGCGCTGGAAGTGCTGCATTCGACCAACAACTTCCCCGAGTTCACCGGCCGCATCTGCCCCGCCCCGTGCGAGGCGGCCTGCACGCTGAACATCCAGGACCAGCCGGTCACGATCAAGTCGATCGAATGCGCGATCGTCGACAAGGGCTGGCAGGAAGGCTGGATCGTGCCGCAGGTGCCGACCAGGCGCACCGGCAAGACCGTCGCCGTCGTCGGTGCGGGGCCCGCGGGCCTCGCCTGCGCGCAGCAGCTCGCGCGCGCGGGCCATTCGGTGACGGTGTTCGAGAAGAACGACCGGGTCGGCGGCCTGCTGCGCTACGGCATCCCCGACTTCAAGATGGAGAAGCACCTGATCAACCGCCGGGCGGTGCAGATGGAAGCCGAAGGCGTCCAGTTCCGCACGGGCGTGGAAGTCGGCGTAACCATATCGGTCGCATCGCTGAAGGAGAACTTCGACGCCATCGTCATGGCCGGCGGCTCCGAGGAAGCGCGCCGGCTGGAGATCCCCGGCGCCGAGCTGCCGGGCGTGCGCCTGGCCATGGAGTTCCTGACCCAGCAGAACAAGCGCAACGCCGGCGACGACGAACTGCGCGCCGCGCCGCGCGGCTCGATCACCGCGACGGGCAAGAACGTCGTCGTCATCGGCGGCGGCGACACCGGCTCGGACTGCGTCGGCACCTCGATCCGCCAGGGCGCCAAGAGCGTCACCCAGATCGAGATCATGCCCAAGCCGCCCGAGAAGGAGAACAAGGCGCTGTCCTGGCCGAACTGGCCGCTCAAGCTGCGCACGTCCTCCAGCCACGAGGAAGGCGTCGACCGCGACTGGGCGATCCTGACCAAGCGCGTCGTCAGCGGCGGTGAAGGCAATCAGGGGGACGTCAAGGGCCTCGAATGCGTCCGCATCGAATGGGTCGACGGCAAGATGCAGGAGATTCCGGGCAGCGAGTTCACGCTGGAGGCCGAGCTGATCCTGCTGGCCATGGGCTTCGTCGGCCCCAGGAAGCAGGGCCTGGTCGAGCAGGCGGGCGTCGCGCTCGACGGACGCGGCAACGTCGCGGCCAACGTCGTCGACTACCGCACCAGCGACCCCAAGATCTTCGCCTGCGGCGACATGCGCCGCGGCCAGTCCCTCGTCGTCTGGGCGATCCGCGAAGGCCGCCAGGCCGCCCGCGCCGTCGACGAGGCGCTGATGGGCGCGAGCGAACTGCCGCGCTGAACGCCGGCGCAGACCTGACCGAACGGGGCGCATCGCAAGGTGCGCCCCGTTTCGTTTCGGGCTTATGGCGGTGCAAACGCATACCAGCCATCCCCCAAGCCCGCTCAGGCTGAGCGGACATAGTTTGCAGCCGCCTTTCGTGTGCCCGCGCCGTGGAGCGCGAGGACTGGAATTGATCCGCGTCAAATCCCCGCACGCGGAAACCCGTCAGACTGACGGAAGAAGGTGGCGTCCGTCACCGAAAACCAAAGCGGGGATTCCAGATGGCCACTCTTGCCGATGTCCGGGTCGAGCCGATCAAGCCCAGGATCGGCGCCGTCGTCCACGCCGACAAGCGCACGCTGCTCGATCCGGCGTTCGCCCAGCGGGTGATCGATCTGCTCAACCGGCACGTGGCGCTGGTGTTCCCCAAAGTGGGCTTCACCGACGAGGAGCAGCTCGCCTTCACCGACAACCTCGGCGAGCGCGTCAACTTCACCAACCGCGTGCCGGGCGGCGACCTCTCCTCGCGCGATGTCTATACGATCACGCTCGACAAGGACGTCAACGACGAGCCCGAATACGTCGTCGGCTCGATGTTCTGGCACGCGGACGGCATCACCATGGACATCCCGCCGCCCAAGTACACGATCCTGTCGTGCAAGCGCCCGCCGGACAAGGGCGGCCAGACCGAGTTCTGCAACACGATCGCGGCCTGGGAAGCGCTGCCCGAGGACGAGAAGGCGGACTTCGCCAGGTTGCGCGTGGTCCATTCGGTCTGGGCCGCGGTGCGCGACTTCAAGGACTACGACCAGCTTTCCCCCGCCCGCCGCGACCTGCGCCACGAGCATCCGCTGGTGTGGACCCACGGCGACGGGCGCCAGTCGCTGCTGCTGGGCTCGCACGCGGACTACATCGTCGGCATGGACAAGGGCCAGGGCCGGGCGATCCTGGCGCGGCTTACCGAATGGGCCGCCCAGCCCGATTTCAGTTGCCGCCATACCTGGAGCGAAGGCGACATGGCGATCTGGGACAACTGCGGCTCGCTCCACCGCGCGCTGCCCTATGCCGCCGATTCCGGCCGCCGCATGCACCGCACGACCGTGGCGGGCTACGAGGAGATCGCCTGACCCCGCGATCGCGCGCGGAACCTGCGGCCCGGCATCTTCCCGATCCGCTTGAATCGGTTCGACTTTCCTACAGGGGCCGGCTCGGCTATCCGGAAGGAAAGGCGCGAATTCCGGTCGACACGGGGGTCGACATGGCGGGCGCAGTTTCCATCTCCCTGGACACCGTAAATATCGTCAACTTCGTCAACCCAGTGTCAACCCGCTGTCAACCGCTGGCGGCAGGGCCATGTCGCGACAGGGCGCCGGGGCGCAAATCGCCCGCCGGGCCGATCCGGCGAGCCCGCCCGCCCTTGACCTGACGCGACGGAACGCGCATCGGCACCCACACGAATCCGGTCATTTCCGCGCTGCGACATGCCGCGACCGCGAACCGCCCGGATCAAACGATAACCACTAAAAGGGGAAATCAGGCGCATGACCCAGGTCGGACAGGACTCGCTCGGCACCCGCAGCACCATGACCGTCGGCGGCAAGGAAGTCGCGTACTACTCGCTCAAGAAGGCGGGCGCGAAGCTCGGCGACGTCAGCCGCCTGCCCTTCTCGATGAAAGTGCTGCTCGAAAACCTGCTGCGCTTCGAGGACGGCGGCTTCACCGTCTCCACCAGCGACATCCAGGCGCTGGTCGACTGGCAGAAGAACCCGAAGGAATCGCAGAACGAGATCCAGTACCGCCCGGCGCGCGTGCTGCTGCAGGACTTCACCGGCGTGCCCTGCGTGGTCGACCTTGCCGCCATGCGCGACGCCATCGCCAAGCTTGGCGGCGACACCAGCAAGATCAACCCGCTGGTGCCGGTGAACCTGGTGATCGACCACTCGGTCATGGTCGACGAGTTCGGCCATCCCAAGGCCTTCGAGCAGAACGTCGAGATCGAGTACCAGCGCAACCTGGAACGCTACGACTTCCTCAAGTGGGGCTCGAAGAGCCTCAACAACTTCTATGCCGTGCCGCCGGGTACCGGCATCTGCCACCAGGTCAACCTTGAGCACATCGCCCAGGCGGTCTGGACCTCGAACGACCAGAGCGGCGTCACCGTCGCCTATCCCGACACCTGCGTCGGCACCGACAGCCACACGACGATGATCAACGGCCTGGGTGTGCTGGGCTGGGGCGTCGGCGGCATCGAGGCCGAGGCGGCGATGCTGGGCCAGCCCGTGTCGATGCTCATCCCCGAAGTCGTCGGCTTCAAGCTGACCGGCGAGCTGAAGGAAGGCGTCACCGCCACCGACCTCGTGCTGACCTGCACGCAGATGCTGCGCGCGCATGGCGTCGTCGGCCGCTTCGTCGAATATTTCGGCCCCGGCCTTGCCACGCTGAGCCTGGCCGACCGCGCGACGCTGGCCAACATGGCGCCCGAATACGGCGCCACCTGCGGCTTCTTCGGCATCGACGACAAGACGCTGGATTACCTGCGCCTGACCGGCCGCGCCGAGGACCAGATCGCATTGGTCGAAGCCTATGCCAGGGAGCAGGGCTTCTGGATCGAGCCCGGCCACGAGCCGATCTTCTCCTCCACGCTGGAACTCGACCTCGGCAACGTCGTCCCCTCGCTCGCCGGTCCCAAGCGCCCGCAGGACCGCGTCTCGCTGCCCGAGGTGGACGACGTGTTCAACGCCGACATGGCCAACGTCTACAAGAAGGCCCAGACGCGCGTCCCGGTCGAGGGCAAAGACTTCGACATCGGCGACGGCGACGTGACGATCGCCGCCATCACGAGCTGCACCAACACTTCCAACCCGAGCGTCCTGGTCGCCGCCGGCCTCGTCGCCAAGAAGGCCGACGAGCTGGGCCTCAAGCCCAAGCCCTGGGTCAAGACCAGCCTCGCCCCCGGCTCGCAGGTCGTGACCGACTACCTCGAGAAGGCCGGGCTGCAGAAGCACCTCGACAACATCGGCTTCAACCTGGTCGGCTACGGCTGCACCACCTGCATCGGCAACTCGGGCCCGCTTGCCGAACCGATCAGCAAGGCGATCAACGAGAACGGCCTCGTCGCCGCCGCGGTGATCTCGGGCAACCGCAACTTCGAGGGCCGCATCTCGCCCGACGTGCGCGCCAACTTCCTCGCCTCGCCGCCGCTGGTCGTCGCCTACGCGCTCAAGGGCACGGTGGTCGAGGACTTCACCACTACGCCGATCGGCCGGAGCAAGGCAGGCGCGGACGTCTACCTCAAGGACATCTGGCCGACCAACCAGGAAGTCTCGGCGACGATGGCGAGCTGCGTGAGCCGCGCCATGTTCCAGGCGCGCTATGCCGACGTCTACAAGGGCGACAAGCACTGGCAGGCGATCGACGTCACCGGATCGGAAACCTACCCGTGGCGCGCGGGCAGCACCTATGTCGCCAACCCGCCCTATTTCGAGGGCATGACGATGACCCCGGCCCCGGTGCAGGACATCGTCGAAGCCAAGCCGCTGCTGATCCTGGGCGATTCGATCACCACCGACCACATCAGCCCGGCCGGCAACATCAAGGCCGACAGCCCCGCGGGCGAGTGGCTGATGGAGCATCAGGTCGCCAAGGCGGACTTCAACTCCTACGGCTCCCGCCGCGGCCATCACGAAGTGATGATGCGCGGCACTTTCGCCAACATCCGTATCCGCAACGAGATGGTGCCCGGCGTCGAAGGCGGCTTCAGCCGCTATGGCGACGAGGCGGGCGCGGTCTATGACGTCGCCATGAAGCACAAGGCCGACGGCACGCCGATGGTCGTCATCGCCGGCAAGGAATACGGCACCGGCTCCAGCCGCGACTGGGCGGCCAAGGGCACGAACCTGCTGGGCGTGCGCGCGGTGATCGTCGAAAGCTTCGAGCGCATCCACCGCTCGAACCTGGTCGGCATGGGCGTGCTGCCGCTGCAGTTCAAGGACGGCGACACGCGCACCTCGCTGGGCCTGACCGGCGACGACACCTACACCATCAAGGGCATCGCCACCCTGCAGCCGCGCCAGAACGTGGACGTGGAAGTTACCCGCAAGGACGGCTCGAAGTTCACCTTCACCGCCCTGTGCCGCATCGATACCGCCAACGAGGCCGAATACTTCATGAACGGCGGCATCCTGCAATACGTGCTGCGCAAGCTGGCCGCCTGACCGGCCGACACCGCTCCGGGCCTGACCCGGGGCGGCCGGCAGGTTGGCTCCACTTTCCTGCGCGAACCTGCGCAGAAACAACGGAAAGGGCGGCCCAGGAGGGGCCGCCCTTTCGCGTTCTTGAACCGGATCGGGACAGACCGGGTAGCGCTCAGGCGTCCCCGCGCTTCGTCATCCGCCGGCGGGCGAAGACCGCCGCGGCCGCCGCGCCGAACAGGATCAGCATCGGCGGCGCCGGCACCTCGTGCCCGCCGCTGGTGCTCGTGCTGCCGCCCGACGAAGTCGAGGTCGAGGTCGACGTCGAGGAGGAAGTCGACGTCGAGGAGGAAGTCGACGTCGAACTGCTCGACGAAGACGACCCGGAACTGGAGGACGTGGACGACGAACCGCCCGACGACGAGCCGCCGGACGTCGCGCCGCTGGACGTGGCGCCGCCCGAGGTCGAGGTCGAGGTCGAAGAGGAGCCGCTCGACGAGGACGAGGACGACGAGGAACTGCTCGATCCGCCCGAGGATGTGGTGGTCGTGCTGGTCATGCCCCCGGTCGAGGTCGACGTGGTGCTGGTCACGCCCCCCGTCGAGGAGGATGTCGTGCTGGTCACGCCGCCGGTCGAAGTCGATGTCGAACCGCCGCTGGTCGAAGTGGAGCCACCGCTTGTCGAGGTGGACCCGCCGCTCGTGGAGGTCGAGCCGCCGCTGCTGGTCGAGGTGATGACAATGCTGCCGCTGCTCGATCCGCCGCCGCCGAAAAAGCCGCCGAAGAAGCCGCCACCGAAGCCGCCGCCGCTCGATCCGCCGACGATCACGGGGGTGCCCCCGCCAGAAGTCGTCACTACCACCTGCGGCGGCGGCGGCGGAATATAGGGCGGAGGCGGAGGCGCGGGCTGCTCGACCACGCGGCGCGCGGGCGGAATCGGCGCGGGCCGCGGCGGCGCGACCTTGCGCGCCGGGCGCCGCACGACGCGGCGGGCCTTCTTCACCTGCTTGACGTGCTTGACGTATTGCGGGTTTTTGGCCGGCGGTTCGGCGACGTGGACCGCCCCTCCTCCGATCAGCGCCCCACCCGCCACGGCGGCGGACAGTTTTGCGATGACCATACGAACCGACATAGCGCTGCTCTCTTCGTTTCCCTGTGCGATGGCCTTGCCGAAGCCGAACCCACGCACCCTGTGCCACGAAAAGCGCAGAGAGTTATTAATGCGACAACGCCGTTAACCGTGTTCGGACCGTCCCGAAGCGGGATTTGTCCGCTATTTGCCGGCGAGGGTCGGCGACTGTCCCGATTTGGAACCGATCCCCGCCGAAACCCCAATGCACCGGGCTTACGACGGCTCTTCCTCGCGGTCGGCATCGAACAGGCCGGTCTGTCCGCCCGTCGGCGGCGCCAGCCCCAGATGGCGCCAGCCGCGGTCGTTGAGGCAGCGCCCGCGCGCGGTGCGGGCGACGAGGCCGAGCTGGATCAGGTAGGGCTCGATCACTTCCTCGATCGTGTCGCGCGGCTCGCTGAGGCCCGCGGCCAGCGTCTCGACGCCCACCGGGCCGCCCTTGTAGATGTCGGCGATCATCCGCAGGTAGCGCCGGTCCTGCGCATCGAGGCCCAGCGCATCGACTTCGAGCCGGGTCAGCGCGTCGTCCGCGATCGCGCGGGTGACGGCGGCGTTGCCGGCGACGTGCGCGAAATCGCGCACCCGCCGCATCAGCCGCCCGGCGACGCGCGGCGTGCCACGCGCGCGGCGGGCGATCTCGCGCGCGCCCTCGGGCTCGATCGCCATGCCCAGCAGCCGCGCGCCGCGCGTGACGACGCTTTCCAGTTCGCCGATCGTATAGAAATTGAGCCGCACCGGGATGCCGAAACGATCGCGCAGCGGCGTCGTCAGCAGGCCCTGGCGGGTGGTCGCGCCGATCAGCGTGAACGGCGGCAGGTCGATCCGCACCGAGCGCGCCGAAGGCCCCTCGCCGATGATGAGGTCGAGCGCGCGATCCTCCATCGCCGGATAGAGCACTTCCTCGACCACCGGGTTAAGCCGGTGGATCTCGTCGATGAAGAGCACGTCGCCCTCTTCCAGATTGGTGAGCAGCGCGGCGAGGTCGCCCGACTTGGCGATCACCGGTCCGGACGTGGCACGGAAACCCACGCCCAGCTCGCGCGCGACGATCTGCGCCAGCGTCGTCTTGCCGAGGCCCGGCGGCCCGAAGAACAGCACGTGGTCCATCGCCTCGCGCCGCGAACGCGCGCTTTCGATGAACACGCTCAGGTTGTCCTTGGCCGCCGCCTGCCCGACGAATTCGGCCAGCGTCTTGGGCCGCAGCGCCGCGTCGGCGTCCTCGGCCTGGCGGGTGGCGGACAGGAGGCGTTCGGGTTCGGTCATGCCATGGGTGCCCGATGCGAAATGGGCCCTGAAACACGTTCAGGGCGACGATGGTGGTGGTCGTGGGGTCTCATCCCGCCGCCCTCCGCAGCGCCACGCGGACCAGGTCGTTGAGCTGCGCCGCTTCGCCCAGTTCGTCCACCGCATGGGCGACCGCGGCGGCCGCGACCTGGGGCTTGAAGCCGAGGTTCTGCAAGGCCGAGACGGCGTCCGCGCTGGCCGAACCCTGCGGCGCGGCGGCCGGCGACGCCGCGCCCGGCGCCACGGGCAGCCCGCCCGCCTTGTCCTTCAGTTCGTTGACGATACGCGCCGCCAGCTTGGGCCCGACACCCTGCGCCCGCGCCACCTGCGCCGCGTCGCCGCCGGCGCAGGCGCGCTGCAGTTCCTCGGTCGAGAGCACCGAGAGCACCGCCAGCGCCACCTTGCTGCCGACGCCCTGCACGCCGGTGAGCAGCCGGAACCACGCACGCTCGGCCCCGCTGGAGAAGCCGATCAGCCGCACATCATTCTCGCTGACCTGCATCTCGGTATGCACGGTCACGCCGTCGCCACATATGCCGAGCGCGGCGAGCGTCTTGGCCGAGCAGTGCACAAGATATCCGACGCCGGCGACGTCGATCACCGCCCAGTCCGGGCCGGTCTCGTCGAGCATGCCGGTAAGCTTTGCGATCATGCTTTGTTCCTATGGCATAGGCGGGATTCGGGGGGAAGCCGAAAACGGCGGCGGCGCTATCCCCGGATCATGTGCGCGTGCGCCACCGCCACCGCCAGCGCGTCGGCCGCGTCCGCCCCGGCGAGCCTGACCCCCGGCAGCAGCACCCTGAGCATCGCCTGGACCTGCGCCTTCTCCGCTCCGCCGGTGCCGACCAGCGCCTTCTTGACCAGTCGCGTGGCGTATTCGGTAACCGGCAGCCCGGCGCGCGCCAACGCCAGCAGGCACACGCCGCGCGCCTGGCCGAGCTTGAGCGTCGACTGCGGGTTGGCGTTGACGAACACCTCCTCCACCGCGCCGCCATCGGGCGCGTGGACCGCGATCACGTCGGCCAGTTCGCGGTCGAGCGTGACCAGCCGTTCGGCCAGCGTGGCTTTGGGATCGGTCCTGACCTGACCGTTGGCGATGTGGCTGAGGCGGTTGCCCGACTTGGCCACCACGCCCCAGCCGGTGCAGCCCAGGCCGGGATCGAGGCCGATGATGATCATGGTTCCTCCCCGAGCCTGGCTCGGGGAGCGGGACCACCCGCAGCGTGGCGGCGGGGCACGACCGGGCGTGCGAGGTTTCGAGAGGCTCCGCGATACGGCGCGTGCCCCTCCGCCCCCGCCCTGCGGGCGGCGGTCGCCCTCCCCGAGCCATGCCCGGGGAGGAATTTCAACCCAGCTTCTCCATCACCTCGTCGGAGATCTCGTAGTTGCCCCAGACGGCCTGCACGTCGTCGTCGTCGTCGAGCACGTCGATCAGCTTGAGCAGCGTGCGCGCCTCGTCCTCGCCGACGTCGGCCTTGAGGCTGGGCCGCCAGGCGAGCTTCACCGCCTCGGCCTCGCCCAGCGCCTTTTCCAGTTCGCGCGCGACTTCGTGGAGGCTTTCGACGCTGGTCCAGATCGAGTGGCTGCCGTCCTCGCCCACCTCGCTCTCGACGTCGTCGGCGCCGGCCTCGATCGCTGCCTCCAGCACCTTGTCCTCATCGCCAACCTTCGCCGGATACTCGATGAGACCCAGCCGCTCGAAGCCGTGGCTGACCGCGCCGCTGGCGCCCAGGTTGCCGCCGTTCTTGGCGAAAGCGGTGCGCACGTTGGTAGCTGTGCGGTTGCGGTTGTCGGTCAGTGCCTCGACGATCAGCGCGACGCCGCCGGGGCCGTAGCCTTCGTAGCGCACTTCCTCGTAGTTCTCGCCGTCGCCCTTGCTGGCCTTGTCGATCGCACGCTGGATGTTGTCCTTGGGCATCGACTGCGCCTTGGCGGCGTTGACCGCGGCGCGCAGGCGCGGGTTCATGTCGGGATCGGGCATCCCCATCTTCGCCGCGACGGTTATCTCGCGGGAGAGCTTGGAAAACATCGCCGAGCGCTTCTTGTCCTGCGCGCCCTTGCGATGCATGATGTTCTTGAATTTGGAATGGCCTGCCATTGCTCGCTTCGTCAGCTAGGGTTTGGACGTTGCGCCCCCTAGCCCAGACTTGCCGATGGAGCAATGAGCGCCCGCACGGGCACCCCTCATCCGTTGACGATGATCCCGCCGTTCGGATGCAGCACCTGGCCGGTCATGTAGCTCGCATCCTCGCAGGCGAGGAACAGGAAGGCGGGGGCCACCTCGTTGGGCTGCCCGGGCCGACCCATCGGCGTGCCCTCGCCGAAATGCGCGACCTTCTCCTCGCTGGCGCCGCCGCAGGGGTTGAGCGGCGTCCAGATCGGACCGGGCGCGACGGCGTTCACGCGGATGCCCTCGCCCACCAGGTTCTCGGACAGCGAGCGGGTGAAGGCGGTGATCGCGCCCTTCGTGGCCGAATAGTCGAGCAGTTCCTTCGATCCCTGGTACATCGTCACCGACGTGCAGTTGACGATCGCCGCCCCCCGCTTCAGGTGCGGCCGCGCGGCCTGGACCAGGTAGAACATGGCGAAGATGTTGGTCTGGAACGTGCGCTGGAGTTGCGCGGCGGTGATATCGCGAATATCCTTGTCGGGGTGCTGTTCGCCGGCATTGTTGACCAGCACGTCGAGCCGGCCCCACCTGTCGATCACCGCGCGCACCAGCCCTTCGCAATGGCGCGGATCGCCAAGGTCGCCGGCCGAGGTCAGGGCCTCGGCGCCCTCGGCCTCGCACAGCTCGCGCGTCAGCCTGGCGTCGTCGTGCTCGCACAGGTAAGCGATGGCGACCCTCGCCCCCTCGCGCGCATAGAGCACCGCCACCGCGCGGCCGATGCCGCTGTCCGCGCCGGTGATCAGCGCCACCTTGCCCGCCAGCCGGCCGGAACCGGCGTAGCGCGGCGCGAACTCGGGCTTCGGTTCCAGCGCCGATTCGTGTCCCGGCAGGCCGTCCTCGTGAATAGGCGGAGCGAAATCGGTGGTGGAGCTGTCCATGACGCGGTCCCTTCACCCGCATCAACCGGACTGGCCCCCGCAAGGTTCCACCGTCCGGCACCGTTCGCCAAGACTCAGGACCGGAACGGCGAATTTGCCTCAGC
Source organism: Novosphingobium sp. (assembly GCA_041677785.1). Lineage (GTDB taxonomy): Bacteria > Pseudomonadota > Alphaproteobacteria > Sphingomonadales > Sphingomonadaceae > Novosphingobium. The sequence continues at coordinate 27,334 of JBAYPJ010000016.1, read as the reverse complement.
CCAGGCCGAGCGCCGCCTTGTAGAGGTCGAGGATCGATTCCATCTCGCGGCGATCGTCGGGCGGCATCTTCCGCAGGCGAACGATCTGGCGCATAATCTTGACGTCATAGCCGACCGCCTTGGCTTCGAGATAGACGTCCTTGATGTCGTCGCCGATGCCTTTCTTCTCCTCCTCGAGGCGTTCGATGCGTTCGATCAGAAGGCGCAGGCGGTCGTCGGTGGCGTCGGCCATCGGTGGGGTCTCCAAAAGGTCAGGTGAATCGGTTGACCGGCTGATAGCGTCGGGACGGAGATCATAAAAGCCGGTCGACGCGTTTTCCACGTCATCGCGTTGCACGCCGTCCGGGCGTTTCCGCGTCATCCCGGCAAAAGCCGGGATCGCTGGCCTCATCGACGCGACGGTTTCAGTGCACGCCGCCGTTCTTCTTCAGGCTCTCCTCCATCCGCGCCATCTGCTCGGGCGTCGCCTCGGTCTGGTACTTGTCCTTCCATTCGGCGGCGGGCATGCCGTGGATCAGTTCGCGCGCCTGCGCCTTGTCGCCGGAGTGGCCCGCCTCGCGGATCCAGTCGGCCAGGCAGTTGCGGCAGAAGCCCGCCAGGCCCATGAGGTCGATGTTCTGCGCGTCGTGACGCTTGCGCAGGTGGCGCACCAGCCGGCGGAAGGCTTCCGCCGCATGGCTGTCGGCGAGCGTGTCCAGCGGGTCTTCCCCCGGGTTCGTTGTCATGGTGATCGTCCTTGGTCTTTGCGCGTTGCTTTGCCATAGCACACGGCAATTCTGAAAGGGGTACAGTCTTGGCCAAATCCGATCGACCGAGCAACCTGGGCGAACCCGTCGTGCAGGGGCGCCAGGTGAAGATCCTGGCGACGCTCGGCCCTGCCAGCAGCAGCCCCGAGATGATCGGACGGCTGCTGCGCGCCGGCGCCAACGCCTTCCGCGTCAACATGAGCCACGGCGACCACGAGACGCACGCCGCCACGATCGCCGCGATCCGCGCGGCCGAGAAGGAACTGGGCCGGCCGATCGGCATCCTGTGCGACCTGCAGGGGCCGAAGCTGCGCGTGGGCATCTTCCAGGAAGGCCGCGCGGTGATCCGCCACGGCGGCCACTTCACGCTCGACCGTGATCCCACGCCCGGCGACGAGACGCGCGTGTGCCTGCCCCATCCCGAACTGTTCGGCGTGCTGCACAAGGGCCAGCGGCTGCTGATCGACGACGGCAAGCTGCGCCTGCGCGTGATCCGGGCCGACGACAACGCGATCTTCTGCTCGGCCGAGGTCGGCGGCGTGATCTCCGACCGCAAGGGCGTCAACGTGCCCGACGCGGTGGTGCCGGTGCCGGCGCTGACCGAGAAGGACCGGCGCGACCTGGCCTTCGCGGTCCAGCATGGCACCGACTGGGTGGCGCTGTCCTTCGTCCAGCGGCCCGAGGACGTCGCCGAGGGACGGCGGCTGATAGGCGGTGCCGCGGCGCTGATGGCCAAGATCGAAAAGCCCGCGGCGGTCGACCGGCTGGAGGAGATCATCGAACTGGCGGACGGCATCATGGTCGCGCGTGGCGACCTGGGCGTCGAACTGAATCCCGAAGAGGTGCCGCCGCTGCAGAAGCGCATCGTCGCGGCGACGCGCCGTTCGGGCAAGCCGGTGGTGGTGGCGACGCAGATGCTCGAATCGATGATCGAGAGCCCCGCGCCGACCCGCGCCGAAGTGTCCGACGTCGCCAACGCGGTCTATGACGGGGCCGACGCGGTCATGCTCTCGGCCGAGACCGCAACGGGCGCCTGGCCGGTCGAGGCGGTGACGATCATGCACCGCATCGCCGCGCAGGTGGAAAACGATCCCGCCTATGCCGAGCGGATCCATTTCACCGAAGTCCGCCCCGACGCCACGACCGCCGACGCGCTGGCCGTGGCCTGCGCCCAGATCGCCCTGACGCTGCCGATCTCGGGTGCGATCGTTTTTACCGGTTCGGGCTCGACCGCGCGGCGCGTCGCGCGCGAGCGGCCGGGCGTGCGGATGCTGGTGCTGACGCCTTCGGTCAGGACGGCGCGGCGGCTGGCGCTGCTCTGGGGCGCCTCCGCGGTGCACACCAAGGACATCGGCAGCTTCGAGGAGATGATCGCCAAGGGCAAGCGCATGGCGCTGCGCCACGGCTTCGGCAAGGCGGGCTCAAAATTGATCGCGCTGGCGGGCGTACCCTTCGGCACCCCGGGCTCGACCAACCTGCTGCACGTGGTGACGATCACCGGCGACGAGCTGAAACGGCACACAAGCTGACAATTCCTCCCCGAGCAAGCTCGGGGAGGAATTTATCTCCTCATACCGAACAGCGCGCTGCCCACGCGCACGTGCGTCGCGCCGAGCGTCACCGCGGTCTCGAAATCGTCGCTCATGCCCATCGAGAGGCCGGTCAGCCCGTGGTCGTCAACAAGTTTGGCCAGCAGCGCGAAATATGGTGCGGGCTCTACTTCCAAAGGCGGCACGCACATCAGCCCGGCGAGCGGGATCGCGGCGGCGCGCGCCTCGGCCAGCAGCACCGGCAGCTCGGCAATGGCGCAGCCGCCCTTCTGCGCTTCCTCGCCGATATTGACCTGGACGAAGCACGGCACCTGCCGGCCCGCCTTGTCCATCGCCTTCGCCAGCGCGGCCACGAGCGAGGCACGGTCGAGCGAATGGATGCAGTCGAACAGCGCGACCGCGTCCTCCGCCTTGTTCGACTGGAGCCGGCCGACGAGATGAAGCGCCACATCGGGGTGCGCCTCGCGCAGCGCGGGCCATTTCGCCTGCGCCTCCTGCACGCGGTTCTCACCGAACACGCGCTGGCCGGCGGCAATCAGCGGCACGATGCGCTCGGGCCCATGCGTCTTGCCGACGGCGACGAGCATGACCTCGCCGGGCTCGCGCCGGGCGAGCCGGGCGGCGGCGGCGATGCGGGCGCGCACGTCGCCCAGCAGGGTGGCTGGTTCCTCCATGGCGCGATGCTATAGCGGCGCGATGTCGCAGCGCCAGCCCGCATTGCCCGCCATCTGGCTCGTCACCGACGCGCGCAACGACGCGCGGCTGGAAGCGGCGCTGGCGAAGCTGCCGCGCGGTTCGGGGCTGATCTTCCGGCACTATCACCTTGCCGCGGGCGAACGCCGCGCGCGGTTCGACAGGCTGGCGCGCACCGCGCGGCGGCGGGGGCACGTCGTGATCCTGGCGGGCAGCGCGCAAGAGGCGCGGCGCTGGCGCGCCGACGGAGCCTATGGCGCTCCCGCGCAGATGAGGGGGCCTGGGCTGCGTCTCGTCACCGCGCATTCGCTGGCCGAAATCGCCGCCGCGCGCCGCGTCCGCGCCGATGCGATCCTGCTCTCGCCCGCCTTCGCCACGCGCTCGCATCCCGGCGCCCGCCCGCTCGGACCGCTGCGCTTCCGCCTGCTGGCGGCCCGCGCAGGCATGGCGGTGATCGCGCTGGGCGGCATGAACGCGCCCCGCGCGCGGCGGCTGGGCGCCAAGCGCTGGGCGGCCATCGACGGCATTGCGTCGTGTCGGGCTCGCCCCGGGGACGAGGTCGGATCGGCCACAATCTCGGGATTCTTGACGCGGAGTCGCCCTCGGGCGCATTATCAACGTGAGATCGGGGGTAAATGATGGCCACACGCGCAGCAACACCAAGCAGGCGGGTCGCCGCGCCGAACTGGCGCGCGGTGTTGCGCCGCAGCCTGCGCCGCAGCAGCGAGATCGGCGGCGCCATCGTGCTGTTCGCCGCGATGGTCTTCCTCGCGCTCGCCATGGCGAGCTACCACCAGACCGATCCTTCCGCCTCGACCGCCGCGGGCGGCGAGGTGCGCAACTGGATGGGCCCGACCGGCGCCTACGTCGCCGAGCGCGCGCTATTCCTGTTCGGGCCGGTGGCGGTGCTGTTCCTGCCGCTGCTCTACGTCTTCGCGCGCAAGCTCTGGCGCCTGGTCGAGGAAGAGGACGGCGTGCTCGAGCACAGCGACCAGCGTTGGTGGCGCCCGGTCGGCGTGCTGCTGCTGGGCATGGCGCTGCTTTCGACCGTGCTCTCGCTCACCTTCACTGAGCCGGGCGGATCGCTGCCGGCCTCGATGGGCGGGCTCGCCGGCCTGCTCGGCTCGGCCGCGGTCCGCGCGCTCGCAGGCCTGCTGCCCGAGGCGTTCCGCGGCTGGACGATCCTGGGGCTGGCGCTGGCCTGCCTGGGTGCGGGCGCGGTGCTCGCCGGCCGGGTCTTCGCGTTCGACTGGGCGGCGCTGCTGACGCTGCCCGGCCGCCTGCGCGGCATGCGCGCGCTGCCCGTGCCCGAACGCCTGCCCTTCACCTCCCCGCGCGAGAAGAAAGCGCGCGAGCCCAAGCCGGCGCCCGCGCCCAAGGCCGAGGCGCCGCGCCGGCCGACCGAGATCAGCGATCCCACCCGGCCGGCCAAGCCCGCGCAGTTCACCGCCACGAGCCGACAGGGCGACCTGTTCGACGAATACGAGCTTCCCGCGCTCGACCTCCTCGCCGATTCGCCGCCCAGCTCGCAGCACAAGATCGACAAGCTCAGCCTCGAGCGCAATGCCCGCCTGCTCGAGACCGTGCTCGACGACTTCAACGTCAAGGGAGAGATCACCGCGGTACGCACCGGCCCGGTCGTGACGATGTACGAGCTGGAGCCGGCGCCCGGCATCAAGGCCAGCCGCGTGATCGGCCTCGCCGACGACATTGCCCGCAACATGAGCGCGATCTCCGCGCGCGTCTCCTCGATCCCGGGGCGCACCGTCATGGGCATCGAATTGCCCAACACCGACCGCCAGATGGTCAGCTTCAAGGAGATGGTCGGGTCCGAGGCCTTCGCCAACCACAAGGGCCTGCTGCCGATCATCCTGGGCAAGGACATCGCCGGCGAGCCGATCGTCGCCGACCTCGCGACGATGCCCCACCTGCTCGTCGCCGGCACCACCGGCTCGGGCAAGTCGGTGGGCCTCAACTGCATCCTGCTGTCGCTGCTCTACCGCCTGACCCCCGCCCAGTGCCGCCTGATCCTGGTCGATCCCAAGGTGCTGGAACTCAAGAGCTACGACGACATCCCCCACCTGCTCTCCCCCGTCGTCACCGAGCCGGCCAAGGCGGTGCGCGCGCTCAAGTGGGCGGTCGAAGAAATGGAGCGCCGCTATCGCATGATGAGCGAGATCAGCGTGCGCAACCTCGCCGGGTTCAACGAGAAGGTCCGCGCCGCCGCGGCCAAGGGCAAGCCGCTGGGTCGCCGCATCCAGATCGGCTTCGATCCCGATACCGGCGAGGAACTCTACGAGGACCGCCAGCTCGACTACCAGGTCATGCCGCAGATCGTGCTCATCGTCGATGAGCTGGCCGACCTCATGGTCACCGTCGGCAAGGAGATCGAAGTGCTGATCCAGCGCCTCAGCCAGAAGAGCCGCGCCGCCGGCATTCACCTGATCATGGCGACGCAGCGGCCCTCGGTGGACGTCATCACCGGCGTCATCAAGGCCAACCTGCCGACGCGCATCAGCTTCGCCGTCACCAGCCGCATCGACAGCCGCACGATCCTGGGCGAGCAGGGCGCCGAGCAGCTCCTCGGCAAGGGCGACATGCTCTACAAGCCCAACACCGACCCGATAAGACGCGTCCACGGCCCCTTCGTCAGCGACGAGGAGGTAGAGCGCATCGCCGACCACTGGCGCGCGCAGGGCAAGCCCGAATACGTCGATTCGGTCACCGAGGAACCCGAGGACGGCGGCTTCGGCTTCGACGACATCGACGCCGCCTCCGACAGCCCCGAGGAGCGCAAGTACCGCCAGGTCTGCCAGCTCGTGTTCGAGAGCCAGAAGGTCTCGGCAAGCTGGATCCAGCGGCAGATGGGCGTGGGCTACAACACCGCCTCGAAATGGGTGGAACGGATGGAGGCGGACGGCTTCGTCGGCCCGGCGAACCACGTGGGCCGGCGGGACATCTACCGCGACAGGGACGGGAACCCGCTGTAAGCCGGTTCCACAGGCTCCGGCCCGTCCCTAGATCAGCTTCGCCTCTTTCGCCATGACCAGCGCGGCGCCGATGTTGGCGACGTTGAGCCGCTTGATGATCCTGGCGCGGTGCATGTCGATCGTGCGGATGCTGAGCCCCAGCTCATAAGCGACGATCTTGCTCGGCTTGCCGGTGGCAAGCGCGCGCAGCACCTCGATCTCGCGCGCGGACAGGGTGTGCACGGCGCCCAGCCGGGCCCGCTCGGCGCGCCCGCGCAAGTTGTCCGCGATCCGGTCCGACGCGCGCGCCAGCGCTTCGATCAGGTTCTCGCGGCGATAGGGCTTGCGCAGGAAGTCGACCGCGCCCGCGCGCATCGCCGAGACCGCGTCGGGCACTTCGCCGAACCCGGTCAGCAGCACCACCGCATGATCGGTGTCCATCTCGCCCAGCCGGTGCTGCACTTCCAGGCCGTCGATGTCGGGCAGCCGCAGGTCGAGCAGGACGCAGCCGGGCGGCAGATCGGCAGCAGCGTCGAGAAAGGCGGCACCGGTGGCGAAGGTCCGCACGTCGTGCCCTTCGCGCCGGAGAATCAGAGAAAGCGACGCGAGCAGGTCCGGTTCATCATCGACGATGTGGATGTGCAAACTTCTCCCCTCGGCAAGCGCGCGGAACCTATGCGCTGTCGCCCGCCGCATCAAGCCGGATAGCGCGGCGCTCGATTGCGCCCCCGCCCGCGCCATGCGAGACAACCCCGATGACCGCCGCCGCCGTGACCGCCGCCCCATGAACGCCACCATCGACCCGTTCCACGCCATCTCCATCGGCGAGCTTGCCTATGAGCTTGCCGGCCGCGGCCATCCGGTGATCCACATGGAGTACGGCCAGCCGTCGACCGGCGCGCCGGCGGCGGCGATCGCGGTGGCGCACCGCGTGCTCGATGCCGATCCCATGGGCTACTGGGAAAACCCCGAGCTGAAGGCGCGGGTCGCGCGCCTCTATGCCGAGGAGCACGGCGTCGCCGTGCGGTCCGAGCAGGTGATCCTCACCTGCGGCGCCTCGCCCGCGCTGGTGCTGGCGCTCTCGACGCTGTTCGCGCCGGGCGCCCGGGTAGCGCTGGCGCGGCCGGGCTACGTCGCCTATCGCAATACACTGAAGGCGCTGCACATGGTGCCTGTCGAGCTGGATTGCGGCGAGGCCGAGCGCTTCCAGCTCACCGCTGCGGCGCTCGCCGCCCTCGACCCCGCGCCCGACGGCGTGATCCTGGCCAGCCCCGCCAACCCCACCGGCACGGTGATCGCCCCCGACGAACTGGCGCGCATCGCCGAGGTCTGCGCCGCGCGCGGCATCCGCGTGGTCTCCGACGAGATTTATCACGGCATCAGCTATGTCGGTCCGGTACGCTCGGCACTGGCCGTCGCGCCCGACGCACTGGTGATCAACAGCTTCTCCAAATACTACAGTATGGCCGGCTGGCGGCTGGGCTGGCTCATCGTGCCGCCGGCCCTCGTCGCGCCGGCGCGAGCGCGCATGGGCAACCTGTTCCTGACGCCGCCCAGCCTCGCCCAGCACGCCGGGCTCGCGGCGATGGACTGCCGCGACGAACTGGAAGGCCACGTCGCCACGTATGCGCGCAACCGGGCGCTGATGCTGGCGGGGGTCGGCCGGCTCGGCCTCAGCCACATCGCCCCGCCCGACGGCGCGTTCTACATCTACGCCGATGTCGGCCAGCTGACCGGCGACAGCCTTTCCTTCTGCCGCCGCATGCTCGAGGAAACGGGCGTCGCCACCGCACCGGGGATCGATTTCGACCCGGCCCACGGCAACCGCTTCATCCGCTTCAGCTTCGCCGTCTCGACCGCGCTGGTCGAGGAGGCGCTGGCCCGTCTCGAACCCTGGTTCGCCGGCCAGCCGCGCCTGGCCGGACCGGTGGGTAGCGGGTCAGCTTGAACTATGATTTCCACTTCTTTGGGGACACACGACTCTTCCTCTTTTCTGTCGCCCCTGCCTGCGCAGGGGCGACGAAAGGGGATGGGCGCTCTTTCCGCCCGACGCTTCAGTTCCCACTGATCCGTTCGCCGCGCGGCTTTCCTCACAGCCGCCAGTCGATCGCCCCGCGCCCGTGCCGTTCCAGAAAGGCGTTGGCCTTGCTGAAATGCCCGCAGCCGAAGAAGCCCGAATGCGCCGAAAGCGGGCTGGGATGCGGCGCGGTCAGGACGAGGTGGCGGCCGTGCATCAGCCCCGGCACCCGCGCCGCCTTGTTGCGCGCATGGCTGCCCCAGAGCATGAACACCGTCGGCTCCTCGCGCGCCGCGACCGCCGCCACGGCCGCGTCGGTGATCGCCTCCCAGCCGAGTTTCTGGTGCGAGCCGGCGCGGCCCTGCTCCACCGTCAGCGAATTGTTGAGCAGCAGCACGCCCTGCCGCGCCCATTTTTCCAGGTTGCCGTGGCCCGGCGGGGGAATGCCGAGGTCGCTTTCGATCTCTTTATAAACGTTGACCAGCGAGGGCGGTATCCTCACCCCCTCGGGCACCGAGAAGCACAGGCCGTGCGCCTGGCCGGGGCCGTGGTAGGGGTCCTGCCCCAGGATCACGACCTTCACCGCGTCGAGTGGGGTCAGTTCCAGCGCCCGCAGCCGTTGCCCGCGCGGCGGATAGATGTGCTTGCCGGCGGCTTCCTCTGCCTTGAGAAACCCGCCCAGCCGCCGCGCCTCGCGCGTAGCGAGCACCGGCTCGATCGCCGCGCGCCAGCTTTCGGGAACCGCCTCGGCCGCCATACTGTTGCTCCCTAAACCCCTTTTACTTGCGCGCGGATACGCCTAAGCCGCTTGCCCTATGGCTGTCTATCTCCACGAAGAAGATCTCCCGGCGGGCGTGCTCGCGCCGGGCCCCGTCGCCGTCGATACCGAGACCATGGGCCTCATCACCCCGCGCGACCGGCTCTGCCTCGTCCAGATCGCCGACGGGCAGGGGGACGAGCACCTCGTCCGCTTCGCGCCCGACAGCGCTTATGCCGCGCCGAATCTCAAGGCGGTGCTGGCCGATCCGGCGCGGCTCAAGCTGTTCCACTTCGCCCGCTTCGACCTTGCCGCGATCGAGCACTACCTCGGCGTCACCGCCGCGCCGGTGTTCTGCACCAAGATCGCCAGCAAGCTCACCCGCACCTATACCGACCGCCACGGGCTCAAGGACCTTGTGCGCGAGCTGCTCGGCAAGGAGATATCCAAGCAGCAGCAGTCGAGCGACTGGGGCGGGGTCGAGCTTTCCGACGCGCAGCGCGAATATGCCGCCTCCGACGTGCGCTATCTCCATGCGATGCACGCGATCCTGGTCACGCGGCTGGCACGCGAGCACCGCACCGAGCTGGCCCAGGCCTGCTTCGACTTCCTTCCCGCCCGCGCCAGGCTCGACCTCGCCGGCTGGCCCGAGCGCGACATCTTCAGCCACGAATGACGGCCCAGGCTGACATCATCCGCGATCAGCGACGGCATTTCGCCGCGCCGGGCGGGTCCCACGATCGCCTGGTCGCCTTCCTCGCCCGGGCGCTGCCGGCCGGGATCGGCCTCGTCGCGGCGGTGATGGTGCTGGTGCCGCTCAGCCCGCGCAACGAGATCAGCTTCCTGCTCGACCGTAACAAGGTGGCGGTGACGCCCGAGCGCATCCATGTCGAGGAGGCGATGTACCGCGGCCAGGACAATCTCGGCCGGTCGTTCCAGCTCACCGCCGGCAGCGCGATCCAGCCCACTGCGGCGGTGCCCGTCCTCGACATGACGAACCTCGTCGCGCGGCTCGAGCTGCAGGACGGGCCCGCGCAGATCACGGCGCCGGGCGGCAGCTACAACTTCGACACCAGCCAGGTGACGGTCCCCGGACCGGTCAACTTTTCCGCGGCCGACGGCTACAGCATGGTCACGCAGCACGTCGCCATCAACCTCAAGACGCGCCGCGTCGCCGGTGCCGGCGGGGTATCGGGCACCGTGCCGGCTGGCACTTTCACCGCCGACCGGATAATCGCCGACCTGGGCGAGCGGACCGTGACGCTCACCGGCAACGCCAGGCTGCGCATGACCCCCGGCAAGATGAGGATGCCCAGATGACCCATCGCACCCCCTTCGTCCGGCCGGCGATCAGGATCGCGCTCAGCTCGTTCCTGGTCAGTGGGGCGGCGCTGCTCGGCTTTCAGCAGCTCGGCGCGCAGGCGATCTCCGGGCACGACAGCAACGCGCCGGTGAACTATGCCGCCGACCGCATCGAGCTGCAGGACAAGGCCAAGCGCGTCGTCCTGTCGGGCAACGTCGAGATCAGCCAGGGTGACCTGCGCATGCAGGCGGCCCGCACCACAGTGGCCTATACCGACACCGATTCGCTCAAGGTCCAGCGGCTCGACGCCACCGGCGGCGTCACCGTGGCGCGCGGCAGCGAAAGCGCGCGGGGCGATGTCGCGGTCTATGACTTCAACCGCCGGATCATCACCCTGGCCGGCAACGTCGCGCTACGCCGGGGCACCGACACGCTGATCGGCGGCCGCCTGGTGATGGATCTCAACACCGGCGTGTCGAGCGTCGACGGCAGCGCCGCCGGAGCCTCCTCGGCGGTAGGCAATTCGTCGGGACGCGGCGGGCGCGTGTCGGGCTCGTTCTCGGTGCCCAAGCGCAACGATTGAGCGCCGGCGCGCTTCACCTCGCCGATAAGCCATGACGCAGGCCCGGCCCATCCTGCCGTTCCTGTCGGTGACGGGCGGGATCGCCACGTTCAGCCTCATGGATGCGCTGATGAAGCGCGCATCGATCGAAACCGGCGTGTACAACGCGCTGCTGCTGCGTGCGGCGGTGGGCAGCGCGCTGATGCTGCCGATCTGGCTGCTGGCGCGCGGACGCTGGCCGGCGCTGCCGGTGCTCCGGCTGCATATGCTGCGATCGGCGGTGGCGGCGGCGATGGCCGGGCTGTTCTTCTGGGGACTGGTGCGGCTGCCGATGGCCGTGGCGATGGCGCTTTCGTTCATCTCGCCGCTGGTCGCGCTCTACCTCGCCGCCGTCGTGCTGGGCGAGAAAATCCGGTCGACCGCGATCCTCGCCTCGCTGTTCGGCCTGGCGGGGGTGTCGGTGATCGTCGCGGCGCGCCTCGGCGAGGGGGCGGGGCCGGCGGATTCGGCGCCCGGCATCGCCGCGGTTCTGCTGTCGGCGGTGTTCTATGCGTGGAACCTGATCCTGCAGCGGCAGCAGGCGCTGGTCTCCACGCCGATCGACGTGGCGCTGTTCCAAAACCTGTTCGTCGGACTCATCCTCATCGTCGGCGCGCCGTGGCTCGCCGCCTGGCCGAGCGTTGCGGCGCTGCGCGACGTCAGCGGCAGCGCGGTTCTCGCGGCGGTCTCGCTGATGCTGCTGAGCTGGGGCTATGCCCGCGCCGAGGCGCAGGCGCTGGTCCCGCTGGAATACACAGCGTTCGTCTGGGCAGCGCTGGCCGGCTGGTTCTGGTTCGGCGAGGCGGTCACCGCCTCCACCGTCGCCGGCGCGGCGCTGATCGTGCTGGGCTGCTGGATCGCGACGCGCCGCACCGGCGGGCCGCATGTGCCGGCCGCGAACCTGCCCCCAGCTCCCTGAACGCAGCTCCCTGAACGCGCGCGCGCCTGAACGCGGTCCTGCCCCGTCAGGCCCAGGCGGAACTGGCCGAAGCGCGGCGGCTCGGTGCCAACGCTCCGAAATCGCGGCTGCACGCCGGCACGCTCCGCTCGGCATTGCGCCAGGCGGCGGGCGACTGGCCGAATTCGACGGTGAACCAGCGCGAGAAGGAACTGAGAGTCGAATAGCCGAGCAGCAGGCCAACTTCGGTAACCGTCTGGTTGGAGCCGGTCAGATAGCGCACGGCCAGTTCCCGCCGGGTCTGGTTCAGCAGGGCGGCGAAAGTCGCGCCCTCCTTTTCCAGCAGCCGCTGCAGCATCCGCGGATGCAGGCCCAGATTGTCGGCGACGCTTTCCATGGTCACGTTGCAGCGGCCGATCAGGCAGTTGATGGAGCGCTGGACCTGCTCGGTGATCGATGTCGTGGCGCGCTGGCCGGCCAGCACGTCGAGGCAGCGCTCGGCGTGGCGGGCCATGGCCGTGTCCGCCGCCGGATTGGCGATCCCCAGCGCGGAGGACGCACAGGACAGCCCGTCGAAATCGCTGTCGAACTGCACGGGGCAGCGGAAGAAGCGCTTGTGGGCCTTGAGGTTCACCGGCGCCGCGTGGCGGAAATGGATGCAGTCCGGCCGCCACCGGCCGCCCGTCATCTCCTGCAGCACGCGGAACATGACGCCGACGGTAAACTCGATCGTGTCGCGCTGGCCGTATCCGGGCAGCAGTTCCATGCGGAACGTCGCGACCTCGCCGTCGTCCTGCAGGATATAGTCGGTGAGATCCCCCAGCATCCGCTGGTGCCGGGCGACCGCCCCGATGGCGTCACGGACCGAGCCGCAGTGCTGGAGAAGCAGGCTGACCGGGCCGAGCGAGGCGAAATTCCGGCGTTCCGCCATCAGCAGGCCGAAGGTTTCGCAGCCCGATTGCCGCGCCGTCTCCTCGGCCAGCCCGACAACCGCAGCGGCGGCGAGCCGGGTTTCGGGATCGGTCAGGTCCTCGGGCCGGATCCTGGCCTTGCGCAGCATCTCGTAGGGATCGACGCCCAGGCGGCCGGCCACGTCCATATAGCCCGACAGGCACACGGCGCGCACCTGCGGAACCACGTCCGACTTGATTGGACCACCCTTGCTCATGTCGTTCACCCTCGATCATGCCCCATGCGGCATTCCCGGCGACAACGCGATATCGGAGAACTACCGCATCGGCGGGGAGCATCGCCCGAAACTTACGGTACTATTATCATATTGCCCGGACGAGCCGGCTGCGTCAGCCTTCGCGCCCGAGGGGCAGCGACAAAATGCTAGATGCGGATGAGCGGTGGCGCGCAGCGCTCGAAGCCTCGGGCCTGGGCGTGTGGGACTGGTATCTGCCCACGGATGAAATCTTCTATTCGCGGCTCTGGAAGACGATGCGCGGCCTGGACGCGGACGAGCCGGGACCGAGCATCGCCGAATGGTCCGACTGGATGCCCGCGGAGGATTGGGAAGCGTGCGGGGTCGCGCTCCGGGCACACATCGAGAATAACCTTCCGTGGTACGAGCTGGACCACCGCGTCCGGTGCAAGGCCGGCGACTACAAGTGGTGCCAGTCGCGCGGCATGATCGTAGAGCGGGACGCGGACGGCAAGCCGCTGCGCATCATCGGCACGAGCCTCGATATCGACGAAGCCAAGAAGGCCAGCATCCGCGCACAGCGGCACATGCGGCTCCACGGCGCGATCCCGGCGTGCAACCTGGCCATCGCGCGCCGCAAGTCGATCGGCGAGCTTTCGCACGAAGTCTGCCGGATCCTGGTGGAGAACGGCGATATGCGGACGGCCTGGGTGGGCCGGCCCAGCGCGGACGGCGCGCGCATCCTGCCGACGGTCATATGCGGCCAGGACACCGCGCTGGACCTGGACTCCGTCGTCATCTCCACCAGCCCCGACGAGCCGACCGGCCGGGGCCCGTCGGGAACCGCATTCCGCGGTGGCGTGGCGGTCTGGGTGGAGGATTCCACCACCGACCCGCGCACGGCGCCCTGGCGCGACCTGGCCGTCGCAAGGCGCCTGCACGGCACCGCGGCCATTCCGATCTGCCAGAAGAACGGAACGGCCGCCGTGCTCACGCTCTACACCGACGAGCCCGCCTTCTTCGACGAGACTACGCGAACGCTGCTGCAGGACATGGCGGCGCAGTTCGGGCTGGCGCTCGACGCGCTGGAAGCCGAAGCGGCGGCCGCGCGGTACCAGGACAGGCTGCGCCGGTCCGAACAGCGCACGCGCGCCATATTCGAGAAGGCGCCGCTGGGCATCGCGCTCAAGGATTCGATCACCGGCCGGTACCTGGACGTGAACCCCCGGTTCGAGGAGATCGTCGGCCGCGACCGCAAAACGCTGCTGGGCACGCGCTGGCACGACATCACCTTTCCCGACGACCGCCGGGAGCTCGACCTGGCGCGCATCCTCCAGACGGACAACCTTCCGCCGGCCTTCCTCGAGAAGCGCTATGTCCGGCCGGACGGCTCGCTGGCGGCGGTCAACGTCACGATCGCCCACTTCGAGACGCCCGAGGGCGGCAATCCGCGCCATCTGGCAATGGTCGAGGACGTCACCGAGCGGATCGAGCTGCAACAGCAGCTTTCGCAGCGCCAGCGCCTCGAGGCGCTGGGCCAGCTCACCGGCGGCATTGCGCACGACTTCAACAACCTGCTGACCGTCATCATCGGCAACAGCGAGGCCCTGGCCCAAGCACTGGGCGAAGGCGACCTGGGCGAACTGGCAGGACTGGTCCTTTCCACCGGCGAGCGCGCGGCGGACCTCACCGGGCGCCTGCTGACCTTCGCCAGCCGGCAGTCGCTGGCGCCGCGCTCGGTCAAGGTGGGCGATCTGGTCGACGGGCTGCTGCCGCTGCTGCGGCGGGCCGTGCCCGACGGAATCGAGCTGCGGCTTTCGGCGCGGTTCTCGTCGCGCTCGGTCTATGCCGACCTAACCCAGCTCGAGATGGTGCTGCTCAACCTCGTGCTCAACGCGCGCGACGCGTTGCCGGGCTGCGGACGGATCGAGATCTCGTCGGAGGACGTCGTGGTCGGCAAGCTCGGGCTGCCGCAGGCGGACTTGCCTCCCGGCCGCTACATCGTGCTCGCGGTGAGCGACAACGGCGTCGGCATGAGCGAGGAGACGCTGGAGAAGGCTTTCGATCCTTTCTTCACCACGAAGGGCCCCGGCCAGGGCAGCGGCCTGGGCCTCAGCATGGTCTACGGCTTCGCCCGCCAGTCGGGCGGCCATGTCGAGATCGCCTCGCGGCTGGGCAAGGGCACGACGGTGAAGCTCTATCTGCCCGCGACGCGCAAGACCCCGCCCGGCTCGCCCGAGACCGAAAAGGCACCGGATGACCGCGGCGCGGGCGAAACGATCCTCATTGCCGAGGACGACGCGCTGGTGCGCAAGTATGTGGAGGCCCAGGTCAGCGGGCTGGGCTACCGCACGATCGCCACGCCCAACGGGCACGCGGCGCTGGCGGTGCTGCGCGGCGACACGCCGGTCGACCTGCTGTTCACCGATATCGCCATGGAAGGCGGCATGGACGGCATCGAACTTGCCGACGAGGCCCGCCGCATCCGGCCGCGGCTGCCCGTGCTGTTCACCTCCGGCCATGCCGAGCAGCACGTCGAGCGGCTGGCCAGGCTCCATGCCCCGCTGCTGCGCAAGCCCTATCGCCGGAAGGACCTGGCCGGCCACTTGCGCCGGGCCCTGTCCGCGTCACACGCCTAGAGGCATTCCGGTTCTGATCGAACCGAAACGCCTCTGGATTTTCCTTTATTTGCCGTGATTTCCGAGTCGCCAGATGATGCCATCCGGCTCGAAATCACTCCTAGGCGCAGCGCGTGCCGGAGTCTCGCCGGACCGGCAGAATGGCGGGGGCATTGGCCGCCGGCTGCAGTTGGGCCGCCAGCCGGGCCAGTTCCTCGAAGGAAAAGACCTGCTGGAACACCAGCCCGTAGGCAAGGTTCGAGCGCCAGCAGACGCTGCCGACGATCGGTGGCAGGCCGCTGGCGGTGAGCTTGACCTTCTGCCGGATTGCCAGGAGCATGCTGGTCTCGATCCGCGCGCCCTCGCGCGAGAGGTCGCGGACCATGGCGTTCGCGGTCATACCGTCGGCCTCGACCGTCGCCGGGAACTCGATCCGCAGGCGCAGCGCGCGGCGGGGATAGGGGCTGGCTTCGCTGATGAAGGCCTTGACGTCGATCCAGTCGGCGAAGCGGAAGCCGGCGTGGTCCTCTGTCTCCCAGACGTGCTCGATCGCGAAGCGCTCGCCGGTGGCAAGCTCGAGCTGGAAGTCGCGGCAGGGCGGCAGCGCGTGGAAGGTGCGCAGCCGCACGCCGCTCGCCGAAACGTCGCGGATGACGCACAGGTACTCGCCATGCTCGCAGATCAGCTTGGCGCTGCGGATGAGGAGCGTGAAGCGCGGCGCCGACCGCAGCTCCTCGACCGAGGGCTGCGAAGCCGGTTCAGCACCGCCGTGCGTCTGCGATTCGTCCATCGTTCACCCGCTATCCCCCGCCCTTCCCCACATTCCCGCGCGGTCCGGACGGCGCTTTTCGCCAGCGACGATAGGACGATGAACCTAATGCCTGATTAATCCCGGCCCGGATCTTGCCGGGCGGCAAAAAGCCCGGCTGCGGCAGACCGCGGCCGGGCTTCGTGCGTACCGGGCGTTCAGCTCAGAACTTGTAGCCGATCGTTCCGCCGAAGGTCAGCGGCTCGCCGATCGGAATATAGGTCCGCGAGCTGGGGCGGTAGTGCACCGCATACTTCTCGTTGGTCAGGTTGTTGCCCCAGATGCGGACATAGTAGTGGTTCGTCGGGTCGGTCCAGGTGACGGACGCATTGATCAGCGCGTAGGCTCCCTGGCGCGCGCGCTGCTCGCTCGCGCGGTCGAGGTAGGGCGCGCCGGCGGCGCCGGCGGCCGTGAAGACCTGCTCGTTATTGGGCGCGGCATTCGGATCGACCGCCAGCCGTGCCTGGTACGACGCATTCGTCTCACCGCCCCAGATCGAGGGATCGGTCACGACATAGCTGGTGGTGTATTTCAGGTTAGCCGCGAAGCGGAGGCCGCCGTCGCCCTGCGGGATGTTGTATTCGAACCCGATGTAGCCCGAGAAATCAGGCGCGCGCGTCATCTGCAGCCCGCTCAGGTCCTGCCACAGCGGCGGGATGAACAGGTTGGGGAAGGCCTTGAGCGGGTCGGACGCGTTCGGCACCGCCACCGCGCCGGCCGGGTTGACGCCCACGCCCTCGTAATAGGCCTTGGAGCCATAGCGGGCATTCAGCCAGGTACCGCCGGCGCGGACCTTGAAGTCGGGCGTCACGTCGTACTCGACGTTGCCCTCGATGCCGTAGACCCGGGCCTTGGGCAGGTTCTGCAGGAGAACCGAGGCAACGCCGCCCACGAACTGCACGGAGCTGACCTGCAGGTCCTTGTACTTGTAGTAGAAGCCGGCGAGGTCGAAGCGCAGATTGCTGTCCGCGCCCTTGATGCCCACTTCGAAGGCATCGACGGTTTCCTGGCCGATCTGGCCCAGCTCCTTCCACACCGTCGGGTCGTTGGCGGGAATGACCCCGTTCCATTCGCCCGCCTTGAAGCCCTGCGAGTAGCTGGCATAGACGTTGACGCGCGGCGATATCTCGTAACGGATCGAGGCGCGCGGCGTGAACTTGCTGTAGGTTGATCCGTTGCGCGCGTCATAGATCGTCGACGTCACCCCGCCCAGCGGAACGCCGCCCGCGCAGCCGGCCGCCACCGTGCAGTAGTTGTTGAAGATGGCGTGGATCTTCTGCTTTTCCTTGCTGTAGCGGGCGCCGAGATTGACGCTGAGCCGGTCGGACACATGGAACGTGGCGTCGATGAACGCCGCCCAGGCTTCCTTGGTCCGGTCCGAATCCCGCTCGTTGGAAAGGATATAGCTGGAAATCGGCGTCCCGATCGGCGAACCCGCCGGCGCGACGAGCGCGGCGTTGGCGCGGCCGTCGGCATAGCCTTCGGAGTTGTGGAAATAGGTCGCGCCGACGACCAGGTCGAGGTTCTCGATCGCGTCGATCGTGAAGTCGAGGTTTTCCTGCCAGGTGTTATCGACCAGCTTGGAGTCGCTGACGCTGCTCGGCGTATAGGTGATGCCGCCGGAATCGTAGGTCGTCACCAGCGTTGAGTGCTGGTAGCCGGTCACCGAGCGCAGCGTGCCGATGCCCGTATCGAATTCCAGCTTGAGCAGGCCTTCATGCTGCTTGAAGTCGAGTTCGAACGCCTGACCGATGACATCGCCCCGGCCCCAGTTGCCCTGGCTGGCCGCCGTCAGGTTCTCGGTCGGCGTGAAGAAGGTGCCGCGCGGATCGTTGGCCCGGGTGAAGTTGTAGCCGATGGTGGCGCGGAAGCCCTCGGCCAGCTCGCCCGTGATCTTGGCGCGGATCGATTGCTGTTCGAGGCCCAGCGTGCGGCCTTCGGTCTTCGTCGTGTCGGTCGGGCTGACCTTGTTGTAGTAGCCGTCCGTCTTGCGGTACGTCCCGGCCAGGCTGAAGCCGATGTTGTCACCCAGCGGCCCGGAAACGTAGCCACGCGCGCGCCGGTCGTCGAAGCGACCATACGTCGCCTCGACATTGCCGGTGAAGTCCCGGCCCGGGTCGATCGTGTCGATCAGGATCGCGCCGCCGGTCGCGTTGCGGCCATAGAGCGCGCCCTGCGCGCCCTTGAGCACCTGGATGCTCTGCACGTTGGGCAGGTCCATGTTCAGGATCTGCGGGGTGATCTGATAGAGGCCGTCGACCCACAGGGCGACGTTGTTCTCATAGGAACCCGAGTTGGTCGTGGTGATGCCGCGGATCGCCGGCTGCGGATACGTGCCGCTGTTGTTGAGCGAGAAGCCGGAGGTCACGTTCTGCAGGTCGCGCAGCGTGTTGACGCCCAGCGCGTTCAGCGTGTCCGGCGTCACGACAGCCACCGACATCGGCACGTCCTCGAGCGCTTCCGCGCGGCGCTGCGCGGTGACGATGATCGTATTGCTGTCGACGGTGGCGTCCGCCGTGCTCTGCGCCACGGCCGGCGTGACGGTGAATGGTACCGCCAGCGCGGTCGCGCTCATCATGGCGGCAAACCGAAGCGGCCGCGATTTCTGGATGATTTTTTTCATTTTTATCCTCCCCTGTCTGATCGGTGGTTTAAGTGAACTGCTCCTCGTGATCTGTATTTGTGCGATCTGTATTTGCGTGATCCGCATTTGCGCGATCGGTGCCTTCGCAAATCTGGTGCGGACGGCGGGACTCGAACCCGCACTGGGATGCCCAAGCGGATTTTAAGTCCGCTGCGTCTACCATTCCGCCACGTCCGCGCGTGCGCTGCGCGCAGCTTGTTGCAGATGGCGGCACTGACGGCAACGGCTGTGCATCCACCCCGGCCAGCCTCCTCCCTCGCCCGGTTAACCCATGTTCAGCCGGGCCCGCATGTCCTTGCCCGGCTTGAAGTACGGCACGCGCTTTTCCGGCACGTCGACGGTATCGCCGGTGCGCGGGTTGCGGCCCTTGCGCGCTTCGCGCTGGCGCGTGGAGAACGCCCCGAAGCCGCGCAGTTCCACCCGGCCGCCGCGGGCCAGGCTTTCCGCGACCTCGTCGAAGAACGTATCGACCGCGCGCTCGACATCCTCGCCGCGAAGTTCGGGATTTTCCCTGGCCAGGGCTTGCAACAGCTCCGATCTGATCATTGCGCTATCATTCCCAAACGCGAATTCAGCCTGCGCCATGCCCCCCGCATGGCGCGCAACAGCCAATTCGTGCACCTGTCAAATTGCCATGGCGGCAGCCTGTTCGCAATGCCGAAACCCGAAAGGAACCGTCACAGACAACGAATTTTACGGCACTGTACCAATATTGTACCAAGTTTCTCTGCGGAACCGCGTTCTCAAGCGGTCGCTTTCCATACGCGGGAACAGCTTATAGGGTCCGCCGCACCTTCCGATCCCGCCCGAGAGAAAGCATGGCCGCGATGAAACCCATGTCCCTGTGGACCGAGACCGACATCATCGCGGCGATCACCGCGCTTGCGCTGTTCGCCTGCCTGACGGTGGGCGGCATCATCGCCATGCGCAGGAGCGAGCAGGTCGTCGGCCACCCGCGCGGCCTTTTCGTGCTGTTCTATGCCGAGATGTGGGAGCGCTTCTCGTACTACGGCATGCGCGCGCTGCTGGTGCTCTACCTGACCAAGCACTGGCTGTTCTCCGACGGCAAGGCCAGCCTGATCTACGGCGCCTACGGCAGCCTCGTCTACATCACCCCGGTGCTGGGCGGCGTCATCGCCGACCGCTGGCTGGGCCAGCGCAAGGCGGTGGTGTTCGGCGGCGTGCTGCTGGCGCTCGGCCACCTGCTGATGGCGGTCGAGGGCCACGGCGGCACGGATGATCCGGCAATCAACGTGTTCTGGGCGGCGCTGGCCTTCATCATCGTCGGCTCGGGCTTCCTCAAGGCGAACATCTCGGTAATCGTCGGCCAGCTCTACGGGATCACCGACACGCGCCGCGACGCGGCCTACACGATCTTCTACATGGGGGTGAACGTCGGTGCGGCGCTCGGCACGATCCTGGTCGGCTATCTGGGCGAGACGATCGGCTGGGCCTGGGGCTTCGGGCTGGCCGGGATCGGCATGGTCGCCGGCCTCGTCATCTTCATCGCCGGCCGGCCCGCGCTGGCCGGCAAGGGCGAGCCGCCGCTGCCGCTGCCGCGCCCGCGCGAGCTGCAGCTCTATGCGGTCGGCATTGCCGCGGTGGCGGCGGTCTGGCTGCTGATCCAGTTCCAGGGCGTGATGCAGAACCTGCTGATCGTCGCGGGCGTCGCGATGCTGGGCTATACGCTCTACGAGGCGCTCAAGCTGCCCAGGGAACCGCGCCAGCGGATGTTCGCCATCCTTTTCCTGATCGCGCTCAACCCGATATTCTGGGGTCTGTTCGAGCAGGCCGGCGGCTCGCTGAACCTCTACACCGACCGCTATGTCGACCGGCAGGGCGTGCCGGCCAGCCTGTTCCAGTCGATCAACCCGATCTACATCGTGCTGCTGGCGCCGCTTTTCGCCGCACTCTGGTCATGGCTGGGCAAGCGCGGGCTGGAACCTTCGGCGCCGGCCAAGTTCGGCCTGGCGCTGGTCCAGGTCGGCCTCTCGTTCCTGGTCTTCGTCTGGGGCGCAAGGACGGTGGGCATGGCGGCGATGACGCCGGTGATCTTCGTCTTCCTCATCTACCTGCTCCAGACCACCGGCGAGCTGTGCCTGTCGCCCGTCGGGCTGTCGGCGATGACGCGGCTTTCGCCCGTCCACCTCGGCAGCTTCATCATGGGCGCGTGGTTCTACATGACCGCGGTGGGCCAGTTCGTCGCCGGCAAGATCGGCGAGGCGACCGGGGGCGAGAGCGGCACGATGTCGAAGGAGCTGACGCTGTCCATCTACGAGCAGATCGGCTGGCTGACGATCGGCGTAGCCGTCGTCGTCCTGCTGCTCGCCCGCTTCGTCAAGCGCTGGATGCACCTCGATACGCTGGACGACCGCGTGACGCCGGCCGACCAGACGACGGTGCCCGGCGGCGGCGAGGGCGAGCCGGCGCTGGCCGGGCTGCCCAAGGCGTAGGGCCTTCCGGGCGCGGGGGCGGCGAGGTTGGCGTTCTCGCCCCGCCTCTAACGCGGACAACCCATCATCCCGTCGCCCCTGCGCAGGCAGGGGCCTAGATAACCTCTCGCCCTGCCGCTGCCCCAGCATCGACACGGATGGCTTATCTGGGCCCCTGCCTGCGCAGGGACGACGGGAATGAGTGGGGAGCTAGGCTTCTGGGGGAGAGGGTGTGGCGCCCTGATCCAGCACGAAACGCGTCTAGGCGGCCGGCTGGCTCACCTCGACGATGGTCAGCCGCCGCTCGTGGCCGTCGCGGTCGGGCCAGACGATCGACTGGCCCTTGCTGAGCCCGATCAGGCCGGCGCCCACCGGCGTCAGGATGGACACCTTGCCGGCGGCGATATCGGCGTCCTTGGGAAAGACGAGCTGCACGGTACGGTCGGTTCCCGACGCCTCGTCGATGAACGCGACCGTGGCGTTCATCGTCACCACATCTGGCGCGATTGCATGACGCGCAAACAGCTTCGCGCGGCCGATCTCCTCAAGCAGCATGTCGCTGAGATCGGGGAGCCTGTCCTCCACGCTGAGCGCGAGATTGGAAAGGACCTCGGCCTCGCTGTCGATCATCCGTATGGGCGGCCGCGATGCGGCCTTCTTCTTTTTCGTCGTCATGTCTGTAACCTTCGGGAAGTGCGCGCGACGTGGCGTTGCGCGCCAGGGATCGATCTCGCCCCGGGCTCGGGGCGTGCCGCTCCGGAACCCGGGGCTAGATGCCCACGAGAAGCTGACCTCCGTGGTGGCGGAAGCAGAGGAGGGAAAGGTTCAAGGCCGACATGGCGTGATGATGGTACGGTGCGGGCGCGGAGTCAAACGGGCTGAAAGACAGCGCCGCCCTCAGGCCCGCGCCTCCGCCACGCCGGCGCTGTTGTGGCGCAGCGCCTTCAGCACCGTGTCGACGATCTGCGGCGCGTTGAGGCCCGCCGCGTCATACTGCCGTTCGGGCGTGTCATGGTCCTGGAACACATCGGGCAGGCGCATCGTGCGGATCTTGAGGCCGCTGTAGACTCCCTGGCCGTCGGTCAGGCCCTCGTCGCTCGCCAGCGTCAGGACATGCGCGCCCAGCCCGCCGATGGCGCCTTCCTCGATCGTCACGACAACCTCGTGCGTCGCCATCAGCCTGCGGATCAGCGCCTCGTCGAGCGGCTTGGCGAAGCGCAGGTCGGCGACCGTGGTGGCCAGGCCCTTCGCCTCGAGCTGGTCGGCCGCCTTGAGCGCCTCGGCCAGCCGCGTGCCGAGCGAGAGCAGCGCGATCTTGCTGCCGCCGCCTCTTTCCTGACCCCGCACGATCCGGCCCTTGCC
Organism: Novosphingobium sp.; assembly: GCA_041677785.1. GTDB lineage: Bacteria > Pseudomonadota > Alphaproteobacteria > Sphingomonadales > Sphingomonadaceae > Novosphingobium. The sequence continues at coordinate 4,789 of JBAYPJ010000016.1, read as the reverse complement.
GATCTCCAGCCGCTCGGGCACCTCGGGCAGCGGCACGCCGACGCCGTTGCCGCGCGGATAGCGGAACGCGATCGGGCCGGTATCGTGCAGCGCGGCGGTGTGCGTCATGTGCACCAGCTCGGCCTCGTCGGCGGCGGCCATGACGACCATGTTCGGCAGCGAGGCCAGGTAGGTCACGTCGAAGCTGCCGGCGTGAGTCGCGCCGTCGGCGCCGACCAGCCCGGCGCGGTCGATGGCGAAGCGCACCGGCAGGTTCTGGATGGCGACGTCGTGCACCACCTGGTCGTAGGCGCGCTGCAGGAACGTGGAGTAGATCGCGCAGAACGGCCGCATGCCCTGCGCCGCGAGGCCCGCGGCGAACGTCACCGCGTGCTGCTCGGCGATGCCGACGTCGAAGCAACGGTCGGGAAAGGCCTGCTGGAACTTGTCGAGCCCGGTGCCGGACGGCATCGCCGCGGTGATCGCGCAGACCGCCGTGTCGCGCTCCGCCTCGGCGATCAGCGCCTTGGCGAAAACGCCGGTATAGCTCGGCGGCCCCCCCGCGCCCTTGGCCTGCTCACCGGTCACGATGTTGAACTTCTGCACGCCGTGGTACTTGTCGGCGCTGGCCTCGGCCGGGGCGTAGCCCTTGCCCTTCTGCGTGACGACATGGATCAGGCACGGACCTTCCGCCGCGTCGCGCACGTTCTCCAGCACGGGGATGAGCTGGTCGAGGTTGTGGCCGTCGATCGGGCCGACGTAATAGAAGCCCAGCTCCTCGAACAGCGTGCCCCCCATCGCCATGCCGCGGGCGAACTCGTCGGTCTTCTTGGCGGCGCGGTGCAGCGGCTCGGGCAGCTTGCGCGAGATGCGCCGCGCGAGGTCGCGGATGCCGAGGAACCGGCGGTCCGATACCAGCCGGGCGAGATAGGCCGAAAACGCGCCGACCGGCGGCGCGATCGACATGTCGTTGTCGTTGAGGATGACGACGAGACGGTTGCCGGCCTGCTTGGCGTTGTTCATCGCCTCGTAGGCCATGCCCGCGCTCATCGCGCCGTCGCCGATTACCGCGATGCCGCGTCCCGGCCGCTCGGCCAGCTTGCTGGCCACGGCAAAGCCGAGCGCCGCCGAGATCGAGGTGGAGCTGTGCGCCGCCCCGAAGGGATCGTAGGGGCTCTCGCTGCGCTTGGTGAAGCCCGACAGTCCCCCGCTCTGGCGCAGCGTGCGGATGCGGTCGCGGCGGCCGGTGATGATCTTGTGCGGATAGGCCTGATGGCCGACGTCCCAGATCAGCCGGTCGTCGGGCGTATTGAAGACATAGTGGATCGCGACGGTCAGCTCGATGACGCCGAGCCCCGAGCCGAGATGGCCGCCGGTCTGTCCGACCGCGGCGATCGTTTCGACGCGCAGCTCGTCGGCAAGCTGCCGCAGCCGCTCGACCGGCAGCTTGCGCAGGTCATCGGGGGTGTCGATCGTATCGAGCAGGGGAGTTGCCGGGTCGGCGGTCATTGCAAGGGCCTTACACGCTCGTCTATCTGGTGTCGATTGCGCGTGGCGCAATAAGCCCGCTGCGCCGGCCGGGTCAACGAGGAGAGGATTTCGTCCGATGTCGCTGCTGTCCGCCAGCCCGGTCGCCTTCATCCTCACGGCCGACCGCGTGCGCGCCAAGCCGTTCTACGCCGGCGCGCTGGGCCTGTCGATTCTGCGCGAGGACGATTTCGCCGTCACCTTCGACCTCGGCGGGGGCGCGACGATCCGGCTGACCGACCTGCCCGGCCACACCGCGGCGGAGCACACCGTGCTCGGCTGGAGCGTGCCCGACATCCGCGCGAGCCTCGCCGCGCTCAAGGCCCGGGGCGTCACCTTCCGCACCTACGAAGGCTTCGGCCAGGACGCGGACGGCGTGTGGACGCCGCCCGGCGGCAGCGCGCAAGTCGCCTGGTTCACCGATCCGGACGGCAACGTGCTGAGCCTGACGCAGTTCGGCTGAGACGGCAGCTTTCCGCCCGCCCGCGCTCGCGGCCTTCGCTGCGCCTTCAAAAAGGTATGGCGCGCCGATTCGGCGCGCCATCCTGTATGCTCCCGATGCGGGATGCCGCCGTCAGAAGCGAAACCGCAGGCCGACGGTAAAGCTGTCGGTCTTCAGCTTGCCGACGCGGAAGCCGCTCGTCGCATCCCATGCGACGTTCGAGGCGCTGACCTCGCGGTGGCGGTAATCGGCGGTGAGCTCGATCGACTCGCTCACCCGGATCGCGGCGCCCGCGCCGAGCTGCCAGGCGAACTTGGCCTTGCCCTCGCCGTCAACCTCGAAGCCGGAAATGCCGATGCCGCCGCCCGCATAGGGGGTCACGACACCGCCGACCGGAACGTCGACCCAGACGTTGGCCATCGCGCTGAGCTGCCGCAGGCGGCTGCCTGGAATCGTGAAGGTGTTGCCGGTGCCGCCGCAGGTATCGGCTTCGAGAAAGTCGCAAACGTCGTCGCGGTCGGTCGCCGTCAGAGTCACCGGCGCGCCGTTGACGCTGTTCAGGGTCAGCGCCTTCAGCTTGTTACGCGAATAGCTGATTTCGACATCAGCGCGGACGGTGCCGAAGTCGTAGCCGATCACGCCGCCGAAAGTCGCCGCGGACTTCAGGTCGTAGCGGGTTTCGATGGTATCCTGCGTGCCTGTGCCTCCGGTGGCGAACGTGCCGGGCGCATCGTAATAGGTCACGTTCGTATCGCCCACGGTGGCGACGCCGACGTTCAGGCTGCCGTAGAAGCCGGTGTCCGCATCCTGCGCCAGCGCAGCGCCCGCCGGCGCCATCAGGCCGGCGACAAGCGCGGCCCTGAAAACGATCCTCATGAAACAGTTCCTCCAGTTGCATTCATTTTCGCGCCACAGCGCGGCGGCGACTTAGGTGGGAAACTGGCGGGCGTCGTCATCCGAAAGGTTTACGCCGTGACCCAATTTCTATAGCCGAACCGAACAAAATGAGGGGGTTATGGCTGACATTCTGCAAAGCGCGATTGCCGACATCTACGAAGCGGCGGCATCCGGCACGCTTTTCGAGCATTTGCCCGACGCCATCGCCGGCTGCGCGGGCGCCCGGTCGTGCGTCGTCCGGACATCCGACAGCAAGCTCGCCCCGGTCAACATCTCGCACTCGTGGTTCACGCCCGAGATGGTCGAAACCTATGTCCGCGAGCAGATATTTCTCGACGACGTATGGTCCAATTGCGCGGTCGAGCAGGGCATCTACGATCGCACCATCGACATCGGCGAACTGACCGGCAAAGAGCGCTATGCCCGATCCCGGTTCTATCGGGACTTCATCCGGCGCTTCGGCGACGATACGGGGCAGTGCGTCGGAGCCCTGCTGCGGCGGCCCGAGGGCGGCTTTCTGGTCTATGGCACGCACCGCGCGGCGCGCGCGGCATCCTTCGGTGACGACGAGGTCCGCCTGCTTGCCCTGCTCAACCCACATCTGCTGCGGGCCGCGTCGATCGACGGAAAGCTCGCGGGAGCCCGTAGGGAAGCGGGACAGATGCACGCCATCCTGGACCGGCTCGAACAACCGCTGATCACGGTGAGTGCGACGCTGCAGGTGAAGCTGGCCAATGCGGCGGCGGAAGCGATCGTCGCCCGGGCGGACGGGTTCGCGCTCAGGGCCGGCCGGCTGACGGTGCTCGATCCCTCGGCAGGGCAGCGGTTCACACGTGCGATCGGCAGCGCCTTGGCCGGCGGCGGGGAGCAGGGCGGAAACCTGCTGGTCCCGCGTGGCGGGGAAAAGCCCCCCTACCGGCTGACCATCGCGCCCCTTACGGGCGGGAACGGCACGCATGCCATGATCCTGATCGACGATCCCGACCGCGAGACGCCCGGGGCAACGCGCCAGTTATGCGAGCTTTACGGTTTCACCAAAGCAGAGGCCGATGTCGCCATTCTGATGGCGCAGGGCCGGTCGGCCGAGGAGATCGCAGCCGCGCGCGAGGTGGGCGTGGCAACGGTAAAGACGCTGCTGCAACGCTGCTTTCGCAAGAGCGACACGACCCGGGCGACCCAGCTTGCCCGCATGGTCAATCGCCTGCCGCGCTGAGCGATCCCCGCGAGGCGTCGCGAGCAGCCGCGCCGCGATCATGCGTCCGAGTTGCACGCCTCGCAGATACCGCGCAGTTCCACCACGGGGCGCACGTCGGCGAAGCCGGCCGCGCGCGCTGCGGTCACCAGCGCGCCGGTGAGGCTGTCGTCGTCGATGTGGACCACCTGGCCGCAACTGTCGCAGATCAGGAAGATGCAGTCGTGGCGGCAGCCGGGGTGGGTGTTGGCGATGTAGGCGTTGGCGCTCTCCACCCGCCGGGCCAGGTTGGTGCGCACGAAAAGGTCGAGGATGCGATAGACGCTGTTGGCCGCGACCCGCTTGCCGCGAGCGGCGGTGACGGCCTCGGCGATATCGTAGGCCGACGCCGGCCGGTCGCGCGCGGCGAGCGCCGTGAAGACGTCGGCGCGCATCTCGGTCCACTGCTCGCCGGCCTCGACCAGCGCGTCGCGCGCCGCGTCGATCAGGCCTGCGCCGCTGTGCTCGTGGTGGTGATGCCCCGTCATTGCTTCCATATAGGAAGCAATCGGCCAGTGGTGAAGCCGCGCGTGCGGGGGGCTATCGGGCGGGCGCGGCCACGGCGGCCGGCACGACGCCATGGGCCAGGTCGTCGCCGCCGCCGCCGATAACGATCGTCACCAGCACCAGCAGCGCCCCGGCACCGAAGCCGATGGCGAAGAAGCGGTAGAAGTCGGCTTTGAGCAGTCCCATGGCGCCAATCGCTCGTGATT
>JBAYPJ010000015.1:0-53125 GCA_041677785.1 Novosphingobium sp. | reverse complement strand
GCCGACCTGATTCTGTTCGTCATCTGCGGCGCCCAAAAACGCACGCTGTTCGAGGCGGCGGCGATGGGAGAGAACGATCTGCCGGTGGCGCGGCTGCTCGCCGCGGCGAGCCGGCCGGTCCTGTGCTTCGCCTGATTCCGGCACCGCTGCACCGGCTCGGCTACCGGCTGGCGCACGCGCTGCGCAAGCGCTGGTGGCGCCTGCGCCGGCCGCGCCTGACCGGTTGCCGCGTCCTGGCGTTCGATGGCGAGGGGCGCGTGCTGCTCGTCCGCCACAGCTACGGCAGCGGCAACTGGATGGCGCCCGGCGGCGGGGTGCGGCGCGGCGAGGACCCGCTGCACGCCGCCGCCCGCGAACTGGCCGAGGAGACCGGCTGCGGCCTGGCGGACGGCTGGTACGTGGCGCTGCTCGAGGAACGGGGGCATGGGGCGATCAACGTCGTTCACGTGCTTGCCGGCCGCGCGCTGGGAACGCCGGTGGCGGACAAGCGCGAGATCGTCGACGCCGCCTTCTTCGCGCCCGACGCGCTGCCCACGCCGATGGCCGCGCTGATGCGCCGCGAACTGCCGGGCTGGCTTACAGCAGCGGGAGCTGGCCGGCCGGTGCCGACGCGTCCTCCGCCACCGATTTCTTCTCCCCCTCCAGCGCCGAAAGCGTAAGGCCCATCAGGCGCACCGGCTGCGGCAGCGGCAGCGTTTCGGCCAGCAGGGCATGGCCCGTGGCCGCGAACTCGCGCTTGTCCGCCACCGGCTGCGGCAGCGATCGCGCGCGGGTGTGGGTGGCGAAGTCGGCCAGCTTGAGCTTCAGCGTCACCGTGCGGCCCCTTGCCCCCGCCCGCTCGATGCGGTCCCAGACGATATCGACGATGGTGTCGAGCGCCTCGCGCAGCGCCGCGCCGGAGGACAGGTCGCGCGCGAAGGTGCGTTCGCCGCCCAGCGACTTGCGCGGCCGGTCGGCCCTGACCCGGCGCAGGTCGATCCCCCGCGCGGCGCGGTAGAGGTAGTCGGCCTGGCTGCCGAAATTGGCGCGCAGGAAAGCGATGTCCTTCGCCGCCAGGTCCGCGCCCGTCTCGATGCCCAGCTTCGCCATCTTATCCGCGCCGCGCGGGCCGACGCCGTGAAAGCGCCGCACCGGCAGCCCGGCGACGAAGGCCGCGCCGTCGCCGGGGCGGATGACGCAAATCCCGTCGGGCTTGTGCTGGTCGCTGGCCAGCTTGGCGAGGAACTTGTTGTAGGAGACGCCGGCGCTGGCGGTCAGCCCGCCCGTTTCCTCGCGGATGCGCCGGCGGATGATCTCGGCGATGCGCGTGGCCGAGCCGATGCCCTTCAGATCCTCGGTGACGTCGAGGTAGGCTTCGTCGAGCGCCAGCGGCTCGACGTGCGGGGTGTAGTCGCGGAAGATCGCGCGGATCTGGCCCGATATCCGCCGGTAGACGTCGAACCGCGCCCGGCAGAAGACGAGGTCCGGGCACAGCCGCGCCGCCGTGACCGAGGGCATCGCCGAGCGCACGCCGAACCGGCGCGCCTCATAGCTCGCCGCCGCGACGACGCCGCGCTCGGACGAGCCCCCTACGGCCACGGGCCGTCCGCGCAGCGACGGGTCGTCGCGCTGCTCGACGCTGGCATAGAAGGCGTCCATGTCGATATGGATGATCTTCCGGAGGCCGGGCGCCTCTTCGCCGTCATCGTCGTCGTCCATGGGGGAAGGATAGCAGGAAACCCTCTTCCTCGAAGGGGAAAGGGCTTTCGCGCTAGCCATCCCGCTTTTCATCGGCCACATAGCGCGCCGCCATGGATTCCCCGACAATCAGGCCCTTCCCCATGGGCGAGCGTGAGTTCGTCACGCTGATGGCGTCGCTGCAGGCGCTGCAGGCGCTGGCGATCGACGCGATGCTGCCCGCGCTGGGCGTGATGTCGCGCGATTTCGGCGTCGCGGACGCCAACCAGCGCCAGCTCGTGGTGGGCATCTTCCTGATCTGCTCGGGCCTGGGCTCGCTGTTCCCCGGTGCGCTGGCCGACCGGTTCGGGCGCCGGCCGGTGCTGTTCATCTGCCTGGGCGGCTATGTGCTGTTCAGCCTGGCCTCGGCGCTGGCGCCCACGTTCGGTGCGCTGCTGGTCATGCGCGGCTGCTCCGGGCTGCTCGCCTCGGGCATGATCGTGCTGAGCGCGGCGGTGATCCGCGACCGCTTCTCGGGCGACAAGATGGCGCGGACGCAGTCGCTGGTCGGCGTCGTCTTCATGGTCGTGCCGATGATCGCGCCGACGCTGGGGCAGGGGGTTCTGCTCGTCGCCGACTGGCGCTGGATCTTCGGCCTGATGGCGGCTCTGGGCGCGCTCGTCTTCCTCTGGGCCTGGCTGCGCCTGCCCGAGACGCTGCATCCCGAATTCCGCCAGCCGATCCACGTCGGCGTCATCGCCGGCAATATGCGCGTGGCGCTGACGACGCGGGCGGCGATGGGCTACGTCCTCGGCATGGCGCTGATCCAGGGGGCGCTGTTCGGCTATATCAACAGCTCGCAGCAGCTCGTCGCCGAACATTTCGGCGCGGGCGACCTGTTCCCGCTGATCTTCGGCGGCATGGCGGTGATGATGGCGCTGGCCAACCTCACCAATTCGCGCATCGTCGAGCGCTTCGGCGCACGGCGGGTCTCGCATATGGCGGTTCTTGCCTATATCCTGATCGCCGGCCTGCAAGTGGTCCTGGCCGTGGGGGAGGGCGAGACGATCTGGCAGTTCGTTCCCGCGATGACGCTGAACCTGTGCCTGATGGGCTTCATCGGCGCCAACTTCCAGTCGATCGCGCTGCAGCCTTTCGCGCGGATGGCGGGGGCAGCCGCCTCGCTGCAGGTGTTCCTGCGGCTCGTCATCGGGGCGACGCTGGGCGCGCTGATCGGCCAGGCCTATGACGGCAGCGCCCTGCCGCTGGCACTGTCGCTGCTGGTCGCGGGGGTGAGCGCGCTGCTGCTGGTGCTGCACAGCGAGCGCGGCCGGCTGTTCCGCCGGCTGCACGGGCAGGTCGCGCAGGTGTGAGCATGGTTGCGGATCGCGCCACTTACGACCTGGCGGTGATCGGCGGCGGGGTAAACGGCGCGGGCATCGCCCGCGACGCGGCCGGACGCGGCGTGAAAGTCGTGCTGCTGGAGGCGGACGATCTTGCCGGCGGCACCTCCTCGGCCTCGACCAAGCTGATCCATGGCGGCTTGCGCTATCTCGAGCATCGCGAGTTCGCGCTGGTGCGCGAGGCGCTGCGCGAGCGTGAGGCGCTTTGGGCCATCGCCCCGCACATCATTCACCCGCAGCGCTTCGTCCTGCCTTATGTCGAGGGGCTGCGGCCGCGGTGGATGCTGCGGCTGGGGCTGTTCCTCTACGACCATATCGGCGGGCGCAGGCGGCTGCCTGCGACGCGCACGGTCGATCTGGCGCGTCATCCGGCGGGCGTGCCGCTGCGGCCGGGCCTGCGCATGGCTTTCGAATATTCGGACGCGCGGGTCGATGATGCGCGGCTGGTGGTGCTCAACGCGCTCGACGCGCGCGAGCGCGGCGCGGAGGTGCTGCCCGGCGTGCCGCTGCTCTCTGCGCGCCGCGAGACGGACGGCGCGGGCTGGGACCTGCAGACGCAGATCGGGCATTTCCATGCCCGCGCGCTGGTCAACGCGGCCGGCCCGCGGGTGCTCGACGTGCTGCGGCTGGCGGGCGAGGAGCCCGATCATGCGATGCGCCTCGTGCGCGGCTCGCACATCGTCGTGCCCGCGCTGTTCGATCACCCTTACGCCTATTTCTTCCAGCTACCCGACGGACGCATCTTCTTCGCGCTTCCCTATGAGCGCGATTTCACCCTGATCGGCACCACCGATGCCGACCATCACGGACCGCTCGACGAGGTACGCGCCAGCGCCGAGGAGATCGCCTATCTCTGCGAAGGGGTGAACCGCTATTTTGCGCGCGCGGTCACGCCCGCCGACGTGGTGTGGAGCTTTGCCGGGGTGCGGCCGCTGGTCGACGACGGCTCGGGCAAGCCCGAGGCGGCGACGCGCGGCTATCGGCTGGAGCTGTCGCCGGTGGAGGAGGGCGCGCCGCTGCTCAGCGTCTACGGGGGCAAGATCACCACCTACCGGCATCTGGCGGAAGAGGCGGTGGGGCTTCTCGCGACGCGGCTGCCGGGGCTGGGCGGCCGGCCCTGGACCCGGCGCGCGCCGCTGCCCGGCGGCGACTTTCCGGTCGACGGCTTCGCGGCGCTCAAGGCGCGGCTCGCGGCGGCCTATCCGTTCCTGGCCGCGCGCGACGTGGACCGCATCGCCCGCGCCTATGGTACGCGCGCCGCGCGCTGGCTGGGGGCGGCGAAGAGTTGGGGCGACCTCGGCCGCGGCTTCGGCGCGGGACTCAGCGAGGCGGAAATCGCCTACCTGCGCCATGAGGAATGGGCGAGCACGGCGGATGACATCCTCTGGCGGCGCAGCAAGCTCGGCCTGCGGCTCTCGGCGGAGCAGCAGGAGGAACTGGCCGACTACATGAACGGCCAGCGGGCCCAACCCGCCAGGTAATTCCGACCCGTCGCGTAATCGGCGTCAGGCGTCGCAGCGGGCAGGTTCGGCGGCCGGGGCGTCGGCGGGGGTGAAGCGGATCGGCAGGGTTTCGAGGCCCCAGACGCCGGGGAAGCGGCGCCACGTGACCTCGCCGGCCACCTTGGGGTCCTTCAGCCGCTGCGCGATCAGGTGCAGGCCTTCCTCGAGCTGGAAGCGGGCGAGGTGCAGGCCAAGGCAGATGTGCGCGCCCTTGCCGAAAGCCAGGTGATGCTTCGCGGACGCGCGGCCCGGCTGGTATTCCAGCGGATTTTCGAAAGCGCGCGGATCGCGCCCGGAAATGTTGAGCAGGAACATCAGGTGCGTGCCCTTGGGGATCAGCACCCCGCCGTACTCGATGTCCTCCAGCGCGATGCGCGGCGGGCTGCTGGGGCTGGAATGGCGCAGGCCCTCCTCGATGGCGAGCGTACAGAACTCGCGGTCGCGGCCGCAACGCTCCCACAGCTCGGGCTGCTCGAACAGCAGGCGCGCGGTCATGCCGAGCTGGTTCTTCGAGGTGTCGTAGCCGGCGGCGAAGAGGAAGAAGAGCTGCTCGCAGACTTCCTGGTGCGACAGGACGCCGGTGTCTTCGGCCTTGATCAGTTCCTGCAGCAGGTCGTCGCGCACCTCGCCGCTCGCGCGCCGCTTGGCCACGAGATCGGAGTTGAACGCCATCATCATGGCGTGGGCCTTCTCCATCTCGGGCAGCAGCGAGGGATCGAGGCTGTAGCTGAGGCCCTGGACTTCCAGCGCCCACTTCATCTTCGGCAGGTCGGCCAGGTCCGCCCCGATCAGCCCGAACATCACCGCCACGGGGAAATTGGACGCGAACTCGGTGAAGTCGAACTCGCCGCGGGGCGCCCAGTCGTCGAGCAGGCCGGCGACCACTTCGCGGATCAGGCCGACATGGGCGGCGATGCGGCGCGGCTTGAAGAAGGGCTTGAGCGCGTCGCGCATGCGCCGGTGATCGTCGCCGTGGCGGCTGATCAGCAGGGCCTTCATGAAATCGCCCCAGGGCTTGCCGGTGGCGCCCATGATGTCGACCACGTCGTCGGTGGCGATGTGCAGCTTGTCGTCCATCTGGAGAAGGTCGCGGATCTCGCGGTGGCCGTGGACGAGGTAGCCGTGGGTGAACCTGGCGAGCCACGGATGCCGCTCCCGCGCCTGGGCGAACCAGGGCTCGGGATCGACGCCGAAGGCGCGATCCTCGATCGGAAGGGTCATGAGATCGAGATCCTGGATGGAAGTGGCCACGCTACTCTCCTCGATCGCTGTGACGGCTTATGTCGGCGATGCTGACCAAATCCTTAGCATGGGATCGCAACGTGTCAATCGGCAAGCCGCGTCGGTATGATGCCGCCCCGCCGGATCATGACCCTGTCGCCTGTTTCGGGGTTGCGGTTGACGAAGTTGACGGAATTGACGGTGTCCAGAGAGAGAAACCGCCCCCGCCCGATTTGCTGCGACGCGCGATCGCCTGGCGCGGGCACACGGGGGTTGCGCGCATCGCGAGCCGGCGGGATGCGCTGGGCGGGAAACGGATTCGTGACATTTCCATTCCGATAGCCGGTCCGGCCCAAGTAGGAAAATCTGGGCCGGACCGGATCGGATCAGCTCGGCAAGGCGCCAGACTCTAGGCGGCCGCGGGCGTCAGCTTGAGGTGCATCTCGGCCAGGCCGCGGATGATGAAGCTCGGCTCGTAAGCCAGGTCGGCGATGCCGTTCGGGTGCTTCTCGCGGTCGAGTTCGATCTTCGCGGTGCTGGCGAGGAGTTTCTCCATCATCACGCGCACTTCCACCCGCGCCAGCGGGGCCCCGGCGCAGACGTGCTTGCCGCGGCCGAAGCCGACGTGCTCGATGATCTTCTTGCGGCCCAGCACCAGCTCGTTGGGATCGTCCCAGCGGCCGGGGTCGCGGTTGGCGGCGGACAGCGCGACGAGGACCTTGGTGCCCGCGGGAATCGCCACGTCGCCGATCCGGGTGTCCTTGCGCGCGAGGCGCGCGGTCTGCTTGGTCGAGCCCTCGATCCGCAGCACTTCCTCGAGGAAGGCGGGGATCTGCGAGGGATCGGCGCGCAGCCGGTCCTGCAGCTCGGGCCGCTCGACCAGGTACTTCATCGCGTTGCCCAGCAGCTTGGCGCTGGTGTCCTGCCCGGCGCCGAACATGAACATGCCGAGCTGGACGACATCGTAGACTTCGGGCGTCGTCCCGTCGGCATAAGTCGCGTTGGCCAGTTCGGTCAGGATGTCGTCGCGGGGATTGGCGCGACGGTCGGCGATGTAGCCGTAGAAGTACTGGCCCATGACCATGAACGGATGGTTTTCGCCCCCCATGGGATCGTGCCCGTCGAGGCTGCCCGGCGGCGGCGCGGCGGCGATCGCGTCCATGAAGATCTGGCGGTCCTCCATCGGCACGCCCAGCAGGTCGGCGACGACCATCGTGACGAAGGGCGTGGCGATCCGGCCGATCAGTTCCACCTCGCCTTCGGCCACGGCCTTGCCGACCATCTCGTCGCAGTAATGCTCGATGAACTCCTCGCTGGCCTTGAGCCGCGAAGGGACGAACAGCGTGTTGATCAGCGCGCGCAGGCGGGTGTGCGCCTCGTCGTCGAGGTTGACCACCTGGTCGCCGCCGGCGAACTCCTTGCGGTGGGCTTCGATCTGCGCGGTGATGTCCGATCCGTGCGGCGCGAACGGCAGCGGCGCCGCCGCGCCCTGCAGGCCGATGATGGCGGAAAAGTCATCGTGGTTGCGCAGCACCTCCAGCGCTTCGGTAAAGCCGGTGACGATGTAGTAGTCCTTGCCGGGCGGCTGGAAGACCGGCCCGTACGCGCGCAGCGCGTTGAAGAAAGCGTAAGGGTCTTTCAGGATCTCGTAGTCGGTGAAGTAGTCGCGCTCGACGAGGGGTTGCATTCTCACTCTCCAGAAAAGGCACCTGACCGAAAAAGCGCTTGCCCGGCATGCGGCGCTGCTGCTCCAACAGCGGACATGAGCGAAAAAGCCGATCCGGACTTATGCGATACAGTGTCGCATAATCGAGACGCGGCCCGCGGGTCAAGCGGGAAGGACGCGCGCGCCGTACGGTCCGGCGCGGCCCTGCGCGACGGGCTGCTGCGGCTGCTCGAACGCAAGCCTTTCGAGCTGATCACCGTGCGCGACATCTGCGCCGAAGCCGGCGTCCACTACGCCACGTTCTTCCGCCACCACGCGGGCAAGGAAGCGCTGCTGGACCATATCGCCGCAGAGCAGATCGCCCGGTCGGTGGAACTGACGCTGCCGATCAGGGATGCCGGAGACGATCGGGGGTCGCTGGTCGCGCTTTGCGCCTACGTGGACGAGCGGCGCGCGCTGTGGTCCATCCTCCTGAACGGAGGCGCCGGGCCGGCCATGCGCGAGGAATGGCTGCGCCAGGCCCGCATCGTTGCCGAGACGCGCGAGCCGGCGGGTTCGTGGCTGCCCAAGGAACTCGGCACGATCTGCGCGACCAGCCTGATCGTCGAGACCGTCTCGTGGTGGCTGGCCCAGCCCGACGGCGCCTACCGCGCCGAGGAGATCGCCGGCATACTCGACCGGCTGGTGTCGTCCGCGACGCTGGCCGGCGATTGACTGGCTGGCGATTGATTGGCCGGGGATTGATCGGCCGCGATTCGCGATCCCGCGATCAGGTGCGTTCGACGATCAGGTAGGTCAGATAGGCGCTATAGGCGCTGACGAAGAGGATGCCTTCGATCCGCGAGATGCGGCGGCCGGTGATGAACACGGGAACGCACAGCAGCGCGACGGCCAGCATCACCGGGATGTCGACCCGCAGCAGATGCGGGTGCACCGCGATGCCGCCCGCGGGGAACAGGCAGGTGATCCCCAGTATCATGAAGATGTTGTAGACGCTGCTGCCGATCAGGTTGCCGATCGCGATGTCGCGCTGTCCGCGCATCGTCGACAGCATCGTGGTCACGAATTCGGGGGCCGATGTTCCCATCGCCACGATGGTCAGGCCGATGAACGCCTCCGACACCTTCCAGATCTGGGCAAGCGCCACGGCGCCGTCGACCAGCCAGTCCGCGCCGGTGACGATCACGACGAGCCCGCCTGCCAGCATCGCCGCCTCTCTCAGCGCCTGCCGGTCGACATAGCGCCAGCGGCCGTATTCGCGGACGTACTCGCGCTTCACGGCAATGCTTTCGCGCCGGACGAGGCGCGCGATGGCGAGCGTGAAGGTCAGCCCCATGGCGACCAGGAGCGCGCCGTCCATGCGCGTCAGCACCCCGTCCCAGGCGCAGGCGAGGAACGTGACGGATGCGATGACCATGACGGGCAGTTCCAGCCGCAGGGTCTGCATTTCTATCGCCACGGGCCGCAGCGCCGCGCTGAGCCCCAGGATAAGGAGGATGTTGACGGTGTTCGTGCCCGCGATGTTGCCCACCGCAAGCGGGCCGTTGCCTTTCACCGCCGCTTCGATGCCCACCGCCAGCTCGGGCGTGCTGGTGCCGATCGCGACGATGGTGAGGCCGATGAACAAAGGCGAGATGCCGAGCCGTGCGGCCAGCGCCGCCCCTCCTCGCACGAGCAGGTCGGCGCCGACGATCAGGGCCGCCAGTCCGGCAAGGCTCCAGACAATTGCGGCGATCATCCGGGGTCAGTCGGCCTTGCGTCGGGCGGGATCGGGAACGAGCAGGACGTCGCCCGGAACGGCGTCGATGATCCGGCGCGCCGTGCTGCCGATCAGCGCCTCGTAGATAAGGCCGCCGCCATGGCTTCCTACCACCGTCAGGTGCCGCCGCGACGTTTCGGCATAGTCGCGAAGCAGCGCCTCGGGGATGCCGTGCTCGATCATCGGGTGGACCTGGCCGATCTGGGCGGGCGCGAGTCCCGCTTCCGCAAGGAACTTGCCGACCGCATCCTTGCCGTAGCTCTCGAACTGCTTTTCGACCTCCGAGCGGCCGAGATATCCCGCGAAGGGCACGTCATAGGCATGGAACAGCGAGATCGCGGCGTCGGGAAAGAACCGGAAGGCGGCCTCGAACGCGACGCGCGACGATTCGGAGAAATCGGTCGCGACGACGATGCGGCGGTACGGTTCGAACGCCCGTTCCCGGACGATCAGGATCGGCACGGGCGTCCTGCGCATCAGCCGTTCGACGGTATCGCCCAGCAGGATCTTCCTGAGCAGCTGGTCGCGGGCGACCCCGGTAACGATCATCCCCGCCCCGGCGGTGGCCACCGCCTGCAGGACGACCGGCGCCGGCGAGCCCGCCTCGACGTGGACGGAGATGTCCACGTCGGGTTCGGTCGCCACCAGATCCCGATAGAGCCGGTCGCGCGCCACGCGTACCGGATCGGCCGGACGCCGCCATGAAGGCAGGTCCTGCAGGCGCCCGAACAGCGGGGAGTCCTGCGGCTCGGTCAGGGCATGGACGATCATCAGCTCGGCCTGCCATGCCCTGGCCAGAAGCAGCGCGCGATCGAGCGCCCGGTCGCAGCGGTGGCTCAGGTCCGTCGCGAGCGCGATGCGATTCGGGATGGACGGTTGCGTCATCTTCGGGTCCTCCTGGCCGTTGGGCGCTGCAGCCGCCACGATATAAACAAGCGGGATGGAAATCAGCGAATTATTACACCGTGCCGAAACGCCAACGGGGGCGATGGCCGGCCGGCCACGGCCCGCGGCGCCGGGCGGTCAGGAACCATTGCCCCAGTGCAAGCTTACTAGACAAGGGTGATCCCGCGAAAGCGATCGCGCGAACGCGCGCGTCCCCTTGCAATCAGGAGGTTTCCATGGCCCCGCCGCCGCCCGTCGACCATCTCGTTGTGCTGGCGCATCCCGATCCGGAAAGCTTCTGCGCCGCCATCGCCCGGCGCTGGCTGGATCGGGTCGGCCGGAACCACCAGACGTGCGGTTTGCGCGACCTCTACGCCGACGGGTTCGATCCGGTGCTCAAGGCGAACGAGCAGCCGGGCAAGCCCGGCTTCGCGCCGAGTCTCGAAAACATGGCCGAAGCCCGGCGGCTGGAACGGCTCGACGTGCTGGTCTTCGTCTTTCCCGTATGGTTCGGCACCCCGCCGGCCATGCTCAAGGGCTATCTGGAGCGCGTCGTGGGCAGCGGGATCGCCTTCGCGCCCGACGGGAGCCAGGCCAGGCCGCTCAGCGAGGTCCGGCTGGTCCATATTGTCACCTCGGCCGCCAGCGAGCCCTGGCTGGCCGAGAAAGGCGTTCGCGGCGCGCTGCAGACGATCTACGGCCAGTATATCGCCGAAGTGTTCGGCGCCCGTGCCCTGTACCACCTGCACCTCGATTCGGTCGCGCAGGGAATGGGCGAGCGCCATGCCCTGGAGCAGCTGGCCCGCGTCGACGCGCTTGCCGACAACGTCTGCGCCGAAGCGAATGCCGATCGCTGGACGCGCGCCCGGACGGGGCCGGGGCCGGGGCAGCGGCAGTCCGGCGGCGGGGCCCCGGAATAGAAGCCGTCCCGCCGGATCGCGCGCGACGTTTGTTGTTAACCATTCGCCTGTACCCCCCTGCGCAGGTCGCACGGGTTGGGCAGGATGAGCGCATTACAGGATCGGTCGGACGGGAGGGCCTCCTGGCTGCTGCGCACGCGCGCCGAAGTGCCGCCCGCGATCGCGCTGCAGTTGATGAACGGCCTGTTCGCGTCCGTGCCTATCTTCCTGGGCGGGATCGCCAATACCACCACGGTGGCCGCGCTGGCCGCATGGCGCCACGGCTCTCCCGGTTTCATCGGCTGGCTGGTGTTCGAGATCGTGCTGGGCGTGCTGCGTCTCGGCGTGCTCCTCCACGGCCGCCGCCGGATCGCTGCCGGGCGGACGCCTCCCCGGCTGCTGGCGGCGGTGCTTTCGTGCACCTGGGCCGCCTCGGTCGGCTTCGGCACGTTTCTCTGCCTGACCTGCGGCGACTGGGTTCTGGCCACGATTGCCTGCCTCTCCGCGGCGGCCATGGTTTGCGGCATATGCCTGCGGAACTTCGGCACGCCGCGGCTGGCGGCGGCGATGGTCTTCCTGGCCCTGGCGCCCTGCGCGGCCGCCGGACTTCTCGTCGCCGAACCGGCCCTGGCGATCATCAGCGTGCAGCTTCCGGTGTTCATGGCGACGATCTTCTCGGCATCGTTCGCGTTGCACCGGATGCTGGTTTCATGGATGACCGCGCTGAGCGACCTTGAGCGCAGCACCTCGCTCAACCATACGATCCTGCGATCCAGCCCGGACTATACGCTGATCCTCGATGAGCACTACGAGGTGATGTTCTTCAACCGGCCGGGCGGGGCGGGTTCGGAATCGGAATCGGTCCGGCCGGTCGGCAGGCGATGGCTGTCGCTGCTTCCCAAGGACTACCGGAGGCCGGCCGAACTGGCCCTCGATCGCGCCAGGACGGGCACCCCCGCGAACCTGGCGATCAACTACACCGACAGGGCGGGCCGGAAGTACTGGTTCGACATCGCCGTAAGCCAGACTTCCGACGGTTCGGGCCGCTTCATCGTGGTGGCGCGGGACATCACCCACCAGAAGCAGTCCGAGGAGAAGACCATCTGGATGGCGCAGCACGATGCGCTGACCGGCCTGCCGAACCGCGCCGTCCTGCAGGAACGCCTGGATGCGACACTGGCCGAAGCGGATGCTTCGCGCATGGCGGCGATGCTCATCCTCGATGTGGACAACTTCAAGCTGATCAACGACACGCTGGGTCACGACGGCGGCGACGCATTGCTCTGCGCCGTTGCCGACCGGTTGCGCGCGGCGGTGGCCACGGGGGACCTCGTGGCCAGGACGGGTGGGGATGAATTCGCGCTGATCGTCACGGTCCAGGCGGAGGACGAACTCGAAAGGATCGCGCAGCGCATATTCGACCAGTTGCGCGAGCCCATCCATCATGGCGGCCGCCTGTTCCAGTGCGGGGCAAGTATCGGCGCCAGCTTCATCCCGCGCGACGGCAAGGCCCGCTCGGAGATCATGAAGGCCGCGGACATCGCGCTCTATGCGGCCAAGGCCGCCGGGCGCGCGCAGCTCAAGGTCTTCGAGCCGGCGATGATGGTCGCGGTAGAGCGGCACCAGACCATGATCGCCTCGGCGCGCCATGCGCTGCGGCGCGATACCGTGGTTCCCTATTATCAGCCGAAAGTCTCGTTCGGCACGTTGGGGATTGTGGGTTTCGAGGCATTGCTGCGGTGGCGGGATCATAACGGCGGACTGCGGGGGCCGGACGCGCTGGAAGCGGCGTTCGAGGACCCGGCGCTGGGCGCGCCGCTGAGCGAGCGGATGCTCGACAAGGTGCTGGACGACGTCCAGTCATGGGTCCGTGCCGGCGTGCCGTTCGGCCATGTCGCGGTCAACGTCACCGGCGCCGATTTTCGCCGGCGGGACTTTGCCGAAAGCATCCTCGCGCGGCTGGCCGCGAGGAGCCTTCCCGCATCCTGCCTGCAGATCGAGGTTACCGAAAACGTCTTCCTCGGACGGGGGACCGATGCCGTCAAGGAGGCTCTCCGGCATCTCAGCGACCACGGCATCCGGATCGCGCTCGACGATTTCGGCACCGGATACGCGTCGCTGTCGCACCTCAACCAGTTCCCGGTCGACCTGCTCAAGATCGACAGGTCTTTCGTCGAGCACCTGGGAACCAGCATGGATGCCGAAGCCATCGCCTCGGCGGTCATCAACCTGGGGCATTGCCTGGGGCTGGAGGTGATCGCGGAAGGCGTCGAGACCGCAGCCCAGGAAGCCTTCCTCACGACCATGGGATGCGACACCGGCCAGGGATTCCTTTACGCGCCGGCCCTGCCGGCCGGGGACGTGCCCGCCGCGCTTGACCGGCAGGCCATTGCCGCGGAACGGGTGCTGCGAGCCTGATTGGGGCCGATTCGGCCCGGTTGTGGACGTCCGGTCGCAAATCCGATTCGACTCGTCGCCCTTGCATTGCGGCGGGACGGGTAAGATTCTGTTAACCATGATGGGTGCAGGCAGGCCTCGATGCAGAGGCCCGGCAGACTGCCCGGGTACGGAGGCAAGCCTTATGCGAAAGATGTCATTCCGATCGAGGGCGATCGGCATCGTCGCGGCCCTTGCGGCGGCTGTTACGGCCCCGGCGGCGGCGCAGATGCGGTCGGTCGATCCCGATCAGGCGATCGACGGTGATCTTTCCGGCGCTTCCTCGCCCTATGTTCCCGCCCCGGCGCCCGTCAGCCCGACCTACGACCCGCCGTCCGGCGGCGAGGTGCCCGGCCAGCCGGTCCCGCCGCTGCCCCCGGTCGCCATTCCGACGACGCCGCAGAACGGCACCACCTATCGCAAGGACGACCTCATCGGCGCGGCCGAAGGCGTATTCGGCAAGGGTTCGCGCGGCCTGGCCGAGATGATCGAGGACATCCTCAAGAAGCAGGGTGAGCCGAACGCCTATATCGTCGGGCGCGAGGGCGGCGGCGCCTTCATCGTCGGGCTGCGCTATGGTTCGGGCACGCTCTACCACAAGGTCGAGGGCGAGCGGCCGGTGTACTGGACCGGGCCGTCGATCGGCTTCGACGCCGGGGCCAATGCCGGCAACGCCTTTATCCTGGTCTATAACCTCTACGACACCCAGGACCTCTACCACCGCTTCGGCGCGGGCGAGGGCCAGGCCTATCTCGTCGGCGGCTTCAACATCAGTTACCTGCGTCGCGGCGACGTGGTGCTGGTGCCCGTGCGCATGGGCGCGGGCCTGCGTCTGGGCATCAACGCCGGCTACATGAAGTTCTCGGAAAGCCAGAAATGGATACCGTTCTGAGACAGCCGGAGCCGCGATTGCCGGAGCCGCGATAGTCGGCGCCGGCCGGCAGCGGCGACCCGCGCGAACCTTGTGGCGAAATCAGGTAATGTAATATTGTCTCATGGAGCAAGGCGGTCTATGGGCTCCGCCATGGAGACGATATATTATCACATCGAGTCGCAGCCGCGGCGCGTCCTGCTGGCCGCCGGTTGCGCGATGGCGGCCCTGCTGGCGCCGGCGGCGGCCCAGGCCGAGAATGCGCCGCCCGATTCGGGCGCGGGGGAGGCCGGCGAAGGCGGCTATCACCGGCCGGAAAGCCGCGAGATCATCGTCAGCGGGGCGTTGCGCAGCAGCCGCCAGGACATGCTTTCGGGCGTCGCCGTGGTGCAGGGCGCGGAACTGACCCAGGCGCTGCGTCCGTCGCTGGGCGAGACGCTCGGCCACACGCCCGGCGTCTCGGCCACCTCGTTCGGCCCGACGGCCTCGCGGCCGGTGCTGCGCGGGCTTCAGGGCGAGCGCGTGCGGGTGTTGAGCGACGGGCTCGGCTCGATCGACGTCTCGAACACTTCGGCCGACCATGCGACGGTGGTGAATCCCCTGCTGGCCGAGCGCATCGAGGTGCTGCGCGGGCCGCAGTCGCTGCTCTACGGGTCCGCGGCGATCGGCGGCGTGGTCAACGTCATCGACCGGCGCATCCCGGTCTCGGTGCCCGACGAGCCCGTGCACCTCGGCGCGCTGGCGACTTACGGCTCGGCCGCCGACGAGCGTTCGGTCGGCGGCGCGATCGACGTCCCGGTGGCGGAGCGCTGGGTGGTTCATGCCGACGGCAGCTACATGAAAAGCGGCGACATCCGGATCGGCGGCCATGCGCTGACGCCCGCGCTGCGCGCGCAGGCGCTGGCCAACCACTTCGACGAGGCCGCCGCTATCGCCGGCAAGCTGCCCAACACCGCCAGCAGGACCTGGACCGCGGGCGTCGGCGCCGCCTACATCGGGGAGCGCGGCAACATTGGCGTATCCTATAGCCGTTACGACAGCCTTTACGGCATTCCGCTGCGCTATGCGACCGAACCGGGGCAGGAGGAGGAGGCGCCGCGGCTCAGCCTGCGGCAGGACCGTATCGACGCGCGCGCCGAGATCGAGGCCGGCGGCGGCGTGATCGACCGGATCGCCTTCCGCGTCGCCTATGCCGACTACCGCCACTTCGAGCTGGAGGACGACGGTTCGGTCGGCACCGCGTTCTACAACAAGGGGATCGAGGGCCGGCTGGAACTGACCCAGGCGAAGCGCGGCGCCTGGCGCGGCGTTACCGGCGCCCAGTTCTTCACGCGCGACTTCGACGTGGTCGGCGAAGAGGCGTTCCTGCCCCGCAACCGGACCGGGCAGATCGGCGTGTTCACCCTCCAGCAGCTCGACTTCGGCAAGCTCAAGCTGGAAGCCGGCGCGCGCTATGAGCATACCGACGTGCGTGCCGATCCGGCCGCCGATCAGCCGCAGTTCTTCTCCGGCCGCCGGCGCTATGACGCCTTTTCGGGTTCGCTCGGCGCCTCCTACAACTTCGCCGGCAACTGGCGTGTCGGCCTCAACGTCTCGCGCACGGCCCGCGCGCCCTCGGCCGAGGAGCTGTTCGCCGACGGCCCGCATGCCGGCACCGAGGCGTTCGAGATCGGCGATCCGGGCTTCGGGACCGAGCGCGCCTGGAGCGTCGAGGCGATCCTGCGCGGCAGCGGCGAGAACTACAGCTTCGAGGCCTCGGCTTTCCATAGCTGGTTCACGAACTTCATCTACGCGGACCGGACCGGGGAGATCGAGGACGGGCTGCCCGTGTACCGCTCCGGCCAGGCCGGCGCGCGCCATTACGGCTTCGAGGTGCAGGGCTCGCTGGTGCTGGCGCGGTTCGGCGACGCCAGCGTCGCGGCCGACGCGCTGGCCGACTATGTCCACGCGACGATCGACGGCGCCGGCCCGGCCCCGCGCATCCCGCCGTTGCGCGTGCTCGGCGGCCTGACCTACAGCGCGCCGAAGTTCGACCTGCGCGGCGAGGTCGAGCGGGTGAGCGCGCAGAACCGCGTCTCCGCATTCGAGGCGCCGACACCCGGCCACACCCTAGTCAACGCCGAGCTGAACATCCGCCCCTGGGGCCGGGAGCGGCCGTTGAGCTTTGCCGTATCGGCGAACAACCTGTTCGACGTCGCGGCGCGGCGGCATGCGTCGATCCTCAAGGACTACGCCCCGCTGGCGGGACGCGACATCCGCGTCACGGCAAAAGTGAACTTCTGATCCTGCCCGGTGCCGGGAGGATTAGCCCTTGCTCCCGTGCACCATCGGGGAGTAACAGCGCGCCGCCATGCTTACCGACCTCCAGCAACAGCCCGCCGACGCGCTCCTCGCGCTGATCAAGCTCCACAACGCGGACCCGCGCGTCGACAAGATCGACCTCGGCGTCGGCGTCTACCGCACGGGGCAGGGCGCCACGCCCGTGTTCGGCGCGGTCAAGGCGGCCGAGCGGCGGCTGGTCGAGGCGCAGGATTCGAAGGCCTATCTCGGGCCCGAGGGCGACATGGGCTTCGTCACGGCGCTGATGCCCTACGTCTTCGGCAAGGCCGATCCCGACATGGGCGGCCGCATCGAGGGGATGCAGACCCCCGGCGGCACCGGCTCGCTGCGGCTCGCGCTGGCGATGGTGAAGAAGGCGCAGGTCAGGCGCGTATGGATGGGCGCGCCGAGCTGGCCGAACCATGCGCAGATCTGTGCCGATCTCGGCCTCGAACTCAAGACCTTCAACCATGCCGCGCCCGATGGCATGGCCGACATCGCCGCGCTGCGCGCCGCGGTGGCCGAGGCGGACGAGGGCGACGCCTTCCTGCTGCACGGCTGCTGCCACAACCCGACCGGCATCGATTATACCCCGGCGCACTGGGACGAGATCGCCGGCCTGCTGGCCGATCGCAAGATCCTGCCCGTGCTCGACCTCGCCTACCAGGGGCTCGGCGCGGGCATGGACGCGGACGCTTACGGCGTGCGCCGCGTGCTGGCAGCGGTGCCCGAGGCGCTCGTCGCCTATAGCTGCGACAAGAACTTCGGCCTCTATCGCGACCGCACCGGCGCGCTCTACGTGATGATGGCGGATGCCGCGCGGCTGCCGGCGGCGATGTCGAACGCGCACGCGCTGGCCCGCGCCAACTGGTCGCAGCCGCCCGATCACGGCGCGGCGGCGGCGCGGATCGTGCTGGAGGACGAGGGGCTTACCCGCCAGTGGCTGGACGAGCTGGACACGATGCGCGGGCGCATGCGCCAGGTGCGCGCGAAGCTGGCGGCCGCCGGCCGGACCGGCGGCGTCGACCTCACCCCGCTCGGCACGCAGAACGGCCTGTTCTCGATCATCCCCTTCACCCCCGATCAGGTGCAGGCGATGCGCGAGAAGCACGGCATCTATTTCGCCGGTTCGGGCCGCATCAACGTCGCCGGCCTGACGATGGGCAACATCGACAAGTTCATCGCCGCCGTCGCCGACGTGACCGGATAGGGCGGCGCCGGCCGCGCCCGGCCGGCCTGCTCCCTTCGCCGCCGCTCATTTCCCGCTTGACCTTGACGCGATGTCAAGGTGCAAGAGGTGGAGCGTCATCGGAGGAAATCATACAATGGCGCATTCGCACACGCCTGCCGGCAAAGGGTGCTGCGGCTCGGGGCATGCGGACCCGAACCCCCAGGATGTCCGCGATCCCGTCTGCGGAATGACGGTCGATCCGGCCACCAGCCCGCATCATGCCCAACATGCCGGGCAGGACTGGCATTTCTGCAGCGCGGGATGCCGGACCAGATTCGTGGCCGACCCCGAACGCTATCTGACCGGCAAGCCGCCCGTCGTCGATGCGCCCGAAGGTGCGATCTGGACCTGCCCGATGCATCCGGAAGTGCGCCAGGACCACCCCGGCGCCTGCCCGTTCTGCGGCACGGCGCTGGAGCCCGAGACGGTCACGGCCGACAGTGGGCCCAGCCCGGAACTGGTCGACATGACCCGGCGGCTGCGCATCGCCATCGTCCTGGCGCTCCCGGTGTTCGTGCTGGAGATGGGCGGGCACCTGTTCCCCGCGCTCCACCATCTGGTGCCGGCGCGAATTTCGACCTGGGTGCAACTGCTTCTCGCCACGCCCGTCGTGCTCTGGGCCGGCTGGCCGTTCTTCCAGCGGGGCTGGGCCTCGCTCGTCAGCCGCAACCTCAACATGTTCACGCTGATCGCGATGGGAACGGGCGTGGCCTGGGCCTACAGCATGGTCGCGGCATTCGCGCCCGGCCTGTTCCCGCCGACCTTCCGCAACGAAGACGGCAGCGTCGCCGTCTATTTCGAGGCGGCGGCGGTGATCACCGTGCTGGTGCTGCTGGGCCAGGTGCTCGAACTGCGGGCGCGGGAGCGTACGTCCGGTGCGATCAAGGCGCTGCTGGGCCTGGCTCCCCGCACCGCGCGCCGCCTGCGCGCCGACGGCGACGACGAGGAGGTGCCGCTCGACGAAGTGGTGGTCGGCGACCGGCTGCGCGTCCGTCCCGGCGAGAAGGTGCCGGTCGATGGGACGGTCTTGGACGGCCGCTCCTCGCTCGACGAATCGATGGTGACCGGGGAATCGATGCCCGTCACCAGGGCCATGGGCGATGCCGTGATCGGCGGCACGATCAACCAGACCGGCGCGCTCGTGATCGCGGCCGAGAAGGTCGGGCGCGACACCATGCTCGCGCGGATCGTGCAGATGGTGGCCGAGGCGCAGCGTTCGCGCGCGCCGATCCAGCGCATGGCCGACAAGGTCTCGGGCTGGTTCGTGCCGGCGGTGATCGCCGTCGCCATCCTCGCCTTCGCCGGCTGGAGCCTGTGGGGACCGGAGCCGCGCTTCGCCCATGCCCTCGTCGCGGCGGTCTCGGTCCTGATCATCGCCTGCCCCTGCGCGCTCGGGCTGGCGACGCCGATGTCGATCATGGTCGGCGTCGGCCGGGGGGCGTCGCTCGGCGTCCTCATCAAGAACGCCGAGGCGCTCGAACGCATGGAGAAGGTCGACACGCTGGTCGTGGACAAGACCGGCACATTGACCGAAGGGCGCCCCGCCGTAACCGCGATCGTCCCCGCGCCGGGCTTCGCCGAGGAGGAAGTGCTGCGTCTCGCCGCCGCCGTCGAGCGCGCGTCGGAGCACCCGCTTGCGCTCGCCATCGTCGAAGCCGCCCAGGCGCGCGGGATCGCGCTGCCGGACGTCCGCGATTTCGATTCGCCGGTCGGCCGGGGGGTGCTGGGGACGGTCGAGGGGCGGAAGATCGTGCTGGGCAACGCCCGCTTCGTGGGCGAGCACGGGATCGACACCGCCGCCCTGTCTACCGCGGCCGAGGACCTGCGGCGCGACGGCGCGACGGCGATCTTCGCTGGCGTTGCCGGCCAGCCGGCGGGCGTCCTCGCCATCGCCGATCCGGTCAAGCCGACGACGCCCGAAGCGCTGGCGGCGCTGCGGCGGCAGGGCATCCGCGTCGTCATGCTGACCGGCGACAACCGCACGACGGCGCAGGCCGTCGCCGCGCGGCTGGGCATCGCCGAAGTCGAGGCCGACGTCCTGCCCGACGGGAAGAGCGCGATCGTCACCCGCCTGCGGAACGAAGGCTGCGTCGTGGCGATGGCGGGCGACGGCGTGAACGATGCCCCCGCGCTCGCCGCCGCCGACGTCGGCATCGCCATGGGATCGGGCACCGACGTGGCGATCGAGAGCGCCGGGGTGACGCTGCTGAAGGGCGACCTCACCGGCATCGTCCGGGCGCGCCGGCTGTCTCAGGCGACGATGACCAACATCCGCCAGAACCTGACGTTCGCCTTCATCTATAACGCGGCCGGCGTGCCGATCGCGGCGGGTGTGCTCTATCCGGTGTTCGGCCTGCTGCTTTCGCCGAAGATCGCGGCGGCGGCGATGGCGCTGTCGTCGTTCAGCGTGGTGGCAAACGCGCTGCGGCTGAACCGGCAGGCGCTGTGAACATCGGGGCGGCCGCGCGGGCCAGCGGCGTGTCGGAACGCATGATCCGGCACTACGAGAAGATCGGCCTGATCCCTCCGGCGGCGCGGCGGGACAGCGGCTATCGCGACTATGGCGACGATGATGTCCACCGGCTGCGCTTTATCGCCAACGCGCGCGATCTCGGCTTCGGCATCGGCGAGATCGGCGCGCTGCTGGCGCTCTGGTCCGATCGCGGCCGCGCCAGCGGCGAGGTCAAGGCGCTGGCGCTGGCGCGCGCGGAAGAGCTGGGGCGCAAGGCGCAGGCGCTTGCGCAGATGCGCGACACCCTGCTGGACCTGGCGCGCAACTGCCACGGCGACGATCGGCCGGAGTGCCCGATCCTGAAGCGGCTGGAAGACTGAGGCGGAACATGCCGGCGTCAGCCGGCGGCGTGCTCCACGCGCCTGCGCTCGCCGCCGACGAGCGGAGCGATGATCAGGCGGTTGAGGATCGCGGCGATCTGCTCGGGCGTGTAGTCCTCTTCCTGCGAGAGCCACCAGGAGAGCAGGTCGATCGTGGCGCCGGCGCCATAGACCACGCCCAGGTCGGCGGGCAGCCAGCTCTTCACTTCGGCGAATTCGCGCGGCAGTTCGCGCGCCTGGCGGATGAACTCCTCGCGCAGGATGCCCGCGGCGCCGCCGGTCAGCAGCGCGACCCAGAGATTGCGGTGCTCGGCGACGTGGCGGCAGAGCGCGCGGGTCGATTCATGGCTGTCGGAATCGTGCAGCACCGGGATCGTGCGATTGAGCAGGTCGGCGATCTCTTCCGAGGCGACGTCGGAAAGCAGCGCTTCCTTGGTCGCGTAGTGGCGGAAGAACGTGGCGTAGCCGATGCCCGCGCGGGCCGAGATCTCGCGGATGGTGAGCTGGTCGAAAGGCTTTTCCTCAAGCAGTTCGAGCAGCGCGCGCGTCAGCGCGTTGCGTGAGCGCACCTGGCGCGCATCGCTCGGCCCCCCCTTGGCCTTGCGGCTGATCGCGGCTTCCATGACGATGCCGTAACATCGGCGCGTGCGCCTGTCGAATCGCCCGCTTCGGCCCCTTGCCGACTACGCGAGCGCGATGCGGTCGGCGTAGAGCAGGCGTCCGCCGGACAGGTGCCACAGCGCCTCGTTGAAGTCGCCCGGCGCCATCGCGAAGCACCCTTCGCTGCGGCCGATCTTGCCCCATTTGGGGATCATCCCCGGATCGACGTACCAGGCCGGATGGACCACGATCGCGCGGTCCAGCGCTTGCGAGTTGTCCGGGTCCAGCCCCACCAGGCGGATCGAGGTGCCGTACTTGCCGGTGTACCACTCGCAGGTGAGATAGCCCCCGCGCGAGGTGGCCTCCGAACCGCGCACGTTCGAGAAGTTCTTGAGCCAGCCGTCATGCTCGCGGTCCGAGCCCTTGCCGTGGGCGACCAGGAACGAGCGCACCGTGCCGTTCTCCAGATTGGCGAAATGGAAGCGCGGCAGCGACGAGGGGCGGGCGAAGTCGGCGATGCCGGCGATGTCGCGGCGCCACACGGAACTGCCCGCGCGGGCGACCTCGCGCCGGGCGATCTCCAGCACGCGGCGCTCATAGGCCGGGTTGGGTTCCGGCGCGGCCGGGACGGTGAAAGGCGGGGTCGCGGGCGACAGCACGGCGGGGCCTGCCGGTGCGGGCTGAGCGAAGGCCTGGTCGAACGCCTGGCCCAGCGGCTCCGCCAGCGCACGGCCCGGCACGGTGAGCGCGGCGGCCCCGATGAGCCCGCCTTTCACCACATCCCGTCGTTTGAAACCCGCGTTCATAGTCAGCCAATATAAGCGGTGAGGGTTAAATTTGCCATATCGGATTGGGCGGGTCCCCCGCATCTGGCCGAACCGGCAAGTCCGTTCGGCGATCCGCAGGCGTGTCCGACCGCCCCCGAATCGCCGTCCCGGCGCCGGCCTTCATGGCGCGGTTCCTTCGCTGGCGAATACCCGCCGCAGCCAGGCGTCGACCATCGGCGTCGCGGCGTAGCCCGGATCGCCGAGCCGGCGGTTGATCTCCATGTGCCCGACAAGGCCGGCGCCGGCGACCTGCCGCTCCTCCACCTCGGTATCCCCCGCGCGGAGCGCCGCCGCGAATGCCTGCGTCTGGCGGACGGCGTCCGGTCGCCCGGCATGCAGCAGCAGGAAACGCGGCGCGTTGGGCGCCCCGGCATGGCGCGTGGGCGAAAGCGCCTGCTGGCGCGCCAGGTTGGTGCCGAACGCGGCCTGGTACATCGGCTTCAGGAAGCCGCCGGCGTCGGCCATCTGCGCCGCCACGTCATAGCCCGCGCCATCGATCGGCACGATGCCCGCGAGATCGGCGAAGCTCAGCCCGGCGGCGCGCAGATAGCGCTCGTCGGTTCCCACCAGCGCCGCCAGGTGCGCGCCGGCGCTGTGCCCCATGAGCACGACGCGCCGCCGGTCGATCCCCAGCGCGAGCGCGCGGTCGAGCAGCGCCTTGAGCGCCGACGCCACGTCCTGCGCCTGCTGCTCGACCGTCGCGCTCGGCACCAGGCGGTAGTTGATCGCGGCGAAGGCATAGCCCTGCCGTGGATAGTGCACCGCCTTCCAGCGGCCGGTGGCGTTGTCCTTGCTGCCCCGGCTCCAGCCGCCGCCGTGGACGAAGACGATCAGCGGCGCGGCGCTGGCCACGTTCCTCGCGCGCCAGAAGTCGAGCTTCTGCAGCGGATCGTTGCCATAGTCGATCGTCCGGTCGGGCGCCGCGGCGGGCGCCTCGACCCAACCGGACCTGCCGCCGTAAGGCTGCGCCTGCGCGACGCCGGCCACCGCCAGCGCCGCCGCGATCGCCGGGACCAGCCGATTCGTCACACCCTGCCTCCTCCTGCTCGTGCGCCTGATTGCCTGCGAAACATTCTTCCGGCAACGGACTGTCGCGGAATCGTCGGACTGTCGCGGAATCGTCATCGCCATCCTTGCCCTTGTCGCGCGCTTCCCCTAGGCCGCGCCGCGGATTTCAACCGCAGGATGAGAAACCTTGGCCAACGTAACCGTGATCGGCGCCCAGTGGGGCGATGAGGGCAAGGGCAAGATCGTCGACTGGCTGGCCAGCCGCGCCGATGCCGTCGTCCGCTTCCAGGGCGGGCACAACGCTGGCCATACGCTCGTCGTCGGCGAGCAGACCTACAAGCTCAGCCTGCTGCCCTCGGGCATCGTGCGCGGCACGCTGTCGATCATCGGCAACGGCGTGGTGCTCGATCCCTGGGCCTTGAAGGACGAGGTCGCCAAGCTCGAAGGGCAGGGCGTCACCATCAGCCACGACAACTTCGCCATCGCCGACAACTGCCCGCTGATCCTGCCGATCCACCGCGAGCTGGACGGCCTGCGCGAGAGCGCCGCCGGCGCCGGCAAGATCGGCACGACGGGGCGCGGCATCGGCCCGGCCTACGAGGACAAGGTCGGCCGCCGCGCCATCCGCGTCTGCGACCTGGCGCACCTCGACGCGCTGGAGCCGCAGCTCGATCGCCTCTGCGCGCACCACGACGCGCTGCGCGCCGGCTTCGGCCAGCCGCCGGTGGACCGCGCCGCGCTGCTCGACGCGCTGCGCGAGATCGCGCCTTTCGTCCTGCAATATGCCGAGCCGGTCTGGAGCCGGCTCAACACCGTGCGCAAGGCCGGCGCGCGCATCCTGTTCGAAGGCGCGCAGGGCGTGCTGCTCGACGTCGACCACGGCACCTATCCCTTCGTCACCAGCTCGAACACGGTGAGCGGCACCGCCGCCTCGGGCTCGGGCCTCGGCCCGTCGGCGACCGGCTTCGTGCTCGGCATCGTCAAGGCCTACACCACCCGCGTCGGCGCCGGGCCGTTCCCTACCGAACTGGAGGACGAGACCGGCCAGAAACTCGGCGAGCGCGGGCACGAATTCGGCACCGTCACCGGCCGTAAACGCCGCTGCGGCTGGTTCGACGCGGTGCTCGTGCGCCAGTCCTGCGCGATCTCGGGCGTCACCGGCATCGCGCTGACCAAGCTCGACGTGCTCGACGGGTTCGACAAGGTGTGGATCTGCACCGGCTACCGCCTGGGCGGAAAGGTGCTCGACTATTTCCCCAGCCACGCCGCCGACCAGGCCAGCGTCGAGCCGATCTACGAGGAAATGGAAGGCTGGCAGAGCACCACCGCCGGCGCGCGTAGCTGGGCGGACCTGCCGGCGCAGGCGATCAAGTACATCCAGCGCGTGCAGGAGCTGATCCAGACCCCGGTGGCGCTGGTCTCGACCAGCCCGGAGCGCGAGGACACGATCCTCGTGCGCGATCCTTTCGTGGATTGACCTGGGGCAACTTCGGCGCGCATCCTTCGCCAGGCTCAGGATGAGCGGAAGGCGTGCCAAGGGTGAACGGGAGCCGTACCAAGACCCCGCTCGTGCAGAGCTTGTCGGAGCACGCGCGCCGGGCGCTGGTCCCGGCCTGCCTGCTGCTCTCCGGCACGGCAAACGCCGAGACGCCGCTGCTGCCATCGATCGACCGGATCGTCGTGCGCAAGGCCGAGCGGACGATGGAACTCTATGCGCAGGGCCAGCTCGTCCACACCATCGCCGGCGTCCAGCTCGGCCGGGCGCCCGTTGGCCCCAAGCGCTTCCAGGGCGACAAGCGCACGCCGGAGGGGCGCTACACGATCGACTACGGCAACCCCGACAGCCGCTATTTCCTGTCGCTGCACATCTCCTACCCGAACGCGCGGGACGTCGCCTTCGCCCGCTCGCAGGGACGCAGCCCCGGCGGGCTGGTGTTCATCCACGGCCAGCCCAACGACCGGCCCCAAGGCCGTGTGCCGGGCGACTGGACCGACGGCTGCATCGCCGTCAGCGACGAGGAGATGGAAGCGCTCTGGCGTGTCGTGCCCGACGGGGCGGTGATCGACATATTGCCATGAGGTGCATCGGTCGTCCCGGCTTTCGCGGGACGACGGGTCAGAAATCGACCGCGATGCCGTTTTTCACCCAGTCGCCGTAGCGCGTGGGTGAAAGGCCGTCGGGGTCGCGTTGTTCCTTCGCGGCTTCAGGCCGGGGCGCCGGCTCGTTGGTCCAGTTCGCCGGTTTCTCGAAGTCCTCGGGGCGTTTGGTCGCGCGCTGGGTCATGCGGGCTAGATGGCCGCACTGGCGGCCGATTGCAATCGGCGATAGGGCGCCGCCATGGATATTCCCGGCCTTCCCGCCCGCCGCGCGGCGCTGCGCCTGCTCGATGCCGTGCTGCGCCGGGGCGAAACGCTCGACCAGGCGGCACACAATGCCCTGCAGGCGGTGCGCGGCGAACCCGACCGCGCGCTCGCCCGCGCCATCGCGTCCGAGGCGCTGCGCTGGCTGGCCGATCTCGACGCCCTGATCGACAGCGCCACGCGCCAGGTCCTGCCCGACGACGCCAAGCCGCGCGCGGTGCTGCGCCTGATGCTGGCGCAATGGCTGCGGCTGGAAACGCCGCCCCACGCGGTGATCGCCACGGGCCTTGCCTTGCTCGCCGGCGGCCCGCGGCGGCTGGCCCACGGCGTGTTTTCGGCGCTGGTCCGGCGCGGCGTGCGCCTGCCGGCCGCGCCGACGCTGCCCCCGCCCGTCGCCGCGCGCTGGGGCGAGCGGGCCGCACTGATCGCCGCCGCGCTGGCCGAGCCGCCGCCGCTGGACCTGACGCTGCGCGACCCGGCCGAAACGGCAAGCTGGGCCGAACGGCTCGGCGGCGTCTCGCTGCTCCCCGGTCATGTCCGCCTGCCGCGCGGCGAGGCGGTCGAAAGCCTGGCCGGCTATCGCGACGGCGCCTGGTGGGTGCAGGACCTCGCCGCGAGCCTGCCCGCGCGGCTGCTGGGGGCAGGGGAGGGGTGCACCGTGCTCGACCTCTGCGCCGCGCCCGGCGGCAAGACGCTGCAACTGGCGGCGGCCGGCTGGCAGGTGACCGCGCTCGACATCAGCGCCCGGCGGCTGGAGCGGCTGGGCGAGAATCTCGCCCGCACGGGCCTTGCCGCCGAGGTGATCGCGGCGGACGCGCTCGAGTGGGAGCCGGCCGCCCCCTTCGACGCCGTCCTGCTCGACGCGCCCTGCACCGCCACCGGCACCTGCCGCCGCCACCCCGACGTGCTCCACCGCATCGGCTCGCGCCAGATCGCCGAGATGGCCGCACTGCAGGCCCGCCTGCTCGCCCGCGCGGCGCGCTGGGTGAAGCCGGGCGGCCGGCTGGTCTATGCCGTCTGCTCGCTCGAACCCGAAGAGGGCGAGGCGCAGGCCGCCGCCGTGCCGCTCGCGCCCGAGCCGGTCGGCGCCGCGGAACTGCCCGAATGGCTCGCCCCCGCCCCGCAAGGCTGGCTGCGCACCGACCCCGGCCTGATCGCCGGCGGCCTGGACGGCTTCTTCATCGCCCGCTGGCGGGGGTGACGGAGGCGTGCGGTCTGGAGCGAAAACGGGCTCGTGGGGCACGACGACAAGGCTAAATCCACCCATCCAAGGCATTGAGCGTATAGTATCGACCGCCTGAAAATGAACATATTGCCATCGATGCGGGAACATCGCCGCGCAAACGGCAGGCGCGGGATGCAGTTCGACTTCGCTGCCACTTTCCCAACCCCGCTCAGCCTGAGCCCGTCGAAGGCTACGCGTTCACGTCAGCCCCGGACGATATGACCTTCGTGTCAGATCCGGGCGGTCGCGCGCGCAACGTGCCGGGGCCGTGCCGGAGGCCGCGGTAGCGCGTGGCCTTCGACGGGCTCAGGCTGGGCGGATGTGTGCAACGGGGGCGATGGTATGCATACCGCTGAAGATCGCGAGGTTCGTCGGCCTCGGCTTCCCCTGCCGCATCCCCGCTGCATTGTCGAAACGACGGAATTCCGAGCGGTTTCCTAGGCCTTCACCCGCGCGGCGAAGCCCTTGCGCAGCTTCTGCAGCTTGGGCGGGATCACCGCCAGGCAATAAGGGTTCCGCTGGCCTTCGCCTTCCCAGTATTCCTGGTGGTAGTCCTCGGCCGGATACCATTGCGCCGGTCCCTCGATCGTCGTCACCACGCGGCCGGCATGCGCTGTGTTGGCGCGGGTGATTGCCGCCTCGGCCTCGGCCCGCTGCGCCTCGTCCAGCGGAAAGATGGCGGAACGGTACTGCGTGCCGATGTCGTTGCCCTGGCGATTGAGCTGCGTCGGATCGTGCGTGCCCATGAACACGTCGAGGATATCGCCATAGGAGATCACCGCCGGATCGAACGTCACCGTGATCGCTTCGGCATGACCCGTGGCGCCGCTGCACACCGCCTTGTAGGTGGGGTTGGGCACGGTGCCGCCGATATAGCCGCTTTCGACGGCGTTCACGCCGATCACGTCGCGGAACACCGCCTCGGTGCACCAGAAGCACCCGCCGGCAAGAATAGCCTGGGCCATGAAACAGTCTCCTTCGCGCGTTTCCTGCAAGATAGGGATGGAACCGCCCGCCCCGCAATGGTGGACTCGGCGGCCGGGCGACCATACATCGCCGGCATGACCGAGATCACCGTCGCCGCCCTGCAGCTCGCGCTCAATTCGTCCGACGAGGCGGAGAACATCGCCGCCGTTTCCGCGCTGGTCGAGGAGGCTGCCCGGCGCGGCGCGCGGATCGTGCTGCCGCCCGAGCTGTTCTCCGGCCCCTACTTCTGCAAGACGGAGGAGGAAGCGCTGTTCGCGCTCGCCCGCCCGACCGCCGAGCACCCGTCGGTGATCGCCATGCAGGCGTTGGCGGGGAAGCTGGGGGTGGCGATCCCGACGAGCTTCTTCGAGCGGGACGGCCACCACTACTACAACACGCTGGCCATGATCGACGAGCGCGGCGAACTGCTGGGCACTTATCGCAAGAGCCATATCCCCGACGGGCCGGGCTATGAGGAAAAGTATTATTTCCGCCCCGGCAACGACGGCTTCAAGGTCTGGGACGTGGCCGGCACGCGGATCGGTGTCGGCATCTGCTGGGATCAGTGGTATCCCGAATGCGCGCGGATCATGGCGCTGATGGGCGCGGAACTGCTGTTCTATCCCACCGCGATCGGCTCCGAGCCCTACGACGCCGGGCTCGACACCAGCCGCATGTGGCGCCGGGCGATGCTCGGCCATGCGGTGTCGAACTGCATGCCGGTGATCGCCGCCAACCGCATCGGCAGCGAGGACGAGCACGGCGGGGACGGGCAGCGCTTCTACGGCCACAGCTTCGTCACCGACGAATGGGGCGATTTCCTCGCCGAGTTCGGCGCCGACGAGGCGGGCGTGCTGGTCGCGACGATCGACCTCGCCCGCGCCGCGAGGCACCGCGCCGGCATGGGCTTCTTCCGCGACCGCCGGCCCGAACTCTACCGCCGCATCTGCCAGGACGTCTGAACGGGCATGGGCGAGCGCTACCTGATCGCGCTGGGCTCGAACCGGTGCCACGGGCGGCATGGCCGTCCCGAGGCGGTACTGCGCGCCGCTTTCGCCGCGCTCGACCGCAAGGGGCTGGCGATCGAGACGACCTCGCCGATCCTGGCGACCGCGCCGCTCGGTCCCTCGCGGCGGCGCTACGCCAACGCCGCGGCGCTGGTGCGCACGAAGCTGGCGCCCGACGCGCTGCTCGACCGGCTCAAGCGAATCGAGCGCCGCTTCGGCCGCCGTCGCGGCGGCCGGCGCTGGGCGGCGCGGGTGCTCGACCTCGACGTGGTGCTGTGGAGCGGCGGCGGCTGGTGTTCCCCCGGTCTCACCGTGCCCCACCCCGCCTTCCGCAGCCGCGCCTTCGTGCTGCGCCCGGCCGCGGCCATCGCCCCGCAATGGCGCGATCCGCTGACCGGCCTGACCCTGCGCCACCTCCTAGCCCGCTTGACCAGACCGCACCCTCTCCCTATCGCCGCTCGCAGAGGGGCCCTTAGCTCAGTCGGTAGAGCAACTGACTTTTAATCAGTAGGTCGCTGGTTCGAATCCAGCAGGGCTCACCATAAAATCAATTACTTAGGTTCGATTAGGACCCCGCTACCGGCGGAAAATTGTCTAGGATATCACTGGGGTATCAGAGCTTTTGCGTGAAAATGCGGGCATTCTCGTCGAGAGCTGGCCTTCGGCATCTCCATTGAAATTTCGGACGAATAGGATTAAATCCTACTGACGTAGGAGGTCCCATGCGCTCGACCCAACAGTTCAGTGTCACGCTACCCAACGAAATGGCGGCACTCGTTCGCGCCAAGGTCGCGTCCGGTGAATATGCCAGCGAAAGCGAGGTCATCCGCGAGGGCTTGCGTGCGCTCAATGCTCGCGAGCGTGCTCTGAATGACTGGCTGACCCAGCAGGCTCTTCCCTCCTACGATGCCTATCGTGCCGATCCCTCGAAGGGCATCCCGCTGGAAGAGGTCCGGGCGAGCATCGGCAAGCGAAACGGCTAAGCGGGAACAGAGGAACGACGATGTCATATCGCATCGTCTTTACGCCCGAAGTCCGCGACCAGCTCGACCATCTCCATGCCTACATCTCGGCAGCGGCTGACTCGGATACCGCTTCAGGATTCGTTGATGGCATAATCGACCTCATCGCCGGCCTGAGCGAGTTTCCCAAACGGGGTTACGCCGCGCGACGATCTCCGGCCGGGCTTGCGCACGATCGCCTGGCGTCGCCGAGTGACGATTGCTTTCATGGTGGAAGAGACCGACGTGGTGGTCATCGGCATCTTCTACGGTGGGAGAGATTTTGAGAGTCTGCTTGAAGGCTGAAGGGGCGCCATTGGCTCTTTAGGTCGGCCTTTTAATCAGCGGGTCGCTAGTTTGTATCCGGCAGGGTTCACAGAAATTACCTTTAATATTAAGTGGTTAAAGTGGGCTTTTGGTGCGTCGCAGCGGCGCTTATCGCGATACAGCGTGGATCGCTGCCATGCCGGCGGCGCGCGTTTCGAAGCTATCCGAGCCAACCTCGCTGAAACGCTGCAGCAGCCACGAAGCTGCGGGTCCCGGCGGCGCGTCGGTGCGGTAGATGGCCGACAAGCGGTAGTCCGTTCCGGGATCGTCGGGCATGGCCAGTTCCACCAGATAGCCCGCCGCGAGTTCCCCCGCGATCATCGGCCTTGGCATATTGCCCCAGCCGATCCCTTCCTTGAGCAGGGCCAGCTTGGCGCCGAGGTCGGCCAGGCGCCACGTGTGCGGACTGACCACCGCGAATTCGCGACCCTCCGACAGGGGCGAGCGGTCCGTCAGCACCAGTTGCACATGATCGCGGCCCATTCCCGGCGTTATCGGCCGTGCCTGCGCCAGCGGGTGGCCGGGCGCCGCCACCGGTACGAGCGGAACCGAGCCGATGACGATCGACTCTATCCCGGGCATCTCGGCGGCAAGCGGTCCGGCAATGCCGATCACCGCCTTGCGGTCCAGCACCAGCGCCATCACCGCGCCCAGCGCTTCGACATGCAGGTTCAGGGCGACGGTGGGGAACTCGGCCGAGAATGCCCGAAGAGTCTCTCCCAGCCATGCCGATGGCAGCATGACATCGATCGCCAGATCGACCCGCGATTCCAGGCCGTCGAGCAATCCTTTCACCTTCGCACGCAGTCCGTCGATGCCCTTGCCGATCGAGCGCGCCTCGGCGAGCACGGCTTGTCCCGCATCGCTCAGCCGCGGCTTTCGCGTGCCTTCACGCACGAACAGGGTGACGCCGAGCTGCGCTTCGAGATTGGCGATCCCATAGCTGATGACCGATGTCGCCCGGTTCAGTTTTCGCCCGGCGGCCGCAAAGCTCCCTGTTTCCACGACGGTGAGGAAGATCTTGAGCTGGTCGAAAGTGGGAGTTCCGGGCTCTGTCATTTCCATTCCATAGAACAGTGCGAACGATATTATCCGTCTAATTGCAACAGAGACGTTCTGCTAGAACCCTTTTCACGGAAGGGAGATGATCATCATCCGTCTGCAAGCGTCGTTGGGACACAGGTTTCAACCGGCGGCGGATTGAGGCGATTGGCCTTCTCTCCGCCTGATCACGGTTACAGATTTAGAAGGATTGCTGAAATGGGACTCCTGATCGACGGCAAATGGCACGATCAATGGTATGATACGGCGGCCAGCGGCGGGCGCTTCATCCGCAGCGAAAGCCAGTTCCGCAACTGGATCACGGCGGACGGCAGCCCCGGCCCCAGCGGCGAGGGCGGCTTCAAGGCCGAGCCCGGTCGCTATCACCTCTATGTGAGCCTCGCCTGCCCCTGGGCGCATCGCACCCTCATCATGCGGGCGCTGAAGGGTCTGGAGGACATGATCTCCATATCGGCCGTGCACTGGCTGATGCGCGAGGACGGCTGGACCTTTGCCGACGGTCCCGGTGTCGTTGCCGACACGCTGAACGATGCCCGGCTCCTCCATCAGGTCTATACGGCTGCGCAGCCGGACTACAGCGGCCGCGTGACCGTGCCGATCCTGTGGGACAAGCAGCGGCGCGCAATCGTCAACAACGAGTCCTCCGAGATCATCCGGATGCTCACCCGTGCCTTCGACGAGGTTGGCGCAAAGCCGGGCGATTATTATCCGGCAGCGCTGCGCGCGGAAATCGATGCGGTGAATACGCGGGTCTACGACGGCTTCAACAACGGCGTCTACAAGGCCGGTTTCGCCACCAGCCAGGCCGCCTATGACGAAGCGGTCGCCGGCGTGTTCGAAACGCTCGACTGGCTGGAGGATCGGCTCGGGCGTCAGCGCTATCTGGTTGGTGGGCAGTTGACCGAGGCGGACATCCGCCTGTTCACGACGCTTGTGCGGTTCGATGAGGTCTATCATGGCCACTTCAAGTGCAACCGCGCCCGGATCGTGGATTACCCGAATGTCTGGGGCTTCACGCGGGAAATTTTCCAGCTTCCCGGCGTGGCGGCGACCGTGAACATGGAGCACATCAAGCGCCATTATTACGAGAGCCACCAGACCATCAATCCCACCGGCGTGGTGCCGGTCGGGCCAGCCCCCGATTTCACGTCCCCGCACGGCCGCGACGCGCTGTGACGGCTGTTTAAGGTTCATTCCCACGGCATGGGCGGGATTGCCCGTGTCCCACCACCCGAACGCTCCGCCGTTCAATTCAACCAATCGCCTGCGGGCCGCTTTGCGGCGCCGTGGGACCAGAAGGAGTTTGTCCGATGAAAAGAGTAATTCTCGTCGCTGCCGCCCTTGCCATGAGCGGCGTTTCCATAGGCGCTGTCGCCCAGGCCGACAGCCTGATCCGCACGCCTGCGCAGGTGCAGTCGGGCAGCTATGTGCTCGACGCCGCGCACGGCAAGATCACATGGTCGGTCGATCACATGGGCTTTTCGACTTATGTTGGCCAGTTCACCGGTGTTGACGCCACGCTCAAACTCGACGTGGCGAACCCTTCCGCGAGCCGTCTGGTCGCCAATGTGAAGACTGACAGCGTCGGCTCGTTCAATCAGGCGCTCGACGATCACCTGAAGACCGCCGACTTCCTCGACACGGCCAACCATCCGACGGCCCGGTTCCAGGCGACCCGCATTCGCATGACCGACGAGGATTCGGCCGAGATCACCGGCAACCTCACGCTGCGCGGCATCACCAGGCCGATCGTCATGACGGCCGACTTCAACCAGGCGGGGGTGAACCCGGTCGACCAGCAATACACCGTGGGCTTCGACGGCGAGGCCACCATCAAGCGGTCGGACTTCGGCATATCCTACGGCCTGCCGCTGCTGGGCGACGAAGTGAAGCTGCACATGGAAGCCGAATTCAAGCTGCAGCCTGAAGGCTCGGCTACCGCGAACAAGGGAGACAAGTAATGACACGCATCCAACTTCTCGG
This sequence comes from Novosphingobium sp., assembly GCA_041677785.1. Lineage (GTDB taxonomy): Bacteria > Pseudomonadota > Alphaproteobacteria > Sphingomonadales > Sphingomonadaceae > Novosphingobium. Next base: position 20,078 of record JBAYPJ010000015.1, on the reverse strand, counting down.
CATCCCCGGCAGCCTGCGCGCCGGCTCCTTCAGCACGGCGATCCTCGAGAGCCTGCGAGAGGAACTGGCCCCCGGCGCGGACCTGATCCTGCACCCGCTGGGTGACGTTCCGCTCTACAACCAGGATCTCGACACCGAGATTGCGCTGCCCGGCGTCAAGGCCTTGCGGGACGCCATCGCGCAGGCCGACGGTCTCGTCATCGTCACCCCGGAGTTCAACTATGGCATGCCCGGTGTGCTCAAGAACGCGCTGGACTGGGCTTCGCGCCCCTATGGCGCAGCGCCGCTGATCGGCAAGCCCGTGGTGACGATCAGTGCGTCTCCGGCCTTCACCGGCGGCGTGCGCGCTCAGGCGCAGCTCAACGAGACGCTGCTTGCGACACAGTCGCGCCTGATTGGCGGCCCGCAGGTCGTGATCGGCGAAGTCCACAACAAGATCACCGACGGCCGCCTGACCGATCGGGCGTCGCTGGACTTCGCCCTTGGGGCCGTTTCCGGACTGGTCGAGACGATCGAGGAGGCGATCCGTCACCTTCGGGCAGCGTGAGGTGGTTCGGCCAGCGCCGTCTGCGGACGGCGCTGGCCGAGGAGTTCCCGCAGCGGCCTTAATGGGCCGTACGCGCGCCATCGACCGGATAGACCGCGCCGGTGATGATGCTGGCATGATCGGAAGCCAGGGACAGCACCAGACCGGCAATATCTTCCGGCTCGGCCGCGCGGCCGATCGGCGAATCCGCGAGGACAGCGTCCCGCATGGCCGGATCATTGAGCCAGCGTTCGGTCATCGGGGTTCGTACAAGGCCGGGGGCGATGGCGTTCACGCGAATGCCCTGCGTAGCGTAATCGATCGCGGCTGCTTTGCTCAATCCCACGACAGCGTGCTTGGCGGCGACATAAGGCGCCATGCCGGGATCGGCGCGGTGAGGGATCGGCTGACAAGTCAGCAGCAGCGGCCGCCGCCTTTCCCGCCGTACCGGGTGCTTTCGCGATCGCGGAAAAACTCGATCCGGCTCATCGGCAAGCGATCGGGGTGGCTTGTGGCCATGTGCTCAAGATAGGCCTCATAGCTGGGCTGGCCAACCATCAGCAGCGCTGTCTCGCGCAGGAGGCTGAGAAGCCGCCTCATTCCGCCGGAACCGCTTGCGGGAAAACCTCGCGAGTGGTGGGCGCCTCTGCCTGCCGGGCCGCGATGATCGTCCGGATGGTGAACACAAGGAGGCTCAGCACGACAGCGAGGAACAATGCGCAAAGACCCGCATCGACCCAGTCGTTGAAGATGATCTGCTGCATCGCGTCCATCGATGCCGCCGGCGCCAGCACCTCTCCGCGCGCTGCCGCCTCGGAGAACTTCCTGGCGTGGGCGACGAAGCTCACCGCCGGGTCCGGAGAGAACAGCTTGAGCATGCCGGCGCTGACCGTGCAGATCAGCAGCCAGATCGTTGGCACCACCGTCACCCAGGCGAAGCGGTCCTGCTTCATGCGGAAGAGGACCACGGTGCCGAGCATCAGCGCGATCGCCGCCAGCATCTGGTTGGAAATGCCGAACACCGGCCAGAGCGTGTTCACGCCGCCCAGCGGATCGGTGACGCCCTGATAAAGGAAGAAGCCCCAGGCGGCGACACACAGCCCCGTGGCCACCACGCCCGGCACGAAAGATTCTGTCGACCGGAATGAAGGGACTGCCATCCCGATCAGATCCTGCAACATGAAGCGGCCAGCGCGCGTGCCCGCATCCACTGCCGTCAGGATGAACAGCGCCTCGAACAGAATGGCGAAATGGTACCAGAAGGCCTTCATGCCGGGACCGCCGACGACGTTGCTGAAGATTTCGGCCATGGCGACGGCAAGCGTGGGTGCGCCGCCGGTGCGCGATATGATCGAGGCTTCGCCCACGTCCTTCGCGGTCTGCACCAGCACTTCAGGGGCGATGGGGAAGCCCATCGCCGTTACCGCCGCGGCGGCGGTTGCGGGCGATCCGCCCGTGAGCGCGGCCGGGCTGTTCATCGCGAAATAGAGCCCGGGCTCGAGGATCGACGCGCCGATCAGCGCCATGATGGCGACGAAGGCCTCCATCAGCATGCCGCCATAGCCGATCAGCGGCGCATCCGCTTCCGTCGCGATCAGCTTAGGCGTGGTGCCGCTGGCGATCAGCGCGTGGAAACCCGATACGGCGCCGCAGGCGATGGTGATGAACAGGAACGGGAACAGCGCGCCCGACCACACCGGCCCGCCGCCATGGATATACTGGGTCAGCGCCGGCATCTGCAGTTCCGGCGCGGTGATGACGATGCCCACCGCCAGCGCCGCGATCGCGCCGATCTTGAGGAAAGTGGAAAGATAGTCGCGGGGAGCGAGCAGCAGCCAGACCGGCAGGATCGCGGCGACCGCTCCGTAGCCTACCAGAATCCAGCAAAGCTGCACCGGGGTGAAGGTGAACAGCGGTCCCCAGACGGGCGATGCCGCGACATTCTGGCCATAGACGATCGCGAGCAGCAGCCCGACAAGACCCAGCAGCGACACCTCACCGATGCGCCCCGGCCTGATCCAGCGCGTATAGACGCCCATAAGCATCGCCAGCGGCACGGTGGCGGCAACGGTGAACATGCCCCAGGGGCTGCCCGCCAGCGCCTGCACGACGATCAGCGCAAGCACCGCAAGGATAATCACCATGATCATGAAGGTGCCGACCAGCGCGATGGTGCCGGCCACCGCCCCCATCTCCATGCGGACGAGTTCGCCCAGCGAACGCCCGTCGCGGCGCATGGAGACGAACAGGACCATGAAATCCTGCACCGCACCGGCCAGAACGACACCGAAGATGATCCACAGCGTGCCGGGCAGATAGCCCATCTGCGCCGCCAGCACCGGCCCGACCAGCGGCCCGGCTCCCGCGATGGCGGCGAAATGGTGGCCGAACAGCACGCGCCGGTCCGTGGCTACATAGTCGAGTCCGTCCGCGCGATAGACCGCCGGAGTCGGCCGGGCGGGATCGAGCCGCATGACGCGGCGGCCGATGTAGAGCGCGTAGTAGCGGTAGGCGACGAGGAAGCTCGCGGTCGCGGCAACGACGATCCACAACGCGCTGATCGGCTCCTCGCGCGACACGGCAACGACCAACAGCGCGACGAAGCCGATGATCGCCAGCACGATCCATGGAATGTGTCTGGTGATCCCGCCCTGCATCCTCGGTCCCCTGTCGTTTTCCTCAGTCCGGCGCGACGGCGCGAAGCCGCGGCACCGTGGCCATCTTAAACCTGCTGTTCCAAAAGGATATGATTTCCTGCCGCTCAAGTTCCAGTTCGCGCTGGAACGAACTCGCGCCTAAGAACACGCCTACACAATAGATCATTCGCAAATCGGAACATGGGGAAGCCGGCATGATGGCGGTCGAGCAATGGCTGGAGGCAACGCCGGTGATCGTCATCGGGGCGCTGACCTTGCTTCTGATGATTGGCGCCGCGTTCGTGGGATCGCTGGCGCGGGGGCGGCTGCGTAAGGGGAAATCCGGCGACGGCGAACGCAATGACAGCCGCGACGGTTATGTCGTCTCGGCGGTGCTCGGGCTGCTGGCCCTTCTGCTTGGCTTCACGTTTTCGCTCGCGATCGACCGCTTCGAAGCGCGGCGCACGCTGGTCCTTCAGGAAGCAAACGCCATCGGCACAAGCTATTTGTACGCGCAATTGCTCGATGAACCGCATCGGTCGCGCATGTCGCAGATTCTGCTGGCTTACAGCGACAATCGCGTCGCGCTCGGCACGGCTGACTCGAACGAGGCCAGGCCATTGCTCGTCAAGAACGATCGGTTGCTGGTCGAGCTTTGGGCGGCGACCGCGGCCGCGTTCGATGCCGTCAAGGCCACGCCTTTTGCGAACGCGGTCCCGCAAGCGGTAAGCGAAGTGATCGATCTTGACGCCAAACGCAAGGCGGCTCGCCACGCGCGGGTGCCCAACGTCGTATTCCTCATGCTGATGATCTACGTGGTCGTGACCGCGGGCATGCTCGGCTATGTGCGGGCGGTGTCGCACCGCGTAGTCGCTGTCGGATTTCTGTTCGTCCTGAAGGTCATGTCGCTGATGCTGATCCTGGACATTGATCGTCCAAACGGCGGCGGCGTCCGTGAGTCACAGGAGCCGCTGGTGACGGTGCGCGATACGCTCCATGCACAGCCTCCCGGCATGTTTGACCGCTGGCGATAAGCATCATTCGGCGGGGGCCGTTTCTTCGCCACACCATCTGGCACCCATCGAAGCACAAGATGCTTCAATGCGATTGCGTGATCCTTGCCCCGTTTTTCTCCAGCCACGCGCGGCTTTCCGCGACCGCTTGCAATGTCGATTCGCCGCGCGCCGCCGTTGCTTCGAGGATCGTGACCGGGCCGCTGAGGTCCAGGCGATTGGTCCGATCGATCTGGGCGCGCACCTCGGGCCTGACCCCTGCCAGATAAAGCCGCCCGCCGCGCTCCGAAAGTTCATCGGCGTAACTGGCGAGCACGTCGAGCAAGGTGGCGCCCGCGGATGCCAGACTTCTCAGGCGCAGCACGACCACTGGCCGGGTTGCGTTGGCCGGGTTCGGCAGAAGCTGGCCCAGCGTCCTGGCGCCCGCGTAGAAAAGATGGCCATACACATCGAGCACGGTCACGTCGTCGGAAGCGAGAGTTCTGGCGGGACGGCGCTCTTCGATCAGGCCATCGGCCCGCTTGATGAGTTGCACGACGGAAACATCGGTCGATGAGCGGTTGATGTAGAGGAAGGCGGACAGGACCACGCCAAATCCCACCGCCGCCTGGATCGGCAGGAACAGCATCGACACGAACGTTGTTCCCCCGGCGAGCCATGAGGGCCAGCCGGTATCGAAAACGAAGCGGATGTCGCGGAAGTTGATGCTGGAAAAGCCGGCGAGAATGAGCAGCGCGCCGAGCGCCGGCATGGCTATCAGACCCACCGCGCCTGACAGCGCAAGGATGATGATCGCCATGAACAGGCCCGCGAAGACCGAGGCCCAGCGCGATTCTCCGCCATAGAGCAGGTTCAGCGCGGTTCCGCTGAGCGAGCCGCCGACCGGCAATCCCTGGATCAGCCCCGAGGCCGCGTTTGCAGCACCGATGGCGGCGAAATCGCGTGATCGGTTGCGGTCGGATCCGTCGGGGTTGGGCACGCTCTGGCTGACGCCGGCCGATTGAACGAGGATGATGATCGCGACGGCGATCGCGCCCGTCACCACGTCGGGGGTGAACGCGCCGAGCGGGGGAAATCGGGGCATGGGGATACCCTGCGGGATGATGCCGCTGTCGCGTACCAGCGTGACTTCCCCGAAATCCAGGAGGAAGACGATTGCCGAGGGGACGACCACCGCGAGCAGCCGCCCGACAGTGCGAATTGGCGTGTATGGCAGCGCGATCGCCAGTATCAGAGCAATCGCAGCGAGCACCAGCGAGGGCATGTGGACCGTTTCAAGCTCGAATAATAGCTGGATAGCGCCGCTTACGCCTCCGTCCGCGTCACGTCCGGTGACGATCGGGAGTTGGTTGAGGATCAGCAGCACGGACACGCCGAGCAGGAAGCCGGTGATGACCGAATAGGAGACGAACCGCAGCAGCTTGCCCAGCCGAAGCGCGCCGGCGACGAGTTGCAGGATGCCGATGAGGATGACCATGGCACAGAGGCCATCGAGCCGCGCCTGCCCCTGCAAACCGCCCAGCGCTTCCGCGGCGGAGAGCGAGGCGGCCGCCATGGTGGTGATCATCATCAACTGCGTGCTGGAAAGAGCGCCGCCCACGGCGGGTCCCGCCATCGTGCCGTAAAGGCCATGAACCGGGCTGACGCCCAGCAACGCGCCGTTGGCCATGCCGTCGGGCACGTTGCTGATGGCGCTGCTCAGGCCCGCGATGACGTCGCGGCGGAGTGCTTCCTTTTTCGGGAAGCGGGCCCACACCCGGTTCTGGACCGCGGCGCGAACGGCTGTAAGCCCCGGCTGGTTGGTTTCGGGGCCGTCGTTCAGTGCCCCGGCATCCGGGCTTTGCGTTTCAGCCATGTCAGACCATGTTCCTGTTCCGTGTGGAGTTCGTCAACAGCGCTGAAAACGCCGGATCGCCGATCGTGGTCCCGGACCTAATCGATGCCCAATCCCATCTCGATCCCTGTAAAGCTGAAGAATTCTGCGGGTGTCATGCCGGCGAGTTGCTTGGTCTCGCCTGCTTCGATGTAGCCGACCGACGCGGCATAAGCCTGCCAGTCGGCGAGCAACTCGGCAAACTTTTCCGGCTCGCGATCCTTGAGGTCTTCCATCTCGCGCGGATCGTCGCGCAGATTGAACAGGCTCCATTCGTTCTCGCCATAAGGCGGCGCCATGAACAGCAGCTTCCAGTCGCCCTTGAAGATGGAGCGGCACTCCAGCATCTCGAAGCCGATCACATCGAATTCGCTGCGGATGGGCGAAGTGGTCGCTCCGGCTAGATAGGGCTTCCACGACCGCCCGTAGAGCGGCGCCAGCGGCATGCCATTGCGCTCTTCAGGTCGCGTTGCATGGGCGAAATCGAGGATCGTGGGCAGGACATCGGTGACGTGCAGCTTCTGCGTCGTATCCACTCCGCGCTTTGCGATGCCCGGCCCCGCTACGATCAGCGGCACCTGGGTGCCTCCCTCGTATCCGGTCGTCTTGAAATAGGAAAACGGCGTGTCGGAAACTTCGGCCCACGCACCGCCGGCGGAGACGAACGAGCCCTTGCGCCCCATGTTGGCGAAGCTGTTGTCGTATTCCTGCTCGATCAGTTCGGGCGTGTTGGGCGGATAGAAGTGCGGCTCCTTGGGATTGGCGCCGTTGTCCGACATGAAGATGATGATGGTGTCGTCATAGCGCCCCTGCGCCTTCAGCAGATCGAACACCCGGCCGATATTGTGGTCCGCGTTCTCGATCATCGCGGCATAGAGTTCCATCTTGCGGGCCTGTTCCGCCTTCTCTGTATCGCCGAGGTCTTCCCACTTCGGAAACAGGCCGCTGCCGGGATTGCTCTCAAGCGTCGGCTCGATCAGCCTCATCTCTTTCATACGCGCCATGCGGGCTTCGCGGATGACGTTGTAGCCAACATCGTATGCGCCTTTGTAACGGTCCAGCCATTGGTCCGGAACCTGAAGCGGATCGTGCGGCGCGGTGAAGGCCAGATAGGCGAAGAAGGGCCGGTCTGCTTCGTGTTCGGACAAGTAGCCGATCATCTTGTCGGCATAGGCATCGGAGGAGAAGAAATCCTCCGGCAACTCGCCGCTGACATCGCGTCCGTCTTCGTCATACCTGGTGTGCGGAATTTCGCTGGCGCTCAGCGCGCGATTGTCGTTGAAATGGCTGGCGCCGCCGCCGAGGAACGAGAATACGCGGTCGAATCCCCGATCTTCCGGCCGGAAACCCTTGTTGGCGCCCAGATGCCATTTGCCGGCCATATAGGTGCCGTAACCTTCGCCGCTCAGCACTTCGGCAATGGTCATCACCCGGTGGTTCAGCGGCCCTTCGTAGCCGGGTTGCAGGTATTGGTTCGTGGCATGGAACGGCGGCATCACGCCCAGACCCGCCTGATGGTTGTCGCAACCTGACATCAGCATCGACCGCGTGGGCGCGCAAAGCGACGACACGTGGAAATTGCGCAGGCGCAATCCCTCCCCGGCAAGCTGCTGCAGACGCGGCGTACGGATCTCGCCGCCAAACGGCTGGCAATCCGAATAGCCCATGTCGTCCACGACGATCAGCAGGACATTGGGGCGTTTACGATCCTCGGGGCCAAGTACCATGGTTTCCTCCGGCTAATGGGCATGGCGGTGCCCGATTCAAAGAAGAACGTAAGAGTGAGCCGCCCGCTCCAGCAACGAGAAATCCTGGGTCAGCGTCCATTCGCGGTCCCTTCCGCCGCAGCGTAGCGCCAGGCCCTGGCGTCCTCAACCGCGCGGCGCGTCGAGTATCCCAGTCGCTCCGTCGCCTCATACAGTCGAGGGTCGTTGCCGTCGCGGAGCTTGCTGACCTTGCCGAGCCGCGCCAGCAGTGCGGGCTCTATGCCCGTGAGGTAAAGCCGCCCACCGGCCTCGGCGAGCAGGTTGGCATAGTCGTCCAGCACATCGACCAGCGTTGCGCCGATCTGGCTGTGCCCCCGCAGCCGGAGGATCACCACCGGCCGCACCGCGCCATCGGGGCGCGGCAGACGCTCGGCAAGGGTGCGCGCGCCGGCGAAGAACAGGCTGCCATAGATGTTGATCGCGATCACGCCGTCATCCGCGTCGAGCCGCGCCGGCACCGGCCGTTCGATCAGGTTGCCGTCCTCGTCCTGGCTCAGCCATCGGATCGTCACGTCGTTGGCCGCGCGGATCAGACTCATCAGCGCCGACAGGATCACCCCGACGACGATGGCCATGGCGATCGACAGGAACAGGCTGGCGAGGAAAGTCGTCAGCGCGGCGATCCTTGCCGGCCAGCCGACCGCCCAGATCGAGCGTGCCTCTCCCACGTTTATGGCGGCGATACCCGCGATGATCATCAGCGCCGCCAGAGCCGCCATGGGGACGTAGCCCACCGGCGTGGACAGAAACAGGAGGATGGCGATCATCCACAGACCGGCGAAGATGCCTGACCAGCGACCCTGCGCTCCGGCCGAGATATTGAGCGCGGTCTGGCCCACAGATCCACCCGCCGGAATGCCGGAGAAAAGGCCGGCCGCGACATTGCCTGCCCCTTGTGCGAGCATGTCGCGGTCGACGCTGATCGGCTTGCCGTCGAGATTGACCATGCTCTGGCTGACGCCTGCGCCCTGAATGGCGATGATCGCGGCGAGGGCAAAGGCCGCGAACATCAATTCCGGCGAGATCAGCGACAGCGAGGGGATGGTGGGCAGCGGCAGGCCTCCGGTCACGTCGCCGACGTCCGCGACCAGCCGCACGCTGGTCCAGCCGAGCGCCAGGACGAGCAGGGTGGGCACGGCCATGGCGATGAGCGACGACCAGTTGCGAACCCGCGTGCGATCCAGCGTCGCCGCAAGGATCAGCGCCAGGACGCCGGCCGCCAGCGTCCATCCGTCGATGCTGCCGAGGTTGGTCAGCAGGCTCCAGAACTGGAACGGTTCGCTTCCCGGCGGCGGGTCATAGCCGACCAGCGGCGCCGTCTGGTCGAGAATGAGGACAAAGGCGACACCGATGAGGAAGCCGGTCATCACCGCCTGCGACACATATTTCATGAGCCGCCCCACCCGGAGCAGCCAGAACAGCGTCAGGAACAATCCGGTCGCGGTCGTGACGAGCATCAGCGCCTCGATGCGCTGTGCTTCGGGATAAGCCGCGATCGCCTCGCCTGCCGCCAGCGCCGAGGCGCTGGTCGTCGCGATCTGCATCCGCTGGGCCGACGCGAGAATGCTGCCCGCGACCGGCGCGACCGCACTCGTGTAAAGACCCGCGATCGGATTGACCCCGGCCAGCGCCGCCGAGGCGAGACCATCCGGGACGCTGACGATTGCGTTGACGAGGCCCGCGCCGAAATCGCGGGACCAGCGAATGCGTGTCACGGCGTTCCCTGATAGAGCGGGTCGATCTTCACGTTGTCATGCCTCAGCAGTTTGGCAAGTGCGATCAGCAGCACGAGGCCGAGCGTGTTGATCAGCGTAATGAGGACGAACACTGTCGGATTGGTGAAGCTGCTGAAAGCGATCAGCATCGCCGCCGCCGTGTTGCGCTGTGCCGTGGCCAGACCTCCGATATCCTCCAGCGCGTCGTTGCCCCAGCCGGCGAGATAGCCGACGCCAAACGCGATGAAAACGAAGATCAGCCCCAGAATGAGCGCGCCCGAACGGAGGATCGGAAGCATTTGCGGCAGATAGCCGATGATCGTCGCGATCAGCACAACATAGAGCGTGATGTTGCCGATCTTGGCCACCCACGGCTGCAACCTGTCATTGATACCGGGAAGAAGCCCGGCGAGCAGGGCGCCCAGGATTATCGGCAGCAGCAGTTGCTTGACCAATGTCCACGCCAGCGCCGCGGCATCCACGCTCAACCCCTCAAGAAGCGCCGGCAGCGCCAATGGCACGATGATGATCGTGCCAAGGACAAGCAGCATCATCGTGGCGGCGCCGAGCGCCAGATCGTGCTCCGATGTCGCCGTAAGCTTGATCAGGAACGGCGCGCCGGCACACAGCGAGAGAACGGCGAGACCGGCGGCATATTCGCGCGGCAGAGGCCACACTTGCAACAAGAGCCACATGATCGCGGGCGCTGCCACGAAATTGGCCAGGACCATCTTGAGGTAGAATGGCCAGTCCCGCCAATACCGGATGATGCGCTTTGGCTCCTGTGTCATCCCGGTGTTCGCCATCGTACAGAAGATGAACACCGGCAGCGCCAGGTGGCTCACGCGTATCGTCAGTTCGAACATGCGGGGCTCCCCTCCCGACCGGCTGTAACAGGCAGGATTAATCGGAGACAGGCCGATTGCGCCAGTCGAACTGCAAGCTTTCTCAAAGCACAGGCAATTTCAGCTCGGCCATGGCTTTCCGGAAATCCGCATTCCGGCGTGCCGCTGAAAATGCGGGATCAATCGAATAATAGAATGTGTGCCGTGTCTCGATGTCTGCGAACAGGCGTATGGCGCCTTGCCAGTCACCCGCCAGGGCGTGGAGGTGCGCCACGAAATAGGGGTCCAATGTGCTTCCCCCTATGTGTGGACTTGCCGCGGCCAGCATCGCTGAGGCCATGCCATCGCGCTCTGATGCCGCTAAGCCCCGCCGGCCCGCGGCGATGATGTCCTGGCCGGCGCGGTTGCCGCTCAGTTCGAACCGTTTGCCGAGTGCATCAAGATACCCCGGATAGTCGGCCATCGCCAATCTTGCGAAGGACAGGAAGCGATAAGGGTTGGAGTATAGCGGTTCGTGCCTGATCAGCGCCTCGAGGAGTTCGGCAGCGGCGCCGGGTTGGTTCGCGCTCAGCAAGACGATCCCCTGCGAGACCTGGATCGACCGCGATGTGGGATCGAGAAAACGCGCCCGTTCGATTTCCACCAGCGCGCGGCTGGGCTCGCCGGACAGCGCCAGGGCGGAGGCGTACCAATGGCGCGTCTGCGCATTGGCGGGATCGAGTTTGGCGGCCTTCTCGAAACGAGCGAGGCCCGCACTGAAATTCCGCGACCAGGTGAATTCTATATCCGCCAGAACGGCCTGGGCGTGCGCCAGGTTCGGGTTGAGAGCGAGCGCCTTCTCCGCGGCGGACTTCGATTGCGCATAGCCCGCATCTGCGTCGATGAGCCGATACTCGACCATGAGGTTGTAGGCTGTGGCGAGCGCGGCCCAGGCCAGATCGTATCGAGGGTCCTCCTTGACGGCGGACTCAAGCCGTTGGACAGAGTCCGGCAAGCTGTCCCGAGATCTTTTTTCAAGCAGGTAGACACCGTCGCTATAGAGCTTTCGAACATGCTCCGGGGGTCTGTGCTGGCGTGATTCGATCTGGGTAGCAGAGCGCGGCGAAGTCAGGCTTATGGTAGCGGTCACCAGGAGGCCAATGACCGTAACGGCCAGGACGGTGACGAGAATTTTCTTTCCGGTACCATGTTTCCTGAGCGGGACGGCAGTGCCATCCGTGGCAGTCGGTTTCCAGCCGCCGGACGAGGCGTCATGCTCCTCGGACGGGGTGGCCGTGTCATCGGTGAGTGCCGCCGGCTGTGAAGGCGCGACACCTCCCTTGCCGCTATATGTCTTCAGCCATTGCTCAAGCTCATCCTGATAAGCATAGACAACGCCGCGCGCCGAACCGGGCGTGCGATAAATTGGCAGTCCCGCCTCTGCCTCCCATCGCCTGACAGTGCTTGCGTCACGTTCAAAGTAGTGTGCGATTTCCTTCCAGCCTTTGAGGCGCTTGTCGTTGACACCCTCCGTCTCCTGGCTTTTCGCCACCCTGCCTCCTCCGTAGGTTTTCCGCGGTAATCCAGCGTCTATGTCGCTGGGACGGCACATAACATCCATCCGGTATAAGAATAAGGTGTCGATTGCGCGCATTTACGCGCTCATGCGCGGTAACGCGCGTTTGGCCCGCTTCGGCGGCCCGCTACCCTCAGTCGACCATATCGAGATTGCCGGTGGACGCGGGGGCCGCGGAGCGGGGGGCGCAGGGTGGAGCAGGGTACGAGAGGTTTGAGGCGCTTCGGCCAACTGCGAACCAACGGGTTATTGTCCACGAGGAAGATCGACCGGTTTCGGACGCACCGTCGCAAGACGGCGCTGCGCGCCTCCTCCATGCTGTCCAGCCGGCTCGTCGTGGAGGCGATCGAACCGCGTTTGCTGCTCTCTGCCGATGTCGAGCCGATTACCCGTTCGCTCGATACGCCCGGCAGCACCGAGACCTTCACCTTCCAGGTCACCGAACCGAAAAAAGTCTATTTCGATTCGCTCACGGACGACAGCCGGCTGCTGTGGACTCTGCTCGGCCCCAACGGGACGATGGTGGACAAGCGCGCGTTCGGCAGCTCCGACGGGCGGGATATAGCCGGTTCCAACATCCTCGATCTGGGGGTGGGGGAATATCGGCTCACCGTGGACGGGCAGGCGGACGCGACCGGCGTTTATTCCTTCCGTATGCTCGATATCGCGGACGCGACCGAAATCACCGTGGGCAGCCGGGTTTCGGAAAGCAATCAGGGCCGCGAAACCGATCTTTTCAAGTTCAACGCCACCGCCGGCGACAGCTTCTTCCTCGATCGCCATCTGCTGTCGGGCGGCGACGTCACCTGGCGATTGATCGGCCCGGATGGCGAATATGTGCGCGGGCCGGAAACCTTCAACGATTCGGGCGTGTTCACGCTCGATCGCACCGGCAGCTACACGGTGGCCATCGAGGGGCGCGATTCCAACAGCGCCGCGTTCGATTACGCCTTCACCCTGTCGCGCGTGACGACGCAGGAGCGGGCGGTCACGGTCGGCGAAGTGATCGCGGAAATGATCGCGGGGCCGGGCGACAGCTTCGCCTATCGCTTCGACCTTGCCGCCGATACGCGGCTGTTTTTCGATGCGTTGAGCTATGCCCCCGATTTCCAATGGTCCCTGGTCGGGCCGCGCGGCGAGGTGGTGGCCAACCGTGGGCTGATCAGATCCGATTCCGTTGACGGGCAGCCGCTGCTCGATCTGGTCGCGGGCAGCTATCGCCTGACGGTGAGCGGTTATGGCGATGGCGCGGGCGGCTATGCCTTCCGCCTGCTCGATACTGCCGGGGCAGCCGTCATCGGCAATGGCGCGGAACTGGACGCGACGTTCGACCGTGCATACGCCTTGGAACTGCTGGAACGGCAGCCCGGCGCGCCGCTCGATTATTCGGCTCTTGGCACGGTCAACCGTGCCTGGAACGTGGATGTGGGCGGGCCTCTCAGCGTCGCGGATGGGGCGGCGCTGCGGCCGGCGCAGTTGACGGTCGAGGCCTGGGTGAACGGGTCGGGCGCCAACTATTACGAAGGGGCCGTCGTCAAGAGCAGCACCAGCGGCTGGAACGACGGCTATGGGCTGGTCCGCACGGGCAACACCATCCGCTTTTACGTGAACGGCTGGGCCGACGCCTATGTCGAGGCGCCGATCGGCGAGAATATCTGGCAGCATGTCGCCGCGACCTATGACGGAACGGCGTTGCGTCTCTATGTCGACGGCGTGCTCGCCGCCGAGCGAGGCTATAGCGAGGCGATCGGGCATAGTAGCGGCCCGTTGCTCATCGGTTCCTCGCCAGACGGCTATGGGGGGTGGAGCGGATCGATCGACGAGGTCCGCGTCTGGAACGTGGCGCGCACGGCCGAACAGATCGCGCAGTTCGCGGCCGTTCCGCTCAGCGGCGGTGAGGCCGGGCTGGTGGGCAATTGGCGCTTTGACGAAGCCAATGGCTCGACCGCGGCGGATATCGCGCCGGCCGCCGTAGCCGCCGTCGCCACCGGCCGCGCTACCGAAGCGCGCTTCTATCGCTTCACCGGCCAGCAGGGGGAGCGCTGGTTCTTCAACCTGCTGTCGCGCAGCGGCGGCGATCTCACCTTGCGCGTCTATCGGCCCGACGGCGTCCAGCTCGGCAATGTCATCAGTCTCGCCGACCTGGAACTGACCAACCTGCCGATGAGCGGCGACTATCTCGTCGCCGTCGAAGGCCGGATCTACAACAACCTGCCGGCGGCCTTCGCGGCGCGTCTGCTCAAGGTCGCCGACGAAACCCGCGCCATCGCGCCAGCGGGCGAGATCAGCGGCCATATCGGCGTTGGCGAACGCGACCATCTGACCTTCACCCTTGCCCAGCCGACCCGGCTGCTGTTCGATACCTTGACGGCGAACAGCAATCTCAACTGGACGCTGACGGGGCCGCGTGGGGTCGAGGTCAACGCCCGCAGCTTCCGCTATTCGGATGCAGCCGATTTCGACATCTATGCCTCCGCGCTGCTCGATCTGCCCGCCGGCGACTATACGCTGACTGTCGACGGGGTGGGCGATACCGATAGCGATTACCGTTTCCGCCTGCTCGACACGGCGAACGCAACGTCCGTGACTTTGGGCGTGGAGACGGCGGGGCGGATCGATCCTGCTGGCGAAACCGATCTCTACAGTTTCGTCGCCGCCGCGGGCGACACGCTGACGATCGAACGGATCGCCGGCCTGAACGTGGGTTCGCCCTATTGGCGGCTCTACGATCCGACCGGCCGTCTCGTCACCAGTCTGCATTATTTCGGCGAGGCCGTGGAGGTCAGCGCCCCGATGAGCGGGGTCTATACGCTGGCGATCGAAGGTTCGATCTGGGATGGCGAGACCCACGACTACAGCCTGCGGGTCAACCGCATCGCCAATGTGCCGCCGCCGGACCGGAGCGAGGGCGCCGCGCTCACCCCAGGAGCGACGATCACCGCCTCGCTCGACGCGGCGGATGAGGTCGATCTCTATACCTTCACCATCGCCGGGCCGACGCAGCTCTATTTCGATTCGCTGGTCAACGATACGGGCAAGAACTGGACCCTGATCGGCCCCAGAGGCGTGGAAGTTCCGGCCCGGCTTTTCTCCCGCTCCGATTCCTACGACGGCAATCCGCTGGTCCCGCTGGTGGCGGCGGGCACCTATCAGTTGCAGGTGCGGGGCACGGCCGGCAGCTACAGCTTCCGCCTGCTGGATCTCGCCGCCGCAACGGCGATCACCGCCGACAACAGCCTGGTGGAAGGCACGCTCACGCCGTCGCGGTCGACGGCGATGTACCGTTTCGACGGGGCGGCGGGCGACACGCTGGTGATCGACGCGCGAACCACCATCAGCAACGGGGCGATGCGGCTGATCGACCCGTTCGGGCGCGAGATATTCGGCGCCAGCCTGTTCACGGACCGCGAAGTAGCGCTGCCGGTGACCGGTTCCTACACGCTGCTGATCGAAGGCCGGATCAGCGAGAACCGGGCGAGCGACGCGTTTACCTTCTCGCTCAACCGCGCGAGCGATCCGGCGCCGCTGGCGCTGGCGTTGGGCGCGACGGTGAACGGCACCATCGCGCGGCCCGGCGACGTCCAGCGCTATCGCTTCACGATCGCGCAGGAAACCGTGATCGCGTTCGATTCGTTCACCAACAATACCGGCCTCACCTGGCGGCTGACCGGCCCCGGCTGGAACCAGATGGCGACGCTGCGCGCCTCCGACAGTTACGAGCAGGCAAATCGTCCGCCGCTGCTGCTGGCCCCCGGCGAATACGAACTGCTGATCGACGGCACGCTGGCCAACACCGGCGACTATGCGTTCCGCCTGCTCGACCTGCGCGCCGCCGCGACGCTCCTTCCCGGCACCGGGCAGACGGTGACCGGGGCGCTCGAACCCGCGTCCGAGACCGACATCTATGCGGTCGATCTGGCGGAGGGGGAGCGTTTCCTGTTCGATGCGGTGCAGGCGCCCGGAAGTGCGTCCTTTCGCCTGCTCGATCATTACGGGCGCGATATGTCGGGCGCGCAGGGATTTGCGGACCAGGCATTCACCGCGCCTCGTGCCGGCCGCTATTACTTGCTGATCGAGGGCCGGATATCCGACACGGCCGCTTCGCGGCCTTATTCGTTCATCGTCGATCGGCCGGTGAACCCGCCGGTGCAGCCGCTGCCGCTGGGCACGACTTTCTCGACGACCATCGCGCGGCCGAGCGAAGTCAACCGCTTCACCTTCACATTGACCGAGCCGAAGCGGCTCTATCTCGATTCGCTGACCAACGATGATCGCCTGTCATGGAGCATCACCCGCTTTGGCAATACGCTGGCCGGGGCGGCGTTCTATTACAGCGATTCGGGTGAGAATGGTGGCGAGCGGATCATCGATCTGCCGGCCGGCACCTATGAATTCACGGTCAGCGGCAGCGGCTTCTACGTCGGCACGGCAACGTTCCGGCTGGTGGACATCGATGCGGCGGCAAGCGCGATGCCGCTTGGGCAGGCCGTGGCCGGGACGCTGTCGCCGGCTTCCGAAACGGACATCTATCGCTTCGACGCGGCGGCTGGAGACCGGCTGTTCTTCCAGAATCTGCTTGCCGTCAGCAACGCCACGGTGCGGATCATCGATCCCAACGGGCGGCAGATCGTGGGGCCGGTGGGCCTTGGCGACCGGGAGTTCACGGTCGCCACGACCGGCACCTATTTCGTCCTGATCGAAGGGCGGGTCTGGGATACGGCCGCCGCACGCGATTATCGTTTCGCGATGCATCGCGCGTCGAGTCCGCTCGTGCCGGTGGATCTCGCCAGTGGCACGCCGCCGCCGTCCGCCGTTCAGCCCGGCAAGATCGGCAATGCGTTGGTGATGACCACGCACGAGCAGATCGAGGTGACCGACCCGGCGCTCGATCTGCGCGAGGATGTGACCATCGAGTTCTGGCTGAATCCGGAGCGGATGGCCGACACCTGGACGCCGATCGTCTACAAGGGGAACGATGCCGGGCAGCGCGGCTTCTCCGTCTGGTATCATCGCAACGGCTATATTCACGTCTCCACCCAACGCGGCGGGTCGGATGACGCGCTGGCGACGGCGAACAATTCGGTGCCGATGGGGCAGTGGACCCATGTGACCGCGGTGATAGAGCGCAGCACCGGCAATCTGCACATCTATCTGAACGGCGAACTCGCCGTGACGCGCACCATCGCCACCACGCCGCATAATGGCAGCGCGGCGACCCCGCTCTATATCGGCGCCAGTTCCGAGACGAATGACGCCTACCAGAAATTCGAAGGCGCGATCGATGAGCTTCGCGTCTGGAACCGCTCCCGCAGCGCGGCGGAGGTGCAGGCCGATCTGCTGAAAGGGGCGCCGACAGACGCCAGCGGCCTGGTGCTGCGCATGGATTTCGATGTGATCGCCGCCGGCAGGCTGACCGAGCGGGTAAGCGGCGCCACGATCCCCCTGTTGCGCGATCTGGAAGGGCTGGCCGGCGTGGTCGAGGGGCGGCTCCTCTCCCCCGGCGACACGCGCAGCTACAGCTTCACGCTCGCCGCGCCGACGCTGATGGCGTTCGACGCGCTGCACGACAACAACGCGATGACGGTGACGATCACCGGCCCGGGCGGCGTGTCGATCGCGCGCAACATGCGTAACGGGGAAAGCCACGAATTCGGGAGCGGCAATCCGGCGTTCCAGCTTGCCGCGGGCAACTATACCGTAACGGTGGACGGCAACGGCGCGGCGACGGGGGCCTTTGCCTTCCGTCTGGTCGATCTGGGCCGCGCGCCGCTGCTGGCCTCGGGCAGCGCGGTATCGGGCCGCATGACCGGATCGGCGGACAATGCCGCCTGGCGCATCGAGGCGGCGGCGGGCGACCGTCTGTTCATCGATCTCCAGCAATTTTCCGGGGCGGCCAACGGCGCGACTTTCCGTCTGATCGATCCGTTGGGGCGGCAGCTATACGGCCCTGTCAACGCGGGTGACTTCACCACGGCGCCGCTGGCCTATGGTGGTGTCTATACGCTGATGCTGGAGGGGCGCGCGGCGCTTTCCAACTGGCCGGTCGACTATCGGCTGGCCGCCTATGCACTGCCGGTCAGCGCGCCGATTCCGATCGCGCTCGACGGCCCCAACCCCGATGCGCCGAAGGTGGTGGGCGGCGTATCCGGCCAGGCGCTGGCGCTGCGCGGCGTCGATTATGTCGAGGTGGCGGACGGCGCCGACGTCGACATCACGCGCAACCTGACGGTCGAGGGCTGGTTCTTCTTCGAGCGCGCCACCGATACCTGGATGCCGGTGGTGTCGAAGGGCCTCAATGCCACCTCGCCCTATCGCATCGCCATCAACAGCAGCGGCGCGATCTGGGGCGCGGTGCGCGACGCTTCGGGCGTGCAATCCGTCCAGAGCGCCGGCGGGGTCGTGCCGTTCGGCGAATGGGTGCACCTCGCGCTCGTCGCCGATCGCGATGACGGGGCGATGCAGCTGCTGGTGAACGGCGAGGCGCGGGCGTCGCTCGCCATCCGCACCAACGCCAACGCCAATACCGACGATCCGCTCTATATCGCCCACTATACCCAGGCGGAGGGAAGCTATGGCCCCGTCGAAGGCGCGGTCGACAGCTTCCGCCTGTGGAGCACGGCGCGCAGCGCGGCCCAGATATCCGCCGGCATGGGCACGCCGCCACCGGCCGGGACGCCGGGCCTTAACCTCGCGCTCGATTTCGAGACGACGGCGCTGCCCGCCGGCGTCACTTTGCGTTCCGTCAACGCCAATGGCGTCACCGGCCGCATCGCCGTGCCGGGCGAGGAGGTTCGCTATGCCTTCACGCTCGACAAGCACACGTTTGCTCTGTTCGATAGCCTTACCGACAATTCCAGCCTGCGCTGGACGCTGACCGGTCCGGAAGGCGTCGAGGTGGATGCGCGGCGTTTCGACCAGTCCGATTCGTCGTCCTTCTCCGGCAGCCCCGTATTGAAGCTGGGACCGGGCGCCTATGTGCTGACCGTGGCGGGAACCGCCGATTTCACGGGCGCCTTCAACTTTCGGCTGAGCGACCTGGCGAACGCCACGCCGCTGGCGCTGGGCACGCGGGTCGCCGCGCCGCTGACGCCCGCGAACGCGACCGCCGCCTATCGCTTCGCCGCCAATGCGGGCGAGAGCTTCTTCTTCGATGCGCTGGGCAGCGTCAACGGCGTGCGCTGGCGGCTGATCGATCCGGCGGGCAATCTCGTCTTCAACCAGACGACGCTTACGGACATCGACGGGCTGAAGCTCGACGTCACCGGAACCTATACGCTGCTGATCGAAGGCGTCGTGGGGCAGGGCACGGTCGCCAGCTACGACTTCGCGATCTACCCGATGGCCGTGCAGGATGCGCCGCTGACCATCGGCCAGCGCGTGGCGGCAGCCATCTCCCAGCCGGGCGAGAGCGATCGCTACAGCTTCACGCTTGCGCAACCGACGCGGCTGCTGCTGGATTCCTTCACCAACAGCAGTACGCTCAACTGGACGCTGACCGGGCCGGACGGCACGGTGGTGAGCGCGCGGCGCTTCGACCAGTCGGACAGTGTGGACCTTTCCGGCAACCCGGTGCTCAACCTCTCGGCCGGCACCTGGACACTGACGGTGGACGGCGCCGGTCAGGCGGTGGGCGATTATGCGTTCCAGCTTCGCGACCTGGCGACCGCCGAGGAGATGGCCGCGGGCAACTATGCCCGCTCGCTCAGCGAATCCGGCCGCAAGACCGATCTCTATCGCTTCGATGCGATCGAAGGGATGCGCTTCGGCTTCGTCGTGCCGCCAAACGGCGCGAACGGCAATTACTGGCGACTGATCGACCCGCTCGGGCAAGTGGTGTTCGGGTCGAGCGTGCTTAGCAGCACCGGGCTGCTGACGGCGACGATGGCGGGCAGCTATACGCTGCTCGTCGAAGGGCGCGTCTCGCGCAGCGCTGACAGCGCCTATAATTTCGTATTCGACGTGGCGTCCCAGCCGCCCGCGAACGGTGCGACGGCGCAGGATTTCGAAGCGGCCGGCGGCCTGCCCTTCGTGCTCGGCAATCATCAGGGCCTAGCCTCGCAAGTGCTGGACGAGGGCGGCAACCGCTTTGTGCGACTGACCGAGGCGCTCAACCCCAATTCGCATAACAGCGTCTATTTTTCGGCCACCG
>JBAYPJ010000014.1:0-56224 GCA_041677785.1 Novosphingobium sp. | reverse complement strand
CTCGATCCGGATCACCGCCTGCTGCCGCTCGCGCGCCAGCGAGACGCGGGCGCGCCGTCCATAGCGCAGCGCGTTGTCGATCAGGTTGCGCAGGCCGCGCCGCAGCCAGGTCGCGCGCAAGGGCAGAACGATGCGCTGCAGGTCGCCCAGCTCGACCGGCGCGTCCATGTCCTCGTACTCCTCAGCCACGGAGGCGACCAGCGCCGACAGCTCGGACTGTTCGAGCGGGTCGCTGGGGCGGCCGACCCGCGCGAGCGACAGGATGTCGTCGAGCGAGCGGGCGATGTCCTCGATCGTCGCGGCCATGCGCGCGCGCTCGGCATCGTCCTCGACCGATTCGATGCGCACCCTGAGCGCCGCAAGCGGGGTCTTGAGATCGTGCCCGATGGCGCCGAGCATCACGTCCTTCTCGTCGAGCAGGGCGGCGATGCGGTCTTCCATGGCATTGTGCGCGACGATCAGGCGGCGCACGTCGGCGGGCCCCTGCGGATCGAGCTGGCCCTCCAGGCTGCGCGTCTCGGCAAAACGCTCCAGCCGACCGGTGAGCGCGGCCAGCGGGCGGGTGATGCGCCGCAGGATGAGCGCGATCACGCCGACAAGGACGACGTAGATGAAAAGCGTCTGGCCGACCAGCGAGGCGACGATGGCGCGCTCGCCCTTCGGCACCATCACGCGCGCGATCAGCCAGTCCTGCGTGGCGGAGCGCTCGACCGCCGCGATCAGCACGCGCGCCTGGTCCGGCGGGTGGCGGCCGAGCAGGCGCTCCTGTCGCTGGGCGCGCCGGCGCGCGACTTCGTCGGCGGCGATCGCGCGGCGCAGGACGACCACCTGCGAGACGGCCATGTCCTGCTCGCCGAGGATACGCCGCAATTCCGCTTCGGCCTCGTGGTCCCGGCTCTCGCCCGCGCGCTGGGGCGAGGCGGCCGCGTGCTCGAGGCGGAAGCCGCCGAGCCGGAAGCCGGGGCCGTCCGGCCGGCCCCAGGGCGGCCCCGGCCGCTCGGCCTGGCCGCGCGTGACCGAAAGCAGGCGGAACGCCGCCGAATGCAACAGCGCCGCCTCGCGCCGCTCCGCACCCGCGCGATAGGCCAGCACGGCTCCGATCGTCTGCGCGGCGAGCAGCGCCATCGCCACAGCGAGCAGCATCTGCCCCATCAGGCTGCGCGGCCAGATCCTGCCTTTCATGCAGCGATGCGCTTGACGTCGGCGGCAAGCATGTAGCCGCCGCCCCAGACGGTCTGGATGAGCTGAGGATTGCGGCTGTCCGCCTCGATCTTGCGGCGCAAGCGGCTGACCTGGTTGTCGACCGCGCGGTCGAACAGGTGCGCCTCGCGGCCCTGCACCATGTCGAGCAGGCGATCGCGGTCGAGCACCTGGCGCGGATGCTCGACGAAAGCCATCAGCAGGCGGAATTCGACCGAGGAGATCGCGACGACCGCGCCTTCGGGATCGATCAGCCGGCGCTTGAGGGGATCGAGCTTCCAGCCCTCGAACTCGAACAGCTCGTTCTCGGCGGGCTGGGCATTGCGACCCGCGCGGCGCAGCACGCTGCGGATGCGGGCGACCAGCTCGCGCGGCTCGAACGGCTTGACGACATAGTCGTCGGCACCGATCTCCAGCCCGACGATGCGGTCCGTCGCCTCGCCCCGGGCGGTGAGGAAGATGGTGGGGATCGCCTTCGCTTCGACGAGGTGGCGGCAGAGCGAAAGGCCATCCTCGCCGGGCATCATGATGTCGAGCAGCACGAGATCGGGCGTTTCGTCGCGGATCAGGCTGCGCGCCTCGGCCGCGCTGCCGGCCTGGGCGACGTCGAACCCCTGGCGCGAGAGGTACTCGGCCAGGGGTTCGCGCAGGGCCGCCTCGTCATCGACGATGAGCAGCCGGACGGGCGCGGTGTCATTCATGGGCAAGGCCTACCGCGCTCCTTCCTCAATTGGCCGGCGGCGGTGTGCCGGGCGTGCCTTTATGCTCGCGCTTCTGGTCGCGCATCGCCTTGAACGCGGCCTGCCGCTCCTCCCGGGTCACGGTGCCGTCGCGGTTGGCGTCGGCCCGGTCGAAGCGCTGCAACGCGGCGTTGACGAACTCGGCCTGGCTGACCGCGCCGTCCTTGTCGGCGTCGGCCATGCGGCCCATCATCATGCCGCCATGATGGCCGCCGCGATGCGGGCGGTGCATCCGGTGGCCGTCGTCCGAACCCCGCGGCCCGCGATCGGCCCGGGGCCCGGCATCGGGGCCGCGCCGGCCGCGCTCGGCCATGGCGTCGAACTCGGCACGCGAGATCTGGCCGTTGCGGTCGGTGTCGATGCGGTCGAACATCGCCGCGCGGCGCGCCGCGCGATCGGCCTGGTCGATCTTGCCGTCCTTGTTCGCATCCATGCGGGCGAACGCCTCCTGCGCCTTTGTCTGGGCTTCGGCGCGGGTGATCGCGCCATCGCCTTTCGCGGCCTGCTGGGCGTAGGCGGCTCCGGCAATCGCTGCGGCGGTCAGCGACAGGCCGAGTGCGATCTTGCGCGCCTTGGTCATCTTCATGTCTTTCTCTCCATTGGCTACCCGAAATGGGTGGAGACCGCGTGGCCGGCGGAATTGGGGGGATCCGGCCGCACAGCCTCCTGTCAACGCTTCTAGAGGCGGAATGTCGCGCGGTTATGCCACGTTACGCGTTTATTGTCGCCAATTGTCTCAGCCTGCGAGGCCCGTTCATGTCGCGGCAACCGGCCCCTCCCCGGGTCCTGGACGATGCCATCGCGCGGCGTCTCTTTCGACGGCGCCCCGTCTTTCTGTGGTGCCTGTCTTTCTGTGGTGCCGGCCGCAGCCAGACGGTAAGGAAGACGCCATGTCCCTTACCCTTCATGCCCGGTTCAGCGGCCATCGGGCTAGGCGAGCCCCCATGCGCCACAGATTCCGCAAGCCGGGCCGCCTCCTGGCGTTTGTCGCCGCCGCCCTGCTCACCGCCGGGCCGGCCGCGGCGCAGTCGATCCTGCGCGATGCGGAGACAGAGGCGCTGCTGCAAGACATGGCCGCGCCGCTGGTCGCCGCCTCCGGGCTCGATCCGCGCAACGTCGACATCGTGCTGGTCAACGATTCCTCGGTCAACGCCTTCGTCATCGGCGGACAGGCGGTCTATCTCAACAGCGGCCTGATCAACACTGCCGATTCCGCCAACGAAGTGCAGGGGGTGATCGCGCACGAACTGGGCCACGTCGTCGGCGGCCACGTGATCAGCGACGCGGGCGGCAAGGCGGCCAACGGCATCAGCCTGCTGTCGCTGCTGCTCGGCGCCGCCGCGGCGGCCGCGGGCGGGGGCGATGCGGCGATCGGCGTGCTGATGGCCGGACAGCAGGCGGCGATGGGCAAGTACCTCGCCTTCAGCCGCGCGCAGGAGGCCACCGCCGACGCCGCGGGCGCGAAGTTCCTGTCCGAGGCCGGCATCACCGGCCGCGGCTCGATCGACTTCTTCAAGAAGCTCGAGAACATGGAGTTCCGCTACGGCTACACGCGCAACGCCGATACCGAGTTCTACAGAACCCACCCGATGACCGGCGACCGCATCGCGACGCTGCGGGACACCTACGAGCGGGACCCGGCCTGGGCCAAGCCGAGCAACCCGGCGATCGAGGCTCGCTTCCAGCGCGCGAAAGCCAAGCTCTACGGCTATCTCGCCGAGCCCAGGGACACGCTCAAGGCCTATCCCGAAGGCACCAACACGGTGCCCGCGCGCTATGCCCGGGCCTATGCCTGGCACAAGGACGCGCATCTCGACAAGGCGATGGCTGAAACCGACGCGCTGCTCGGGCAGGCGCCCGATGACCCCTATTTCCTCGAACTCAAGGGCCAGATCCTGCTCGAGGCAGGCAAGCCGGCCGAAGCGCTCGGCCCGCTGCGCCGCGCGACCGAGCTGACCAACAACCAGCCGCTGATCGCCACCACGTTCGGTCACGCGCTGATCGCCACCGAGAACCCCGGGAACTTCGCCGAGGCCGAACGCGTGCTCAAGGCCGCGGTCGCGCGCGACCGGGAGAATCCGTTCGCCTGGTACCAGCTCGGCATGGTCTATGCCGCCAACGGCGATATGGCCCGCGCGCGGCTGGCCAGCGCCGAACAGCAGGCCCTCTCGAGGCGCATGCCCGAGGCACTGCACAGCGCCGAGGCGGCCGAGGCGGCGCTGCCCAAGGGCTCACCCGACTGGCTGCGCGCCCAGGATATCGCCATGCAGGCGCGCGCGGCGATTGAACGCAACCGCAAACGCCGGTAGCGCCGCGGCCATGCCCCAGGGATCGAGTTCTTCGCGTAGTTGGACGGTGCTGGCCGTCGCCGGAATCGTGCTGGCGCTCGCCGCCGGATTGTTCGCCGGCTGGTCGTGGCGCCAGGCGTCCCCGGCGGCCGGGGACCGCGCCGCGATCGAGAAGATCGTGCGCGACTATATCCTGGAGCATCCCGAGATCCTGCCCGAGGCAATGGAAAACCTGCAGAAGCGCCAGAACGCACAGGCGCTTTCGAGCATTCGCGACCAGGTCACGGCGCCCTTTCCGGGGGCGGTGCTGGGCAATCCGCAGGGCAAGGTGACGCTCGTCGAGTTTACCGACTTCGCCTGCACCTTCTGCCGCCAGAGCGTCGCCGAGATCGAGCACCTCATCGCCGCCGATCCCGACCTGCGCATCGTCATCCGCGAGCTGCCGATCCTGAGCCCGGCCAGCGCCGATGCCGCCCGGATGGCGCTCGCCGCCGCCGAGCAGGGCAAGTATGCCGCCTTCCACCACGCGATGTTCGCCGCCGGCCAGCCCGCGCCCGGCACCATCGCCGCCGCCGCGCGCGCAGCGGGGCTCGACATGGACCGCGCGCGCCGGACGATCGCCGATCCCCGGATCGATGCGGAGCTTGCCCGCAACGTCGAATTCGCCCGCCAGCTCGGCTTCAGCGGCACGCCGAGCTGGGTCGTGGGCGACCAGCTCCTGTCGGGCGCGGTCGGCCGGGCCAGGCTGGGCGAGGCGATCGCCGCCGCGCGCAAGGATTGACCATCGGCCGCCAGCATCGCGCCACGCCGCCACGGCTGGCGCGCATTCTCGGCCGGGGATTCGCGTCCCCGCCATTTTCCGCTAAGAAGAGCGGCATGGCCGTGCTGCCCTTTCGACCGACGCCCTTCTTCGCCAACAAGAACCAGGCCTTCTGGCGCCTGCAGATCGTCGGCTGGGGCGGGGCCATGCTGCTGCGCGCGATGTCGAGCCTGGCCAACGCCCAGCCGGCCTCGTTCCTGGTGATGCTGCTGATCGCGACGATCACCGGCTTCTCGATCTCGCTGCTGCTTTCGGTCATCTACCGCCAGCTCATCCAGCAGCGGCCGCTGGTGACCTGGGGGGCCACGGCGCTGGTGCTGCCTTTCGCGGTCGCGCTCAACACCTTCATCGACGCCTGGGTGATCTCGCTCTACCGCACGGACAGCACCGCCAGCTTCGCCCAGCTCTTCATCGGCGTGTTCTACCTCGACTTCACGCTGCTCGGCGCGTGGTCGGCGCTCTATTACGCGATCAACTTCTTCCTCCAGGTGGAAGAGCAGAACGACCAGCTTATCCAGCTGGAGAACCAGGCGACCAGCGCCCAGCTTGCCATGCTGCGCTACCAGCTCAACCCGCACTTCCTGTTCAACACGCTCAACTCGATCTCGACCCTGGTACTGCTCAAGCAGACAGAGCCGGCCAACGCCATGCTGACCCGCCTGTCCTCGTTCCTGCGCTATACGCTGATCAACGAGCCGGGCGGGCGCGTCACCGTGGCGCAGGAAGTCGACACGCTGAAGCTCTACCTCGACATCGAGCGGATGCGCTTCGAGGAGCGGCTGCGCACCACCTTCAACATCGACCCGGCCACCGGAACCGCGCTGCTGCCCTCGCTGCTGCTGCAGCCGCTGGTGGAAAACGCCATCAAGTATGCGGTCGGCACGCAGGAGAGCGGCGCCGAGATCACCATCACCACGCAACTCGTCGGCCAGAACCTTCGCATCACCGTCTCGGACACCGGCCCGGGGTTGCAAAGCGCCAGCACCAGCAACAGGTTGTCGGGCGTGAGTTTCGACGGCGGCGAACCTGTATCCACCGGGGTGGGATTGACGAACATCCGCGACCGTCTGGCGCAAGCCTATGGCGAGCAGCACCGTTTCGAGACGCTGGAGCCGCCGGAAGGCGGTTTCGCCGTCGTCATCGAGATACCGCTGGAACTTCGCGCAGCCGCCGCACCGGAACCGGTCGCGCCGCGAATCGTTGCTCCGGCAAGTTGAATTGCAGCCGATCGGCGCCAGATTACGCTCCAGCCGAGGTATTTCATGACTATCCGCACCATCCTTGTCGACGACGAGAAACTGGCGATCCAGGGCCTGCAGCTTCGCCTGGAGCCCTTCCCCGACGTCGAGATCATCGACACCTGCTCCAACGGGCGCGAGGCGATTCGCAAGATCAAGACCGAGAAACCCGATCTCGTCTTCCTCGACATCCAGATGCCCGGCTTCGACGGCTTTTCCGTGGTGAAGGGCGTGATGGAGATCGAACCGCCGCTGTTCGTTTTCGTCACCGCCTATCAGGAACACGCGGTGCGGGCGTTCGAGGCCAATGCCGTCAACTACCTGATGAAGCCGGTCGACGAGGACAAGCTGGCCGACACGCTCGACCGCGTGCGCACGCGCATTGCCGAGAAGCGCTCGGCCGAGGAGGCGGAAAAGCTCAAGAGCGTGCTGGCCGAAGTGGCGCCCGACGCCATCGAGGCCATGCCCGAAGAGCCCGAGACCAGCGGCGCGCGCTATGAAAAACTCATCAATATCAAGGATCGCGGCCAGATCTTCCGCATCGACGTCGATTCGATCGAGCATATCGAAGCCGCCGGCGACTATATGTGCATCCGCACCGCCGACAACTCGCTGATCCTGCGCGAGACGATGAAGGATCTCGAACGCCGGCTCGACCCGCGCGTGTTCCAGCGCGTCCACCGTTCCACCATCGTCAACCTGAACCAGGTCCGCCAGGTAAAGCCGCACACCAACGGCGAATGCTTCCTCGTGCTCGAATCGGGCGCGCAGGTGAAGGTGAGCCGGTCGTACCGGGACGTGGTGGCGCGCTTCGTGCACTGAGGCCCGTCGGGCCGGCTTTGCGCCTGTGCTTCGGCAAGCCCGGCATGGGCGGGGTCTGGTTCTGTAGCTACATCCGCTCAGCCCGAGCCTGCCGAAGCATGTCCCGAGCTTCGCCGAAGGGGCCGCGCACGGCGCTTGACCCGGACATCTCGGCCGCTAGGTCAACGGCATGACCGCTTTTTCAATCCCCGGCTTCGACCTCGACGCCTTCGTCGCCGCCACGCTCGCCGAGGACCTCGGTTCGGACGGTCCCGGTAGGGGCTGGCCCGGCGGGGGGCATGACGTCACCTCGGAAAGCGTCATTCCGGCCGACGTCCGCTTTTCCGGGGTGATGGACAGCCGCGAGGCGATCACCGTCGCCGGGCTGCCGATCGCCGCCGCCTTCTTCCGCCACCTCGATCCCGCCATGGAGATCGAGATCCTCGTCGCGGAAGGCGCGAAAGTGCGGCCGGGCGCCGATCTCATGCGGCTTTCGGGCAACGCGCGGGCCATGCTGACGGCCGAGCGCAGCGCGCTCAACACCGTCCAGCACCTCTCGGGCGTCGCCACGTTGACGGCTGCCTATGTCGCCGCGATCGCGCCGCATTCGACCGTGCTGCTCGACACGCGCAAGACCATCCCCGGCCTGCGCCATCTCGAAAAGTACGCGACGCGCATGGGCGGGGCGCAGAACCATCGCCTGGGCCTGTGGGACGCGGCGATGATCAAGGACAACCACGTCGCCGTCGCCGGCGGCGTCGCCGAGGCGGTGCGCAGGGCGAAGGCCGCGGGCGTCGCGCGGATCATCTGCGAGGTCGACCGGCTCGACCAGATCGAGCCCGCGCTGGCCGCCGGCGCCAGCCACCTGCTGCTCGACAACATGGCCCCGGCGACGCTGCGCGAAGCGCTGGCGCTGGTCGCTGGCCGGGTACCCTGCGAGGCTTCGGGCGGGGTCAACCTCCAGACGATCAACCCCATCGCCGCGACGGGCGTGGACTACGTCTCGGTCGGCCGGCTGACGCAGAGCGCGCCGGCGGCCGACATCGGCCTCGACTTCACGCCGCTGTGAGGCTGCGCGCGGCGGTCGTCCTCGTGCTGGCGCTGCCCGCGCCGGCGCTGGCGCAAGCCTATCGCTGCGATCCGCCCCGGCGCATCGCGCCGGTGCCGGCGCCGACGCCCGACGGCCCGGTGCGGCGCGTGCCCATCGGCGGCTATACGCTGGCGGCGAGCTGGTCGCCCGAATACTGCCGGCGGCCGCAGGACAAGGGCACGATGCAGTGCTCGGGCGCGAACGGGCGTTTCGGCTTCATCCTCCACGGCCTCTGGCCCGAGGCGCGCAGCGGCCCGCCGCCGCAATGGTGCGCGCTGACCCCGCGCCCCTCGCCCGAAGTGGTCCGCGGCGCGCTGTGCATGACGCCGGCGCCCCGGCTGATCGCGCACGAATGGGCCAAGCACGGAAGCTGCATGGCCGCCACGCCCGAACGCTACTATCGCGCCAGCGGCATCCTCTGGCGCTCGCTGCGCTGGCCCGACGCGGACCGGCTCTCGCGCCAGGACGGCCTCACCGCGGGCGAGCTGCGCCGCGCCTTCGTCGCGCGCAATCCGGACTGGCGGGCGGCGCAGGTCGGCGTGCTCGTCAGCCGCACCGGCTGGCTGCGCGAGATCCGCCTGTGCTATGGCCGCGACTTCATGCCGAGGGCCTGCGACCGGCGGACTTTCGGCCCGCCCGATTCGGCGCCGCTGAAGATCTGGCGGGGATTGTAGCGTCAGCGCTTCTTGCGGAAGAACCCGCGCAGCAGCTCCGCCGCCTCGGCCTCGCCGATGCCGGCATAGACCTCCGGGCGATGCAGGCATTGTTCCTGCTCGAACACCCGCGCGCCGTGCTCCACCGCGCCGCCCTTGGGATCGGACGCGCCGTAATAGAGCCGGGCGATGCGGGCATGGGCGATGGCGCCGGCGCACATGGCGCAGGGTTCCAGCGTCACCCACAGCTCGCAGCCGTCGAGCCGCTCGTTGCCCAGCGCCTGCGCCGCGGCGCGAATCGCCAGCAGCTCGGCATGGGCGGTAGGATCGCGCAGGCTGCGCGGCGCGTTGTGGGCGGCGGCGATCACCTGCCCGTCCCTGACCACCACCGCGCCGATCGGCACCTCGCCCGCCGCGACGGCATTATCCGCCTCGGCGAGGGCGCGCGCCATGGGTTCGGGAAGCGGCCAGCGGGACATGAGTGGCGCGCTAACGGTTTTTTCCCTGGCGGGAAAGGCGGCACCGGCCCGCTCCCCCACCCGCGCAACTTGACGATGCGCAGGCGAGCCGCTATGCGCGCGCCTTCCGCCAGCAACGGCATTTTCGAATTCGAAGCGAGTTAGAGCCATGTCCCGCATCTGCGAACTGACCGGCAAGGGCCGCCAGGTCGGCCACAACGTCAGCCACGCCAACAACAAGACCAAGCGCGTCTTCCTGCCGAACCTGCAGAACGTCACGCTTCTGTCCGACGGCCTGGATCGCAGCTTCCGGTTCCGCGTTTCGGCGCATGGCCTGCGTTCGGTCGAGCATGTCGGCGGGCTCGACGCGTGGCTGCTCAAGACGGCGGACACCAAGCTTTCCCCCCGCGCGCTCAAGGTGAAGCGCGAGCTGGCGAAGAAGCAGGCGGCCTGATCTTTCAGCCAGGCTGAGCATGGGGGCGCGAAGGTGAACTTCGCGCCTTTTTGCGTGCGCCCGGCAGGCGCGCGGGATCGACCGTCATCTTCCACAGCAGGGTGCGCTGCGTCGCCGCGTTGTTGGCGTCCGAGATCATCCAGACGGTGACGCGCCCGTCGCGGCCCGGCACGATCGCCAGCCCCTCGAAATTGTCGACCGGCAGCGGCGCCGTCAGCCGCGCCGCCACATGGCCGCGCCACGGGGCGCCGGGCCGGATGGCGGCGGGATCGGCGACGACGATGCGCCCGCTGAAACGCAAGGGCAGCGGCCAGACCAGCCGGCGCATCAGGATCAGCACGCGCCCGTCGGGAAGCTGGGCCATGTCGGTGGGGTCGAAAGCGAGCGGTCCGGCAAAGGTGAACTCCATCGCCGGCCCGCCGCGCAGCGGATCGCGCGCGAACAGGACCGCGTGATGGCGGCGCATCGCGAACAGGCCCGCGAATCCCTCCTGCAGCACGATGAAGCGGCCGTCCGCCAGCCGCGCCATCGCCTCGGGCCCGCGATTGCGCCGCCAGCCGCGCATCGCCGCCGGCCGGACATAGGCGCCGGCGTCGCGGAAGGCGGGGTCGTGCCGCGATATGCCGTTGCTGTCCTCGCGCGCAAGCCAGATGGTGTCGCCGGCCGGGTCCTGCGCGGCGGCCTCGATGTCGAGATCGCGGCGGCGGCGCAGCGGCTCGGGCACGACGCTGCCGCTTTCGGGCGCGGCGGCCGGAACGCCGGATGAGGCGCCGGGTGAGGCGCCGGATGGGGCGCCGGATGGAACGCCAGGTGGGGCAAAGGTCAGGTAGCGGCCGCTGTCGCTGATGGCCATGAGCCGCCCGTCGGGGCGCGGCAGCAGCGCCGAATAGCTGCCGAAACCGCTGAAGGTCCCGGTCATCTCCCACGCGGCCTCGAGCGTGAAGGCGCCAAGATGCGCGGCCACATCCGCCCCGGCCGGCAGCGGCAGGCGGGTGAAGCGCACCGCCGCCGTCTCGTCGCGCCGGGGCGCCTGCCCCTCGCGCAGCCAGGTGCCGGGCGCCAGCGCCAGGATCAGCAGCAGCAGGGCAAGGAGGCGGCGCACGCGCATCCGCATAGCGGCCGATCGCCGGGCCGAACAGCCCCGGCCGGAACCGGCGTCAGCCCCGCCGAATCGGGTGCGGCCCCCGCCCGTTCCCCGCGCGCGGGGCGGCTTGCGCGATCAGCGCATGGGGCCGGTGAAGAGCAGCGGATCGAGCCGGGCGTCGCGCCACTTGATGCTCCAGTGCAGGTGCGGTCCGGTCGCCCGCCCGGTCATGCCGATGCGGCCGATCACCTGTCCCTGCTTCACCGCCTCGCCCTGCCGCACCAGAATCTGCGAGCAGTGCAGGAAGGCGCTGTTGAGCCCCATGCCGTGATCGATCATCAGCAGGTTGCCCTCGAGCGAGAACGGGCTCGTCGCCGCGAGGATGACGACGCCGTCGGCCGGCGCGACGAAGGGCGTGCCGCTGGCCCCCGTGGCGATATCGGTGCCCGAATGGTAGCTGCCGGGCGTGCCGTTGTAGATCCGCTGCGAGCCGAACAGGCCCGAAAGGCGTCCCCGCGCCGGCCAGATGAAGCTCTGCCGCCAGCCCTGGCTGCCGCTTTCGATCGCCCGCGCGGCCCTGATCTGCGCCAGTTCGGCCGCGCGGCGGATGCGGAAGGCCTCGCTCGGCACCGCGCCCGGCCGCGGGCCGATGGGAATGTGCTCAATCCTCCAGGCGCGGGGCGAGACCGTCAGCGTGCGCGTCACTTCGCCGCCATCGGCCAGCCGCGCCACAAGCTCTGCCCGGTCCCGCGCGTCGCGGTCGAAGGCGAGGAAGAAGCTGCCGTCCGGCGCCACCGCCACGGGCTTGCCGTCGAGCGTCAGCGCGGTGGTGCCGGCGGGCGCCGTCCCGCGCGCCCAGCCGCCCTGGGTCAGTTCCCCGGCAAGCGAAACCTCGGGCCGCACCGCGTCGCGGCCGCCACCGGCGCCGCCGCCGGGCAGACCGACGCCGCCCGCCGCCCCGAGCAGGACCGCCGCGCCGGCGAGGAGCCCCGCGAGGACGAGCGGCCGCTTCACTGTCCGGCCCGCTCCAGCAGCCTCCGCGTCGCGATCTCGCAGCTTGCATAGGCTTCCTGCAGTTCCGCGCTCCAGTAGCGCAGCACCTCGAGCGGAATCTGCTCGCCCGTCACCGCGCAGAGCACGTGGCTGCCCTGCGTCAGCACGCGAAAGCCGTTGGGGCCGTAATGCAGCGTGGCGGCGCGATCGTTCGATGACATCAGCATGGCGGACACCCTACCCAAACCCCTGGCTCAAAGCAATTTGCCCTGCTCGGGCGGGGCCGGCCTGCCCCGCGCGGCGGGGCGTGCCGGGCGCGCGGCGGCGGGCGTCACCGCCAGTTCGCCGTCGCGGAAGTGGAGCGCCAGCGCGCCCTCCTGCGCCGCGGCCGCCTTGCTCACCAGCGTGCGCCCGTCCGCCGCGGTGACGCGGACATAGCCGCGCTGGAGCACGGCATCGGGGTTGAGCGAGACCATCAGCCGGGCCAGCCCGTCGAGCCGCTCGCGTCCGGCCGCGATTCGCGCCGAGACGAGGCCGGGCGCCAGCCGCTGCGCCGCCAGCCGGTGCCGCGCATGGTCGAGCCGCGCGGCGAGCAGCGGCGCCGACAGCCGCGCGCCGTCGGCCTGCAGCGCATGGCGGGCGACGACGATGCGCTCGCCCAGCCCGCGCCGCAGCCGCTCGCCCAGCTCGTCGAGCCGCTGCACGAACGGCGCCAGCACCGCCTCGGCGCGCGGCAGGCGCTGGGCGCGCGCCTCCAGCCGCTCGCGCCCCAGCGCCAGCGGGCGGGCGACGGCGCGGCGCTTGCGCAGGGCCAGCTCGGCGATCTGGGTCAGCAGTTCCTCGCGCACCGGCACGGCGAGTTCGGCGGCGGCGGTGGGCGTGGGCGCGCGCAGGTCGGCGGCGAAATCGGCCAGCGTGGTGTCGGTCTCGTGCCCCACGGCGGAGATCACCGGGATCGTCGAGCCGGCGATGGCGCGGACCACGGCTTCCTCGTTGAACGCCCAGAGATCCTCGATCGAGCCGCCGCCGCGCGCGACGATGACGAGGTCGGGCCGCGGCACCGGCCCGCCCGGCGCGATGCGCGAGAAGCCTGCCACCGCGTTGGCCACCTGCTCGGCCGCGCCCTGGCCCTGCACCAGCACCGGCCAGACGACGACGTGGCAGCCGAAGCGGTCCGACAGGCGGTGGAGGATGTCGCGGATCACCGCGCCGGTGGGCGAGGTGACGACGCCGATCACGCCCGGCAGATAGGGGATCGGCCGCTTGCGCTCGCGCGCGAACAGGCCCTCGGCCTCCAGCCGCGCCTTCGTCCGGGCGAGCAGCGCCAGCAGCGCGCCCTCGCCCGCCACTTCCATGCGGTCGATGACGATCTGGTAGGTCGAGCGGCCGGGATAGGTGGTGAGCTTGCCGGTGGCGATCACCTCGATGCCGTCCTCGACGCGGAACGGCAGGTTCTGCGCCGCGCCCCGCCACATCACCCCGTCGAGCCGCGCCGATTCGTCCTTGAGGCAGAGATAGAGGTGGCCCGAGGCCGCGCGCTTCACCCCCGAAAGCTCGCCGCGCACGCGCACGAAACCGAAGCGTTCCTCGACCGCGCGCTTCAGCCGCCCCGAAATCTCGCTGACGGAAAGCGGGGCGGCGTTGTCCCCGGGCGTCTCCTTCGCTACCAGCCCGGCGGAATTGTCATCGGAATAAGGCGAACGGACGGTCATGAACATCCTGCTGCTGGGCTCGGGCGGCCGCGAACATGCGCTGGCCTGGAAGCTGGCGCAATCCCGGCTCTGCGATAGGCTCTACGCCGCGCCTGGCAACCCCGGCATCGCCCAGCACGCCGAACTGGTCACGCTCGACGCGACCGACCATGCCGCCGTCGTCGCCTTCTGCGAGGCGCAGCGCATCGGCCTCGTCGTCATCGGCCCGGAAGCGCCGCTGGTCGACGGCCTCGCCGATTCGCTGCGCGCCGCCGCTTTCGCGGTGTTCGGCCCCGGCCGCGCCGCCGCGCAGCTCGAAGGCAGCAAGGGCTTCACCAAGGACCTGTGCGCCCGCGCCGAAATCCCGACCGCCGGCTACGTGCGCGTGACCGACGAGGCCGGGGCGCTGGCGGCGCTCGACCGCTTCGGCGTGCCGGTGGTGATCAAGGCCGATGGCCTCGCGGCGGGCAAGGGCGTCACCGTCGCCATGACCCGCGCCGAGGCCGACGCGGCGGTGCGCGACATCTTCGCCGGCCGCTTCGGCGAGGCGGGGGCCGAGGCGGTGATCGAGGAATTCCTCGAAGGCGAGGAGGCGAGCTTCTTCGCGCTGACCGACGGCAGCACCATCGTCCCCTTCGGCTCGGCGCAGGACCACAAGCGCGTCGGCGACGGCGACACCGGCCCCAACACCGGCGGCATGGGCGCCTACAGCCCCGCGCCGGTGCTCACGCCGATGCTGGAGGGCGAGGTGCTGGCCAAGATCGTCGCGCCGACGGTGCGGGCCATGGCGGACGCAGGCACCCCCTATGCGGGCGTGCTCTACGCCGGGCTGATGCTGACCCGCGACGGCCCCAGGCTGATCGAATACAACTGCCGCTTCGGCGATCCGGAATGCCAGGTGCTGATGATGCGGCTGGAAAGCGACCTCGGCGAGATCCTGTTGGCCTGCGCCGAGAACCGGCTGTCCGCCTGCCAGCCGCCGGTGTTCTCGCCCGAAACGGCGCTGACCGTGGTGATGGCGGCGCAAGGCTATCCGGACGCGCCGAAGAAGGGCGGGCGGATCGACGGCATCCCCGCGGCCGAGGCGGGCGACGCCAGGGTGTTCCACGCCGGCACCGCGCTCGGCATCGACGGCGTGCTGACCGCGAGCGGCGGCCGCGTGCTCAACGTCACCGCGCGCGGCGCCTCCGTCGCCGAAGCGCAGGCGCGCGCCTATGCCGCGGTCGACGCGATCGCCTTCCCCGAAGGCTTCTGCCGCCGCGACATCGGCTGGCGCGAGGTGGCGCGCGAGGCGGAAGGCGAATAGCGCCCGTTCTTTGACCGGGCGCCAGGTCGTCACCCTGAACTTGCGGATTGGGTCCGGTCCGGACCTAACCGCCTAAGCCAGCACGGCGGCAGTCAGCGCCTTGAGGTCGGCCTCGGGCCGCGCGCCGTAGTGCGAGATCACCTCGGCCGCGCAGATCGCGCCCAGCTTCAGGCACTCGGCCAGGCCGAGGCCGCGCACATGGCCGAACAGGAAGCCGGCGGCGAAGAGATCGCCCGCGCCGGTGGTGTCGACCACGCGGGCGACCGGCTCGGCCGCCACTTCGGCCCGCGCCTCGCCCGCGACCGCCACCGCGCCCTGCTCGCTGCGGGTGACGACCAGCACGGGCACGCTGCCCCGCAGCGCGGCGATGCCGTCCTGGAAATCGTCCTTGCCGGTGAGCGCGGCCAGCTCGTGCTCGTTGGCGAACAGGATGTCGATCTCGCCCGCCGCGATCATCGCGCGGAAATCGTCGCCGTGGCGGGCGATGACGAACGCATCGGACAGCGTGAAGGCCACCTTGCGCCCGGCGTCGCGCGCCGCCGCGATCGCCTTGCGCATCGCCGCGCGCGGCTCTTCGGGGTCCCAGAGGTAGCCTTCGAGATAGAGCACCGCGGCGTCCGCGATCGCCTTTGCGTCGAGCGCGGCGGCCGGCAGGAACTGCGAGGCGCCGAGGTAGGTGTTCATCGTCCGCTGCCCGTCGGGCGAGACGAAGATCAGGCAGCGCGCCGTCGGCGGCTCGCCCGGCCGCGCGGGGGTGGCGAAGGCAATGCCGCCGGCGCGGATGTCGTGGGCGAAGACCTCGCCGAGCTGATCGTCGGCGACCTGGCCGATGAAGGCGCACCTGGCGCCGAGCGCCGCCAGCCCCGCCAGCGTGTTCGCCGCCGAGCCGCCCGAGACCTCGCGCGCCGGACCCATCGCATCATAGAGCGCGCGCGCGCGCTCCGTGTCGATCAGCGTCATGCCGCCGCGCGCCATGCCCAGGGCCGCGATCGCCTCGTCGGTGCTGGGCGCCATCACGTCGACGATGGCGTTGCCGATGGCGATGACGTCGAAGGCCGGCGGATTGGGGGACTGGGGCATCGGCGATCTTTCCTGCGCTTGAGGGCTTCCAGCCGGCGCGGGTAGCGGCCGCCGGAGCGCGCGGCAAGGCCGATCGGCGTTGACACCGCCCGGGCGCCGGGCGATGCCGCCGCCGATGCCGAACCTGCATGCGATTCCCCCGGTCCTGCTCCTTGCCGCGCTGCTTTCCGCCTGCGGTGCCACCGGCGGCCCGCCGCGCGCGGGGACCGCGCCGCCGAGCCGCGCGGTGGAAATGCGCCAGGGCAAGCCGCGCCAGCCGGTCCGCGCACCGATCACCCGGCCGCCGCCGCAGGCGCAGGTGCAGCAACTGCCCGGCCTGGAGCGCGTGATCGGCGCGACCGCCACCGAACTGACCCGCCAGTTCGGCCCCGCCCGGCTCGACGTGATCGAGGGCGACGCGCGCAAGCTGCAGTTCACCGGCACGCCCTGTATCCTCGACGTCTATCTCTATCCCGGCGCGCCGGGGCGCGAGCCGCAGGCCACTTACGTCGACGCCCGCCGCACCGACGGCCGCGACGTCGACCGCGCCGCCTGCGTGAAGGCGCTGCAAAGGCGCTGATGTCCGCTTGCGCGGAAGCGGCACCGGCCCGCTCCCCCACCCGGCCACCCATAGGGTACTGTCGTCGGGTGGCCGGGTGGGGGAGCGGGCCGGTGCCGCCTCTGGTTCAGCCTCGCTGAACCAGACAAAACCTTCGTAACCGTCATTTAAGGCGACCGGCGGATAATACCCCCCGATGACCGCCTACTTCCGCGACCTTGCCGCGCAGACCGCCGCCGACGGGACGATCTCGCCCGAGGAGATCCTCATCCTGCGCCGCGCCGGCTGGTCGGACGGCCGCATCGACGCCGACGAGGCCGAAGCCATCCTCGAAGTCGACGGCCGCATCGGCGCGCCCACCGCCGAGTGGATCGACTTCGCCGTCGAGGCGCTGGGCGAATTCCTGATCAACGGCAGCGAACCGGCCGGCCGCGTCGCCGAGGCGCAGGCCGCCTGGCTGATGGCGCGCATCGCGCGCGGCGGCGCGCCCGCGTCGATGGCCAGCCTCGCGCTGCTGGCCAGGCTGACGGAGCGGGCGAGCCCGGTGCCGGGGCGGTTGCGCAGCTACGCCATCGCGCAGATCGAGCG
Source organism: Novosphingobium sp. (assembly GCA_041677785.1). Taxonomy (GTDB): domain Bacteria; phylum Pseudomonadota; class Alphaproteobacteria; order Sphingomonadales; family Sphingomonadaceae; genus Novosphingobium. The sequence goes on along the minus strand of JBAYPJ010000014.1, from coordinate 39,202 downwards.
CGCGGTTCTATCGGGCCAGGGCGCCACGCGGCATGGCCTTCCCGACGGATGCGGCGTCAGCGATGCCGAGGCGCTGCTGCTGCGCCGCCTGATCTTCGCGCCCGCCGGCGTCGGCCGGACCGAGGCCGAACTGCTTTTCCGTCTCAAGGACGCGACGCTGGGCGCCGCCAACGGGCCGGAATGGAAACGGCTGTTCGCCCAGGGCGCCGGCAACTACCTGATGGCCTACACCACCTACGAGCCGCTTTCGCACGACCGCGCGGCCGAGTTGGAGGAATTCCTCACCCGTCCGGGCGACGGCGTCGGCCGCTTCTTCGCGCGGATGGCGCACTTCGACCTGCAATCGGGCTTCACCGGCGTATTCGGCCGCCGCCCGGCCCGCGACCTTGCGGCCGAGGACGCCGGCGCGATCGACGAATACGAACGGGCGCTGATGGACTTCCTGGCGGACGAGGGCGGGAAGTAATCGTCATCCCGGCGAAAGCCGGGATCGCTGGCCTCATCGATGCGAGGTCGAGCCCAGCGGCCAGCGGTCCCGGGTCAAGCCCGGGACGACGCGTTCACACCGTGAAGCTTTCCCCGCAGCCGCAACTGCCCTTGGCGTTGGGGTTCTGGAACACGAAACCGGCGGTGAAATCGTCCTCCTGCCAGTCCATCGTGCTGCCGATCAGGTAGAGCACGCTCGCCCCGTCGATGAAGAACGTGCCGCCCGGCGTCTCGATGCGCTCATCGAAGGCGTCGGCCTCGGTCACGTAGTCGACCGAATAGGCAAGGCCCGAGCAACCGCGCCGCGGGGTGGACAGCTTGACGCCGATCGCGCCTGCGGGCGCCTGCGCCATCAGGTGCGCGACGCGCGCTTCCGCGCCCGGGGTCAGGATGACCGCCGCCGGGCGCTGGCGGGTCGTGGTCTGGTTGTCCATCACAGCATCCCCAGTTCGAGCTTGGCCTCGTCGCTCATCTTGGCCATGTCCCACGGCGGGTCCCAGACGAGATTCACCTCGCAGTCGCGCACGCCCGGCACCGCCGCGACGCGCAGCTCCACCTCGCCCGGCATCGATTCGGCAACCGGGCAGTGCGGCGTCGTCAGCGTCATGGTGACGGTCACGCCGCTGTCGTCGGTGATGTCGACGCCGTAGATCAGCCCCAGATCGTAGATGTTCACGGGGATCTCGGGATCGTAGATCTCCTTCAGCGCCGTGATCACGCCCTCGTAGATCGTCCCGCCCGGCTGGCCCGGCGCGACGCCTTCGGGCGTGGCCGACAGGAAGCCCTCGAGATAATCGCGCTTGCGCCCGAGCTTCTCCGCCGGCGGCTCGGCATCGTCGACCCGCGCGCGCGGCGGCGGGGCCACGCTTCCGACCTCTTCCACCGCGAACTTTGCCTCTTCCTCGCTCATCCGAAGATCCTCTTGGTCCTCTCGATCCCGCGCAGCAGCGCGGCGATATCGCTTTCGTCGTTGTAGACGCCGAAGCTGGCCCGCGCCGTCGCCGGCACGCCCAGATGATCCATCAGCGGCTGCGCACAATGGTGCCCGGCGCGGATCGCCACGCCTTCCTCGTCCAATATGGTGCCGAGGTCGTGCGGATGCACCCCGTCGAGCGCGAAGCTGACGATCCCGGCCGCATCATCCGGCCCGAACACCGTGACCGAGTTCAGCCGCCGCAGCTCCTCGCGCGCGCGCGCGGTCAGCGCCATCTCGTGCGCGCCGATCGCCGCGACGCCCAGCGCCTCGACATAGTCGATCGCCGCGGCCAGCCCGATCGCCTCGACGATCGCCGGCGTGCCCGCCTCGAACCGCGCGGGCGGCGGGGCATAGGTCGTGCCCGCGAACGTCACGCGGTCGATCATCGCGCCGCCGCCGTGCCAGGGCGGCATCGCCTCCAGTATCTCCGCCCGCGCCCAGAGCGCGCCGATGCCGGTCGGCCCGTAGAGCTTGTGCGCCGAGAACACGTAGAAATCGACGCCCATGGCGGCGACGTCGACCGGCAGGCGGGGCACCGCCTGGCAGCCGTCGACCAGAATCCTGGCGCCGACGCCGTGCGCCAGCGCCGCCGCCCGCGCCACATCGAGCGTCGAGCCGAGCACATTCGAGACGTGCGCCAGCGAAACGAGCCGGTGCGCCGGCGTCAGCATCCGTTCGGCGGCGTCGAGGTCTATCCGTCCGTCCGGCGTCAGCGGGCAGACGTCGATCGCGATGCCGGTGCGCTCGCGCAGCAGTTGCCAGGGCACGATGTTGGCGTGGTGCTCCAGCGTCGAGAGCAGCACGCGGTCGCCCGCCTTGAGCTGCGAGCCGCCCCAGCTATGCGCGACGAGGTTGATCGCCTCGGTCGCGCCGCGGGTGAAGACAACCTCGTGCTCCTGCCCGCCGATGAACCGCGCCACCTTGCGCCGCGCCGCCTCGAAGGCCAGCGTCATCTCGGCCGAGCGCGCGTAGACGCCGCGGTGCACGGTGGCATAGTCCACGCCGATCGCCTGTGCCGTCGCATCGACCACCACCTGCGGCTTCTGCGCGCTGGCGGCGGTGTCGAGGTAATGCCAGGGGCGGCCGTCGGCGGTGAACAGGCCGGGGAAATCGGCGCGCCGCGAGACCACATCGGTCAGCATGGCCGCTCTCCCTTCCCGGGTACCCAAGACGTCATACCATGTCCTCCAGACGCTGCAGCGCGAGGGTCTGCAACCGCTCCTCCTCGGGCGCCCCCGAAAAGGCCTCGGCGATGAAGGCCTGGAGCATCAGCCGCTTCGCCTCGGGCGGCGTCAGCCCGCGCGACTGCAGGTAGAACAGGCCCATGGCGTCGAGTTCGCCCACGGCACAGCCGTGCGCGCACTTGACGTCGTCAGCGTAGATCTCAAGCTCGGGGCGCGCATTCGCGGTGGCCGTGCGGTCGAGCAGCATCGCCCGCACCGACTGCTCGGAATCGGTGCCGTCGCTGCCGCGCGCCACGGCGACCTTGCCCAGATAGGTGCCGGTCGCCCGCCCGGCGAGCACCGAGCGCACCACCTGGCGGCTGTTGGCGTTCGGCGCCTCGTGGCTGACCTCGGTGACGATCTCCAGCGTCTGCGCCCCCGCGCCGAGCTGCGCCGCGCCGAGCGTGAACTGCGCGCCCTCGCCCAGCCGCACGTCGACCGCGACCCGTCCGAAGGCGGCGCCGGCGTTGAGCACGCGCAGATCGAACCGCGCGCCGGCTTCCAGCGTGATGTCGAGATGCCGCGCCACCGCAGCCTCGCCCAGCTCGACCAGACTGAGGAACGTGTCCTGCCCGCTGGGCACGAGGATCTCCTCACGCGCCACCGGCCACACGCCCGCGAGGGCGTCGAGGTCGGAATAGCGATAGGCCTCGCTCTTGCGCGTGGGGAGGACGTCCAGGCGCGTCACGCCACCGCCTCGTAGCCCTGTTCCTCGAGCTGCAGCGCCAGCTCGGGCCCACCGGTGCGGACGATGCGGCCGTCGGCCAGCACGTGGACGAAGTCCGGCTTCACGTAGTCGAGCAGCCGCTGGTAGTGCGTGATCAGCAGCACCGCCTTGTCGGGCTTGCGCATGATCGCGTTGATTCCCCCGCCGACGATGCGCAGCGCGTCGATGTCGAGGCCCGAATCGGTCTCGTCGAGCACGGCGAAGCGGGGGTCGAGGATGCCCATCTGCACCATCTCGGCGCGCTTCTTCTCGCCGCCCGAGAAGCCGACGTTCACCGGCCGCTTGAGCATCTCCATGTCCATGCGCAGCAGCCCGGCCTTCTCGCGCGCGAGCTTGAGGAACTCGCCGCCCGAGAGCGGCTCCTGCCCCCGCGCCTTGCGCTGGGCGTTCAGCGCCTCGCGCAGGAACTGGACGTTGGACACGCCCGGGATCTCGACCGGATACTGGAAGCCGAGGAACAGCCCCGCGGCGGCGCGCTCATGCGGCTCGAGCGCGAACAGGTCGATTCTTTGTCCATCTTGGCCGTCGAACATGACCGAGCCGCCGGTCACCTCATACCCCGGCCGGCCGCCGAGCGTGTAGCCGAGCGTCGATTTGCCCGCGCCGTTCGGCCCCATGATCGCATGGATCTCGCCCGCGTTGACGGTGAGCGAAAGCCCCTTGAGGATGGGCTTGCCGGCGATGGTGGCGTGAAGATTGTCGATCTGGAGCATGGTCATCTCTGGTAGCCGCGACGGGCATTGGGACGGGCGCGCTGTTCGTGCCAGCGGGCTTTCAGTTCGGCGACGATCGCGGCGGTGACCGTCTCGGCGTCGGCCAGCACCTCGGCCGCGGGGAAGCGCAGCACCTTGATGCCGACTTGCGCGAGGCTGGCGTCGCGGCGCCGGTCAAGCTCGGGGTTGGCGTCGGCTTCCTCGATCTCGACCACGACCTTGAGCGGCTGGCAGGCGAAATCGACGATCGCCGAGCCAATCACGACCTGGCGGCGGAAGCGGTACTTGCCCAGATTCGCCGCGACCAGCGCCTCGGCGAGCTTCGCCTGCGCCTCGGTCGGCGCCCGGCGCATCTCGCGCGCCGCTTCATGCAGCGTGTCGAGCCGCGATTCGGCGATGTTCCACCCACGCCCCTTCTTCTGGAGCTGCGGAGCGTCGGTACGCTCCTCGACCGGGCGGACGGAAAGCGTCTTTCTCATGATAGGTTGCCGCCGCTAAGCCCCTCCCCTTGAGGGGAGGGGTGGGGGTGGGGTCTCTCCCAACGGTCCGGCGCCGCCTCGAGAGCGCCTAGGATCGCGATGAGCACCCCATCGAGATTGGACATCACATCGGGATTGGTGACGTGAAGCACCGTGAATCCCAAGCGCCGCAGCGCGGCATCGCGATCGGCATCGACATCGACATCGTGCGTCATGCCGTCGACTTCGACGACCAGCGCCTTCTGCGGACAGAGGAAATCGACTATGAAGGGGCCGATCGGGGCCTGTCGCCGGAACTTGTAGCCGCCGAGCTTCGAGCCGGAAAGCGCGCGCCACAGCCGAAGCTCGGGCTCTGTGGGATTGCGGCGCATTTCGCGGGCGTAGCCGGCAATCTCTTCGTTGCGCATAGCAGTGAGACCCCACCCCCTGCCCCTCCCCTGAAAGGGAGGGGAGTTCAACTGTTTCGCCTGATCGCGGAGTGACCAGTTCATCCGACCGATCCTTCCAGACTGATCCCCAGCAGCTTCTGCGCTTCCACCGCGAACTCCATCGGCAACTGCTGCAGCACGTCCTTGGCGAAGCCGTTGACGATCAGCGCCACCGCCTCTTCCTGCCCCAGCCCGCGCTGCATGGCGTAGAAGAGCTGGTCGTCGCTGATCTTGCTGGTGGTCGCCTCGTGCTCGATCTGCGCGCTGGGATTGCGCACCTCGATATAGGGCACGGTGTGCGCGCCGCAGTCGCCGCCCAGGAGCAGCGAATCGCACTGGGTGAAGTTGCGCACGCCTTCGGCATTCGCGCCGACGCGCACCAGGCCGCGATAGGTGTTGTTCGACTTGCCGGCCGAAATCCCCTTCGACACGATCGTCGAGCGGCTGCCGGCGCCGTTGTGGATCATCTTGGTGCCGGTGTCGGCCTGCTGGAAGTTGTTGGTGACGGCGACCGAGTAGAACTCGCCGACCGAATCCTCTCCGTTGAGCACGCACGAGGGATACTTCCAGGTGATCGCGCTGCCGGTCTCCACCTGCGTCCAGCTCACCTTGCTGCGCTTGCCCTGGCACAGCGCGCGCTTGGTGACGAAGTTGTAGATGCCGCCCTTGCCTTGCGCGTCGCCGGGGTACCAGTTCTGCACGGTCGAATACTTGATCTCGGCATCGTCGAGCGCGACCAGTTCGACCACCGCGGCGTGGAGCTGGTTCTCGTCGCGCTGCGGCGCGGTGCAGCCTTCGAGGTAGGAAACGTAGGCGCCCTTGTCGGCGACGATCAGCGTCCGTTCGAACTGGCCGGTGTTCTCGGCGTTGATGCGGAAATAGGTCGACAGCTCCATCGGGCAGCGCACGCCCTCGGGCACGTAGACGAAGGTGCCGTCGGAAAAGACCGCGCAGTTGAGCGCGGCGAAGTAGTTGTCGTGCATCGGCACGACCTTGCCCAGCCAGCGCTTCACCAGATCGGGATATTCGCGAATCGCCTCGCTGATCGAGCGGAAGATGACGCCGGCCGCTTCCAGCTCCTTGCGGAAGGTGGTGGCCACCGAGACCGAATCGAACACCGCGTCGACCGCGACCTTGCGCGCGCCCTCGACCCCGGCGAGCACCTTCTGCTCCTCAAGCGGGATACCCAGCTTCTCGTAGACGCGCAGGATCTCGGGATCGACCTCGTCGAGCGAGGCAAGCTGCTTCTTCGCCTTGGGCGCGGCGTAATAATAGGCGTCCTGGTAGTCGATCGGCGGGACGTTCAGCTTGGCCCAGTCGGGCGGCGTCATCGTCAGCCACAGGCGATAGGCCTTGAGCCGCCAGTCGAGCATCCATTCGGGCTCGTCCTTCTTGGCCGAGATGAAACGGACCGTATCCTCGGACAGGCCCTTGGGCGCGAACTCCTGCTCGATGTCGGCCGACCAGCCGTGCTCGTATTCGGCGACCCGGGCCGCGGCCTCGCGCGCCGCCTGGTCCTTGAGAGCGATTTCGTCAGTCATCATGCGGCCCCTGCAATGCGCGCGTGGCGGGTTTCCGCCAGTCGGGTGAGCGGCACCTGCGCCAGCGCGCCGCGCAACGCCTCGTTCACGAGCGGCCAGTGCGACCGGACCATGCAGGCCGATTCGAGCGTGCAGTCGTGCCGCCCGTGTTCGATACAGGCAGTAAGCGCGATCGGACCCTCCATCGCCTCGATGATATCGGCAAGCGTGATCGCCGCGGCCGGGCGGGCGAGCTTGAGCCCGCCACCAGCCCCGCGCGAGGACCGCAGCAAACCCGCCGCGGTCAACCGGCTCACCAGTTTCTGCACGGTCGGCGCAGGCAGCCCCGTCTCTTCGGCGAGCTGCGCGGCGGAAACGCGCGCGCGACCGCAGTGCCGCGCGGCGGCGGCCATCGTGACGACGGCGTAATCGGCCATGCTGGACAGGCGCATCGCAACCCTCACACAAATCGGAGTGATTCGTTCCGGTTTCACCTAGGGGTGCCGGTGCGACAATTCAACTGCCGGATTCGCACAAAAAAGGCGACCCCCGGTCAAGCCGGGGGTCGCGTAAAAGTCGAGGAACTCGCCGCGACAAAGCCGCGAGCCCTTCGGGTCGCACCAATGGGATATGCCTGACCCGCAACAAAAAATTGTAGAAATGCGACACGGCGGGGCATCGCTATCGGGAATCTCCACGTGTTTTCACGTATGTGGTGCATAGGCAACACATTGAGGCGAAGCGGAAGCCGCGGCTATGGTCGCGCCCATGCTCTACGCGCTGCTCCGCCCCGCCCTGTTCCGACTCGACGCCGAACGCGCCCACGGCCTCGCGCTCCGCGCGCTCAAGCTGATGCCCCGCGGCCGCCGCGCCCGGCCCGGCGGGCCGCTGGCGGTGGAGGTGGCCGGTATCGCCTTTCCCAATCCGCTGGGCATGGCCGCCGGCTTCGACAAGGACGGCGAAGCGCCCGACGCGCTGCTCGGCCTGGGCTTCGGTTTCGCCGAAGTCGGCTCGATCACGCCGCTGCCCCAGGCCGGCAACCCGCGCCCGCGCCTGTTCCGGCTGGAAGAAGACCGCGCGGTGATCAACCGCATGGGCTTCAACAATCTTGGCGCCGCAGTCGCCGCCGGGCGGCTGCGCGCGCGCGCCGGCCGCCCCGGCGTGGTCGGCATCAACATCGGCGCCAACAAGGATTCGGCGGACCGCATCGCCGACTATGCGATGATGGCGCGGCTGATGGCGCCGCTGGCCGCCTACCTGACGGTCAACATCAGCAGCCCCAACACGCCCGGCCTGCGCGCGCTGCAGGACGAATCGGCGCTGACCGAGCTGCTCGACGCGGTGCTCGCGGCGCGCGGCACGCCGGGCCCGCCGGTATTCCTCAAGGTCGCACCCGATCTGGAGCCCGCCGACATCGACGCGATCGCACGCATCGCCATCGACAAGCGCCTGGGCGCGCTGATCGTCTCGAACACGACGATCTCGCGCCCGCCGCTAAGTTCTCCGCTGGCCGATCAGGGCGGCGGCCTGTCCGGCGCGCCGCTGCGCGACCTGGCCCAGCAGCGGCTGCGCGATTTCCGCAAGGCGACCGGCGGCGAGCTGCCGCTGGTGGGCGTCGGCGGTATCGCCACCGCCGAGGACGCCTGGGCGCGCATCCGCGCCGGCGCGAGCCTGGTGCAGCTCTACACCGCGATGGTCTATGCGGGGCCGGGCATCGCCGCGACCATCGTGCGCGGTCTGGAGGAGCTGATGCGCCGCGACGGCTTCGCCTCGATTGCCGAAGCGGTCGGCAGCGCATAGCCTGCACACGATGCGCCCGTTCCTCTCCGCTTCACTGGCCGCCGCCGTCCTGCTCGCCGGCTGCGCGACCACGCCCCGCACCGACAGTGCCCCCGCGACCACGCTCGAGGCGGGCATGGTCAGCGCCGCCGATCCGCGTGCGGCCGAGGCGGGGGCCGGAATACTGAGCGCCGGCGGCACCGCGACCGACGCCGCGCTCGCCGTGCTGCTGGCGCTGAACGTGGTCGAACCGCAGAGTTCGGGGATCGGCGGCGGCGGCTTCGCGGTGATCGACGACGGCAAGGGCGGGCTGGAGACACTGGACGGGCGCGAAACCGCCCCGGCGGCAGCGCATCCACGCTGGTTCGAGGTGGACGGCCAGGCCCTGTCGGTGCCCGAGGCGATTCCCGGCGGGCTCAGCGTCGGCGTGCCGGGCAACGTCCGGCTGATGGCGGCCGCGCACGCCCGCCACGGCAAGCTGCCGTGGCGGGACCTGTTCGCGCCGGCGATCCGTCTGGCACGAGACGGCTTCGCGATGACGCCGCGCCTGCGCGCATCGCTCGACCGCGCACGGCGGACCGGCGCGCTGACGCCCGAAGGCCGCGCGCTTTACTACGGCCCGGACGGTGAGCCGCTGCCGCTAGGCACCGTGATCCACAACCCCGCCTTCGCCAGGTTCCTCGAACGGCTGGCGGACGAAGGGCCCGATGCCTTCTACACCGGCGCCAATGCCGATGCGATTGCCCGTGCCGTGGCGAATGCGCCGCGCAACCCCGCGCCGATGACCGCGGCCGACATCGCCGCCTACCGGGCCGTGTCCCGCCCGCCGGTCTGCACGTCCTATCGCCGCTACCGCGTCTGCGGCATGGGGCCGCCCTCCTCGGGCGCGACCACCGTGCAGGGCGCGCTCGGCATGCTGGAGCGCTTCGACCTGGCCGCGCTGGGCCCCGATTCGCCCGTCGCCTGGCATCTCATCGCCGAAGCCCAGCGCCTCGCCTATGCCGACCGCGAGCGCTATCTTGCCGACAGCGATTTCGTGACCGTGCCCACCGCCGGTCTGGTCTCACACGCCTACCTCGCCGCGCGCGCGCGGCTGATCGCGCCCGACCGGGCGATGGCGAGCGCGGAGCCCGGCATGCCGCCCGGCGCGCCGGCCGCACAAGCCGACACGCTCACCCCCGACGTGCCGTCGACCTCGCACTTCGTCGTCGTCGACCGCCACGGCGCGGCGGTGACGCTGACATCGACCATCGAAAGCGCCTTCGGCTCGGGCCTCGTCGTCAACGGCTACTTCCTCAACAACGAACTGACCGATTTCAGCCTCGCCCCCGAACGCGACGGCAAGCCGGTGGCGAACCGGGTAGAGCCAGGCAAGCGCCCGCGCAGCAGCATGGCGCCCACGCTGGTCTATGCGCCCGACGGCCGGCTGCGCCTCGCCGTCGGCGCGGCGGGCGGCGCGACCATCCCGGCGCAGGTCCTGCGCGCGATCATCGGCGTGATCGACTGGAAGCTGCCGGCCCAGGACGCCCTGGCGCTGCCTGTCCTCTTCGCGCCGGGCGCGGTCTTCGTCGAGCAGGGCAGCGCGCTCGAGGCGATGATCCCGGCGCTGCGGGCGCTCGGCCACGCCGAAGTGGCCCCGCGCGCGATGCCGCTCAAGGCCAATGCCGTCGAGGTGGCGGCTGGCCGTCCGCGCGGCGCGGCCGATCCGCGCAGCGAGGGTGTCGCCGTCACCGATTAGGGCAACTTGCTGGCCTCGCCCGCAAGCCCTAGACGGTGGTTTCAGACGCAGGGGTGAGAGGCGGTCCGGGTGCAGCTTTCCGATTTCGACGCCAGCAGCAATCTGGTCTCGCTGTTTCTCTCGCGCGCCGACGAGCTGGGCGACCGGCCGATGCTGTGGGCCAAGCGGGACGGCGCCTGGGTCGCGCTGAGCTGGGCCGAGGCCGCCCGCCGTGTCTGCCTGATCGCCGAAGGGCTGCGCGGGCTGGGCCTCGCCGCCGGCGACCGCGTGCTCCTGGTTTCCGAAAACCGGCCCGAATGGTGCCTGGCCGATCTCGCCATCATGGCCGCCGGCTGCGTGACGGTCCCGGCCTATACGACCAATACCGAGCGCGACCACCTGCATGTGCTGGAGAATTCCGGCGCGCGGGCGGCGATCGTCTCCGACGCGAAGCTCGCCAAGGCACTGCTGCCGGCGGTTCTGCGCTCGGACGCGGCCCGGCACGTCATCGGCATGGAGCCGCTGCGCGCCAGTCAGTCCGGCACGGTCGCCTTCCACGACTGGGCGAGCCTGCTGGCGGGCGACGCCGCGGCGGCGCGCACCGCCGTCGAGGCGCGGATGGCCGGCGTCGGCCGCGGCGATCTGGCCTGCATCATCTACACCAGCGGCACCGGCGGCGCGCCGCGCGGGGTGATGCAGCACCACGGCGCGATCCTGCGCAACATCGACGGCGCCGCGCGCGTGCTGGCCGAGGATTTCGGCTGGGATGACGAAGTGTTCCTCTCGTTCCTGCCGCTCAGCCACGCCTACGAGCACACCGGCGGCCAGTTCCTGCCGATCGCCATGGGCGCGCAGATCTATTACGCGGAAGGGCTCGAAAAGCTGGCCGCCAATATCGAGGAGGTGCGCCCGACGATCATGATCGTCGTTCCCCGCCTGTTCGAGGTGCTGCGCGCGCGCATCATCAAGCAGGTGGAAAAGCAGGGCCGTCTGGCCAGCTATTTGATGGAACGCGCGCTGGCCATCGGCGAACGCAAGGCGCGCGGCGAGCGGCGGCTGCTCGACCGGCCGATGGACCTGGTCCTGGCGCGCACGCTGCGGCCGAAGATCCGCCAGCGCTTCGGCGGGCGGATGAAGGCGCTCGTCTCCGGCGGGGCGCCGCTCAACCCCGACGTCGGCGTGTTCTTCGAGGCGATGGGCATGACCCTGCTCCAGGGCTACGGCCAGACCGAGGCGGCGCCGGTCGTCAGCGTCAACCGGCCCAATATCGAAGGGTTCAGGGGCGCCGGCATCAGGATGGACACGGTCGGTCCGCCGCTGCGCGGCGTCGAGGTGCGGATCGCCGAGGATGGCGAGATCCTGGTTCGCGGCGAGCTGGTCATGCAGGGCTACTGGCACAACGAGGCCGAGACCGCGCGCGTGCTGCGGGACGGGTGGCTCTACACCGGCGACATCGGCCACCTCGACGACAAGGGCCGGATCGTCATCACCGACCGCAAGAAGGACATGATCGTCAACGACAAGGGCGACAACGTCTCGCCGCAGAAGGTCGAAGGCATGCTGACGCTCCAGCCGGAGATCGCCCAGGCCATGGTGACGGGCGACCGGCGCCCCTACATCGTCGGCCTGATCGTGCCCGACGCCGAATGGGCGCTCGAATGGGCGCGCGCGCAGGACGAGAAGTTCGATCTGAAAGCCCTGCAGGACCTGCCCGCCTTCCGCAGCGCGGTGCGCGAGGCGATCGACCGGGTGAACCGCGACCTGTCGGTGATCGAGAAGGTCCGCCAGTTCTGCTTCGCCGACGAGGCATTCGGCATCGAGAACGAGGAACTGACGCCAAGCCTCAAGATCCGGCGGCACAAGCTGAAGGAGCGTTACGGGGCGCGGCTGGACGCTTTGTATAAGGCGTAACGCGGGGTTCGCGCGCGTCCTTCGACAAGCTCAGGATGGGCGGATTGGGATGGATCGGGTACGGAACTTTATCGATCGGGAACAACCCTGTCCCGGTATCAAGCCCGGTATCAGGCCGCTTCCTTCTCGATCCATTCCGGGAAGAAGCACGGCTCGCGCGTCGACCAGCCGGGCGCGGTGGCGGCGGCTTCGCTGATCGAGTGGAGCAGCTTCTTGCGCCGGTCGGGGCGGATCTGCGGCAACGCGGCGGCGGCGCAGAAGGCAGACGGCAGCCAGGGGCGCACGGCGGCGCCCAGCAGCCGCTCGTAGAGGAAGCGGTAGGCGGAGAAGCAGCCGATCCGCTCCTGCGCAAGGTCGAAGCCGGTCAGGCGCACGAGTTTGCCGATGAACAGGTCGACGCCTTCGAATCCCCTCTCCTCGGGCGCGGCGCCGCGCAGCGCCTTCAGTTCCTGATAGGCGACGTACTGCGAGCGGATCGAGGCGACTTCCGAAGGATCGCGGGCCCAGAGCTTGAAGGCATCCTGACGGCCCAGACCGATGTCGAGGCTTCGCTTGATGTAGCGCTGTTCGCACGACGTGAAGCTGGCGAATTCGCGCAGCTCGTTGATCGTCAACGAAGCCGTACCCGTGCTGGCCATGGCGATATGCCCCCTTTGCGGACCGGAAGGGCCCGACGAGGAAACTTCATCAGAATATGGTTATCATCGGGTTAAGGAGAGCTTTGTGTCTGATCCGAAATTCCGTCTTCGACGGACCTTCGGATCGTTCGGCACCGGCCCGCGCCCCCACCCGGCCTCCCAACGAAATTGTACGCTGTGGGAGGCCGGGTGGGGGCGCGGGCCGGTGCCGAAACGCTCAAATCAGCCCCGCCAGCGGGCTCGACGGGTCGGCGTACTTGCGCGTCGCCATGCGGCCGGCCCGGTAGGCTTCGCGGCCGGCCTCGACCGCCAGCTTCATCGCGCGGGCCATGCGCAGCGGGTCCTTGGCCTCGGCGATCGCGGTGTTCATCAGCACGCCGTCGCAGCCCAGCTCCATGGCGACCGCCGCGTCCGAGGCCGTGCCGACGCCGGCGTCGACCAGCACCGGCACTTTCGCGCCTTCGACGATAAGGCGGATCGTCACCCGGTTCTGGATACCCAGGCCCGAGCCGATCGGCGCGCCGAGCGGCATCACCGCCACCGCGCCTGCATCCTCGAGCTGCTTCGCCGCGATCGGATCGTCAACGCAGTAGACCATCGGCAGGAAGCCTTCCTTCGCCAGCGTCTCGGTCGCCTTGAGCGTCTCGCGCATGTCGGGATAGAGCGTGCGCGCCTCGCCCAGCACTTCCAGCTTGACGAGGTCCCAGCCCCCCGCCTCGCGCGCCAGGCGCAGCGTGCGGATCGCGTCCTCGGCGGTGAAGCAGCCGGCGGTGTTGGGCAGGTAGGTGATCTTGTTCGGGTCGATGAAATCGGTCAGCATCGGCGCCTTGGGATCCGAGACGTTCACCCGGCGCACGGCCACGGTGACGATCTCGGCGCCCGAAGCCTCCACGGCAGCGGCGTTCTGGGCAAAGTCCCTGTACTTGCCGGTGCCGACGATCAGCCGCGAGCGGAAGGTGCGGCCGGCGACCGTCCAGGTGTCCGCCGCCTCGCCGCCATCATCGCCGCCGCCGACGAAGTGGACGATCTCCAGCACGTCGCCGTCGCCGAGCACGACGTCCGCCAGCGCCGAGCGCGGCGCGATCTCGCCGTTGCGCTCGACCGCCACTTTCAGAGGATTCAGCTCCAGGCTCTCGACGAGCTGGGCGATCGTCGCGCCGGCGAAGATGCGGCGCGGCTCGCCGTTGACGGTCAGGGAAAGTTCTGCGGTCATCGCAGATGCAGATAGCGCTCAGGCGGCGTGACGCAAGTTCCGTATGTGCGCGATCGCGACCAGCGCGACGCCGGCGATCGTCAGCGCCGCCTCGCCCGGACCGTGGCCGACGACCAGCGCAGAGGCCATCAGCACGATGCCGCCCGTACCGATCAGAAGCGGCCCGGTCTGCCCGTGGCGCATCACGCCGAGGCCGAGCGTCACCGCGCCGACCAGCACCGCCAGCGCCAGCCCGATCTCGTGAATCTCGGGCGCGAGCAGCATCTGGCCGCCCAGGCCCAGCACCGAAACCAGCAGCAGGCCCAGCAGGCAATGCAAGGCGCACAGGCCCGAGAGGAGCACCCCGACGCGGTCGAGCCGGTCCCGAATCGAAAGGATGACGCGTGTCATGGGCGGTGTTCTTATGTAATGTTGTATCATCTTGCAACGGGCCACATGCCCGAAGCTTGCGATTTTGTGCAGTCCGGCGCAGGACGCGGGGCATGCTCGATTCCACGACCGTCCGCGCCGACGACCTTTCCGCAAGACCGCTCGCCCTCGCTCGCTGGCTCTGGGCCGTGGCGGCGATCGTGGTGCTGATCGTCGCGGTCGGCGGAATCACCCGCCTGACCGAATCCGGGCTTTCGATCACCGAATGGAAACCCGTGACCGGCGCCATCCCGCCGCTCAGCCAGGCCGACTGGCAGGCCGAGTTCGCCCGCTATCAGCAGATCCCCCAGTATACCGAAGTCACCGGCCCGGCCGGGATGACGCTGGCGCAATACAAGTTCATCTATTTCTGGGAATGGATTCACCGCCTGCTGGCGCGGGTGGCCGGCATCGCCTTCGCGCTGCCGCTTGCCTGGTTCTGGATCAAGCGGCAGATTCCGCGGGGCTACAAGCCGCGGCTGCTGGTGCTGCTCGGACTGGGCGGACTGCAGGGCGTGGTCGGCTGGTGGATGGTCACCTCGGGCCTGACGCAGAACGTCACGGTCAGCCACTTCCGTCTTGCCGCGCACCTGCTGGTCGCGCTGGTCACGCTGGGCGCGCTCGTGTGGACCGCGCTCGATCTTACCGCGCTTGCCCGCGGCAGGCCTCGCGCGCGGCTGACCGGCTTCGCCGCGCTGACGCTGGCGGCGCTGCTGGTGCAGCTCTTCTTCGGGGCGCTGACCGCGGGCCTGCGCGCCGGCCACGTCTCCGGCGCGGGCTGGCTGAGCTGGGATTCCTGGCCGCTCATGCAGGGCAGCTTCTTTCCCGCGGGCATCGACTGGTCGCTGGGGCCGGTCCACGCCTTCCTCCACGATCCCTACCTGATCCACTTCGTCCATCGCTGGTGGGCCTGGGTGGTCGTGGCCCTGATGGTGGTCATGGGCCGCAAGCTGCGAGCGCGGCGCATGCGGCCCGCCTCGATCGCCGTGCACAGCGCCTTCGGCACGCAGGTGATCCTCGGCATCTTCACCGTCTGGTCGGGCATCGCGCTCTGGCTGGCGGTGGCGCACCAGCTCGTCGGCGCTCTGCTGGTCGCGGCGACGGCCTGGGGCGCGCACGCGCTCGGCCGGCGGACCGCGTGATGCAAGCCCAGGGGCCCGCGCTGATCTGGTGCCCCTTCCCCGACGCGGCGACCGCCGCCGCGACCGCCGGCACGCTGCTCGACGAGAGGCTCGTGGCCTGCGCCAACATCGTCCCGACCATGCTCTCGCTGTTCGAATGGGACGGCGAGCGCGGCGAGGCGAGCGAGGCGGGAGCGCTGTTCAAGACCGACGCCGCGCTGCTCGACCGCGCCATCGCCCGTCTGGCCGAGGAGCATCCCTATGACGAGCCGGCGATCCTCAGGTGGCGCTGCGACGGCGCCAGCCCCGGCACCACGGCCTGGCTGGGCGCACTGACCCGGTGAGCCAAACGGCCGGTACGCGGCACCTGTAACCATAGAGGTATTATTTTACCTCCACCGAAACAGGCCGGAAAGCTTGACTTTCCACCCGTTTTCCACGAATGGGCCGCCTTCTCGCGTACCCCGGCATCGGGATTCGCGGCAAGCTAAGGGTATTGACCCTCCTTAATATAAGGACACGTGGGCCATGAAGGCGCTCAGCAAGGTCACCCGGTCGATCAAGCCGGCCGAGGTGGAGAAGAAGTGGCATCTCATCGATGCCGATGGACTGGTGGTCGGCCGCCTCGCGGTGATCATCGCCAATATCCTGCGCGGCAAGCACAAGCCGAGCTACACTCCGCACGTCGATTGCGGCGACCATGTCGTCGTCATCAACGCCGAGAAGGTGCGGCTGACCGGCAACAAGCGCACGGCCAAGACCTATTACAAGCACACCGGTTACGCGGGCGGCATCAAGGCGATCACCGCCGACAAGGTGCTCGACGGCCGCTTCCCCGAACGCGTGCTCGAAAAGGCGGTTGAGCGCATGATCCCGCGCGGCCCGCTCGGCCGCGCCCAGATGCGCGCGCTGCATCTCTACGCCGGTACCGAGCATCCGCATGGCGGCACCCAGCCCCAGCCGCTCGACGTTGCCGCCATGAACCGCAAGAACAAGGTGGGTGCCTGATGTCCGATAACACCGTCACAGATCTGGCCGACCTCGGCCAGCTGGCCGCCGGCGCTACCGCCGCCGATCCTGCGGCCGAGACGCCCGAAGCGCCCCGCGCCCCCGCCGCTCCGCTGCGCGAGCGCGAGGTCGACGCCCAGGGCCGCGCCTATGCCACCGGCCGCCGCAAGGACGCCGTCGCCCGCGTCTGGATCAAGCCCGGCTCGGGCAAGATCACCGTCAACGGCCGCGACCAGGAAGTCTATTTCGCGCGCCCGACGCTGCGCCTCGTCATCGACCAGCCGTTCCAGGTGGCTGATCGCGCCGGCCAGTACGACGTTGTCGCCACCGTCAAGGGCGGCGGCCTGTCGGGCCAGGCGGGCGCCGTGAAGCACGGCATCGCCCAGGCGCTGGCCAAGTTCGAGCCCGCGCTGCGCAGCGCCGTCAAGTCCGCCGGCTTCCTCACCCGCGACAGCCGCGTGGTCGAGCGCAAGAAGTACGGCCGCGCCAAGGCCCGCCGCAGCTTCCAGTTCTCGAAGCGCTGATCGCGGCCTTTGCGGCAAGACGAAAGGGCGGTCCGGCAGGGCCGCCCTTTTCGTTTGGCCCCATTTCGTCGGGACGGCGTCAATGCACCGGCGGGTCCTCGGCCGGTACCGCGCCCACCGGCGCGACTGGTTCGTCATCGCTGCGCGGCGGCAGGGCGTTTTCGGGCACGTCGGGGATCAGCATCGCGGGCGTCGGCACCGCTTCCAGGTTGCGCACGCGCACCTGCACCTCGCGGCCCGCGATGGTCAGTTCGTTGAAGCTCGGCGGGGTCGAGCGGAGACGCTGCGACAGCGTGCCGGCGCCGATCATCCGCACCGGCCCGGCGGCGGTCGGGTGGATCAGGTCGAAGGCATCGTGGACATGGCCCGACAGCACGGCGAGCACGCCGCGCCGGGCCAGCGCTTCCAGCGCGCGCTCGCCGCCGCGCGTCAGCGCCGTGCCGCGCGTGCCGACCTCGACCAGCGGATGATGGCAGGCCACCAGCACGCGCGTACCCGGCGGCAGCGCGTCGATCTGCGCCAGCGCATCGGCCAGCGCCGCCCGCGTGACCCAGCCCTTCGACCAGTTCAGCCGCCATTGCGCCCGCGCCGTGGTCTTGAGCGGCACGATCGCCACGCCGCGGCCCGAACCCTGCAACAGCTCGATCCGGCGATCGACCAGCGCCGCGATCGCGCGGAAGCGGCGATAAGGATCGAGGAAGCGCTCGACGAGGTTGAAATAGGGCAGGTCGTGATTGCCGACCTCGACCGTGACCGGCGCTTCCAGCCCGAGAATCCAGTCGCAGGCCGCGGCAAACTCCCGCGGACGGGCGCGCATCGTCAGGTCGCCGGTGATGACGACCGCTGCGGGCGCTTCGGCGGCGATACAGCGTTCGGCCCAGGCCAGCGCACGGCGGTCCTCCAGGCCGAAATGGATATCGCTCAGGTGGAACAGCCGCAGAGGCGGCGCATCGTTCGCCATATCGTCAGACTCTGCCCGAAAGGATCAGCCAGGCCGCCAGCCCGTTGGCCAGGCTGTAGACGCCATAGCCCCATGCCCAGCCGAGGGCACCCGAATCGACCATCAGCATGGCGCCGAGCAGCATGAAGAACTCCACCCCCAGGCTGAACCGGCCGCCGAGCAGGTGCAGGTACCAGGGCGAGCGTCCGAGCAGCGGATGCCCACTTTCCAGCACCGCCTTGTGCATCGCGAAATTGACGATGCCGAGCAAGAAGAGCGTGACGATGGCCATCTGCGCCCTGCCATCTTACGCCGTGCCTTTGCCGATGGCCAGCCGGCCGCGGGAAATCCCCGGCACGGCGCGGGAAATCAGGCCATCGCCAGGGCGTATGGAGCGACCTCGTTGATGCCGTCCCAGATCATCTTGATGGCGACGTAGAGGATGACGACAAGGCCGATCCAGCCGATCCAGCGATAGCGCCCGATATATTTGGCGATGACGTTGGCCGCGATGCCCATCAGGCCGACGGCGAAGATCAGGCCGACGATGAGAATGCCGGGATGGTCGCGCGCCGCGCCGGCGACGGCGAGCACGTTGTCGAGGCTCATCGAGACGTCGGCGATCGCCACCGCCCAGGCCGCACCGGCAAAGCTCTTGGCCGGCATCAGGCCCGAACGCTCGTCGCCCTCGATCTCCGGCGAGCCGGGCGATTCGGGCGGACCGGAATGGGCGCGGATGTCGCGGTACATGCGCCAAGCCACCCAGAGCAGCAGGATGCCGCCGGCGAGCACCAGCCCGACGATGCCCAGCAGCCAGGTCACGGTCAGCGCGAACACGACGCGCAGCACCAGCGCGGCCAGCACGCCGATGGCGATGACCTTCTTGCGCTGGCTGTCCGGCAGCCCGGCCGCGAGCGCGCCGACGACGATCGCATTGTCGCCCGCCAGGACGATATCGATCATCAGCA
The DNA here is from genome assembly GCA_041677785.1 of Novosphingobium sp. Lineage (GTDB taxonomy): Bacteria > Pseudomonadota > Alphaproteobacteria > Sphingomonadales > Sphingomonadaceae > Novosphingobium. Next base: position 20,423 of record JBAYPJ010000014.1, on the reverse strand, counting down.
CCTGGAGAAACGCCGCGAGCGCTGCGGGCGACCCCAGGTTCATGAAATCGGCGACGATCAGGTCCCACATATCGCGCGGACCCGGACCCGCAGCCAGGAGAAGCGTCAACTCGTGCATCGCCACCTCCCTCTACTGGTTCATCGTCGCGAAGAAATCCTCGTTGGTCTTGGTGTCCTTGATCTTGTCGAGCAGGAACTCCATCGCGTCGATCGTGCCCATCTGCATGAGGATACGGCGCAGGACCCACATCTTCGAGAGCTGGTCCTTGGGCACGAGCAGTTCTTCCTTGCGGGTGCCCGACTTGCCGACGTCGAGCGCCGGGAAGATGCGCTTGTCGGCGACCTTCCGGTCGAGCACGATCTCGGAGTTGCCGGTGCCCTTGAACTCCTCGAAGATGACCTCGTCCATGCGGCTGCCGGTGTCGATGAGCGCGGTGGCGATGATCGAGAGCGAGCCGCCTTCCTCGATGTTGCGGGCCGCGCCGAAGAAGCGCTTGGGCCGCTGCAGCGCGTTGGCGTCGACGCCGCCGGTGAGCACCTTGCCCGAGCTGGGCACCACGGTGTTGTAGGCCCTGCCGAGCCGGGTGATCGAATCGAGCAGGATGACGACGTCGCGCTTGTGCTCGACGAGGCGCTTGGCCTTCTCGATCACCATCTCCGCGACCTGGACGTGGCGCTGGGCGGGCTCGTCGAAGGTGGAGGAGATGACCTCGCCCTTCACCGAGCGCTGCATATCGGTGACTTCCTCGGGCCGCTCGTCGACGAGCAGCACGAGCAGGAAGACTTCCGGATGGTTGTCGGTGATGGCCTTGGCGATGTTCTGCAGCAGCACGGTCTTGCCAGTGCGCGGCGGCGCGACGATCAGCGCGCGCTGGCCCTTGCCCTGCGGGCTGATGAGGTCGATCACCCGGGCCGACTTGTCCTTCACCGTCGGGTCCAGCGTATCGAGCTTCAGCCGCTCGTCGGGATAGAGCGGGGTCAGGTTGTCGAAGTTGACGCGGTGACGGACGGCATCGGGATCGTCGAAGTTGACGCTCGTCAGTTTGGTGATGGCGAAATAGCGCTCGCCGTCCTTGGGCGCGCGCACTTCGCCTTCCACCGTGTCACCGGTCCTGAGGCCCCATTTGCGGACCTGGTTGGGCGAGACGTAGATGTCGTCGGGGCCGGCGAGGTAGTTCGCCTCGGGGCTGCGCAGGAATCCGAAACCATCGGGCAGCACTTCGATCGTGCCGAGGCCCATGATTTCCTCGCCGTCTTCCGCCACTTCCTTGAGGATGGCGAACATGAGGTCCTGCCGGCGCATGGTCGATGCGCTTTCGATCTCAAGCTCTTCGGCCATCTCGACCAGCTCGGCGGCGGTTTTCTTCTTGAGTTCCTTGAGGTGCATTGTCAGTCCGATTGCGGATATGGAGTGGTCTGGACGGCCGGCCGATCTATGGGCTTGGAGAAAGCGGATCGCGAAGGCTGGTTTGACCGCCTTCGCCCGCCGGCAGAGACCAGTTCACATAGTTGCGCGGCCGGCCCGCGTCAATCAGGCGATCTTTGGCCATGCAATCTTTCGGATAGTCGCGATAGGCTTGTCCGAGGTAGCGGACGGACCGGGCGGAGGTATGGCCTGGCCGGAATGAAGTCTTCGCCGCACCGGTACTCGTCCGTTGTTCGGCATCGCACCGAAGCCTATAGATCCGCCCGCTCCGACCGAGCTGTTATGATAAGGACCGCGATGACAATCTCCGTGGCTCTGGCGACCTACAACGGCGCGCCGTTCCTGGCGCAGCAGCTCGCCTCCATCGCCGGACAGACCCGGCTACCGGCCGAGTTGGTTATCAGCGACGATGGCTCGACCGACGAAACGCTCGCAGTCGTCGAACGGTTCGCGCGAACCGCGCCGTTTGCGGTACGGGTGCTAACACGGCCGGAACGGCTGGGCTTCGCGGACAACTTCCTGGTGGCGGCCGAGGCCTGCCGGCACCCGCTGATCGCTTTTTGCGACCAAGACGACGTGTGGCTTCCGGACAAGCTGCGCGTGGCGATGGATCGTATGGCGATCGATGATAGCCTGCTCTCGCTGCACACGCTCACGGTCACCGACGCCGCGCTGTGCCCGACCGGATTCCACTGGAAGCAGGGGATCAACCGCGACACGGTGTTCGAACCCTTGCAGATCGACCCGTTCGGCACAGGCTGGGGCAACACCATGCTGTTCCGGTCCACGCTGCTCGGGCTGATCCCGCGCGCGCAACGGCCGCGCAATCCCGGCGTCGACCGGCCGTTATCACACGACGCCTGGATCTATGAACTGGCCGCGGCGCTCGGCCGGGTTTCGCACATCGCCACCCCGCTCATCCTCTATCGCCAGCACGGCGAGAACACCTCGGGGAGCACGCGCCAACGGCGCCGGAGCAAGCTGCTGGCCATGGCCAGGGTACCGATCATCGAATATCGCGCGCGTGCCAAGTTCGAGGCCCGGATGGCCGCACTTTTCGCCGAACTCGCCGAAAAGCCCGGCGATTTCGCCGCGCCTGCCCGCAAGGCCGCAGAACACGTGGCGAAGCGGCAAGCCTACTGGGCGTCACGCGTGGACGTGTTCGACAGCACGACCTTCGCCAAGCGCCTGGCGGCGTTTCACGAGACGCGTGCGCTGACCGCCGATTCACCGCTGTGGATCGGCTCGCGGATCAAGGATCTGGTGCTCGGCGTTGCGGGGCTGGGCTCCACGCCGATCGGCGCGCCGCTACTGAGCGAGCCGTTACCGTTTTAACGCGGCTCAGAACGGCTTCACAACCGCCAGCACGACGATGAACGCAGCAGCCACGCCCGGCACCTCGTTCAGCAGGCGCAGCCGCCTGCCCGTCAGCCGCCGCTCGCCGCGCGCCAGCGCGCTGGCATAGCCCGCCAGCCAGACGTGATAGGCCGACAGCGCCAGCACCAGCGTCAGCTTGGCATGGAACCACCCTTGCGCGAAGGCACCGATCGACATGGCCAGCGCCAGCCCCAGCACCCAGACCGCGATCAGCGAGGGCCACAGGATGATCCTGAGCAGCTTGCGCTCGCGGTCGATCCACAGCGCTTCCTCGGCCGAGCCCGGCGCGCTTTCCTGGTGATAGACGAAATAGCGCGGCAGCATGAACAGCCCGGCCATCCAGAAGATCACGAAGATGATATGGCCTGCCTTCAGCCAGAGATAGATCATTGCCAGCACCTGTTGCATGAACCCACGATAGCCTCGTCTCAGGGCCTCCGCCAGCGCCGCACCACCGCCATGAGCTGCTCGACATGCTCGATCGGGGTGTGCTGGCCGATACCGTGGCCGAGATTGAAGACATGCGGGCGCGCGGCGAAGGCATCGAGAATGCGCGTCGCCTGGACATCGATCTCGGGTCCGCCGGCCTCGAGCAGCAGCGGATCGAAATTGCCCTGCACCGGCAACCCTTCGGGCAATGCCTTGGCCGCCCAGAGCGGATCGATCGTCTCGTCGAGCCCCACTGCGTCCACCCGTGTTTCGCGTGCGTAAGCAGGCAGCTTCTCGCCCGCGCCCTTGGGAAAGCCGATCACCGGAATCTCGGGAAAGCGCCGCTTGAGCGCGGTGACGATCGCCGCGTTGGGCGCAATCACCCAGCGCTCGAATTCGGCGGGGGCAAGACTGCCCGCCCAGCTGTCGAAAAGCTGCACGGCCTCGGCCCCGGCGGCGATCTGGCCGGCAAGGTATTCCACCGTCACCGCGACGACCGCGTCGAGGATCGCCTGGAAAGCCTGGCTGTCGCGATAGGCCAGCGCGCGGGTGACGTGCTGGTCGCGGCTGCCCTCGCCCGCGACCATGTAGGTCGCGACGGTCCAGGGGCTGCCGGCGAAGCCCAGCAGCGTCCGCCCCGCGCCCAGCCCGGCGCGAACCTTGCTGACCGTCTCGTAGATCGGTGCCAGCCGTTCGGGCACCGGGCGGAGCGCGGCGAGCGCGGCGTCCACCAGCCGCGGCGAGAGGCGCGGCCCCTCGCCCGCCAGGAATTCGAGGTCTTGCCCCATGGCATAGGGCACGATCAGGATGTCGGAAAACAGGATTGCGCCGTCGAAACCGAAGCGGCGGATCGGTTGGAGCGTGATCTCGGCCGCCGCGTCGGTATCGTAGACCAGTGGGAGAAATCCGCCCTTCTCGGCCCTGAGGGCGCGATATTCGGGCAGGTAGCGTCCGGCCTGGCGCATGAGCCAGACGGGTCGCTCGGCGGAATTCTCACCGCGCAGGGTGCGGAGCAGGAGACCGGGCATCTCGATTGGGTCCAATCCAATAAAACAAGGAATTTATAATAGAATTCTGTAAGTTTATGGGCCTGTGGATAGCGGGAACAGCCCAGCCTTGCCCGATTTGTCCCGTCCTGAACAGGGGGCAGGCATGACCGACTCCGATGCGGAGTCACGTCAAGCACGGCTTATCCCTGCTATCCCCAGGCTGTGGGAAGCGGGCTCCACATGTCCACAGTCGCGGGCGGCGAAGAAGGGAATCGGGGAGCGAATCTCGTGCCGAAGTTGTCAGACCGTTTCCCCCGTGGTTTATGCTCGCGCTTATCCCCACCCCCCCGAGCGATCCTCCGGCCCGATCGAGCAGCATGCACCGGCTTCACCTTCACCTCCTGTCGGATTCCACCGGCGAGACCCTGGACATGATCGCCAAGGCGGCGCTCGCGCAGTTCGAGGATACCGAGATCGTCCGCCATTTCTGGCCGATGGTCCGTTCGCGCCAGCATCTCGACCGGATCATGACCGACATCGCGGACAATCCGGGGCTCGTGCTGTTCACCCTCGTCAACAGCGAGACACGCTCGCGGCTGGAGGAGCATTGCCGCGCGCTGGGACTGCCGGCGGTGGCTGCGCTCGACGCGGTGAACGACGCGCTGGAGGCCGTGCTGGGGCAGGAGGCGAAAGGCAGGCCCGGCCGCCAGCACCTGATGGACGATGCCTATTTCGCGCGGGTGGAAGCGATCCAGTTCACCATCGCGCACGACGACGGCGTTGCCTGGGAGGACTGGGAGGAGGCCGACATCGTCCTTGCCGGTGTCTCGCGCTCGTCCAAGACGCCGACTTCGATCTATCTCGCCAACCGCGGCTACAAGGTCGCCAATATCCCCGTGGTCGTCGAAAGCCCGCCGCCGCCGGCGTTGTTCGGCCTGCGCCGTCCGCTTGTGGTCGGACTGACGACGGCGCCCGACCGGCTGGTGCAGGTGCGCCGCAACCGGCTGCTCTCGCTGAATCAGGCACCCGAGACGGCCTATGTCGATGCCGAGAAGGTCGCCCGCGAGGTGCAGTACGCGCGGCGCATGTTTGCCGACAACGGCTGGCCGGTGATCGACGTCACCCGCCGCTCGATCGAAGAGACGGCGGCGGCGGTGATCAACCTGCTGAACGAGCGTCAGACCTCCAGCGACACGGTGCAGGGACCCAAGCCGATATGACGATGCGACGGAGCCCGCGATGAGCCTGGTGCTCGCCTCGCAAAGCGCCTCGCGCAAGGCGATGCTGACGGCCGCCGGCGTCGATTTCGTCGCGGCGCCCGCGCATCTCGACGAGCGGACGCTGGAAGGGGAACTGGTCGGCGCGCCGCCGGGCACGGTTGCGCTCGCACTTGCCGGGGCCAAGGCGCTGGCCGTCTCGCGCGACCGGCGGGGCGAACTGGTGCTCGGCAGCGATTCGCTCGTCGAGGTCGCCGGCCGGCGTTTCGACAAGCCGGCCAGCCGCGAGGATGCCGCGCGGCATCTGCGCTTCTTTGCGGGCAGGCGCATGCATCTCCACAGCGCCGCCGCGCTGGCGCGCGAGGGGGAAATCATCTGGCAGCACGGCGCGATGGCGTCACTGCACGTGATCGAGATGTCGGACGCCTTCATCGAATCCTATCTCGACGCCGAATGGCCGGCGGTGGCAGGCTGCGTCGGCGTGTTCCGCATCGAGGCGCGCGGCGTCCAGCTTTTCGAGGCAATCGAGGGTGACCACTTCACCGTGCTCGGCATGCCCTTGCTGCCGGTGCTGGGTGCGTTGCGCGAGCTGGGGGAGCTGCCGTCATGACCCGGCCTTACGCCGAAGTGATCGGCGATCCCATCGCCCATTCCAAGTCGCCGCGGATTCACGGATTCTGGCTGGAGAAGCTCGGCATCGAGGCTGATTATCGCGCCTGTCACGTCGTTCCCGAGGGGCTCACCGATTATCTCGCGCGGCGGCGCGAGGACGCGGCCTGGCGCGGCTGCAACGTCACGATTCCCCATAAGCGCGCCGTGATGCCGCTTCTGGACCGAGTGGATCCATCCGCGGCTCGCATTGGTGCGGTCAATACCGTGGTGCATGAGGCGGACGGCAGTCTGACGGGTTTCAACACCGATGCCGCCGGCTTCCTCGAACCGCTCCTGCCTCTGCCCCCCGCCGATGCGGATGGATCGCGCGGGTTGGCGGTGGTCCTCGGAGCGGGCGGAGCGGCGCGAGCGGTGGTGTGCGCCCTGTGGGACGCCGGCTATCATATCGACATCCTAAACCGCGACATTGGCAAGGCCCGAACGCTGGCCGACGAATTCGGCGCTCCGGCGACTGCGCATGGGCCGCTCGAAATACCATCGGCGCCCTTGCTGTTCACGCATAACGTGGGTGAGGACCTGCTGGTGAACACCACGTCGCTGGGGATGCGGGGCATGCCTGCGCTCGATATTTCGCTGGAAAGAGTGTCGCCGGGGGTGATCGTCTACGATCTCGTGTACGCGCCATTGGAAACGCCATTGCTGGCGCAAGCCCGTTCGCGCGGAATGCGCACGATCGATGGACTTGCGATGCTCGTCGGCCAGGCGGCCATCGCCTTCGAGAGGTTTTTCGGCGTTTCCCCTCCCCGCGAGTTCGACGCCGAACTGCGCGCGTTGCTGACGTCATGACCGATCGGGCCACTCCCTTCATCCTTGGCCTCACCGGCTCGATCGGCATGGGCAAGTCCGCCGTCGCGGCGATGTTCCAGGGCATGGACGTGCCGGTATTCGATGCGGACGCGGCGGTGCACCGGCTGCAGGGACCCGGCGGTGCGCTGCTGCCGGCGATCGAGGCTGTCTTTCCCGGGACGACGGGCCCCCGGGGCGTCGACCGCGCGAAGCTTGGCGCCGCCGTTTTCGGCGATGCCGAGGCGCTGAAGCGGCTGGAGGCGATCGTCCACCCCGCGGTCGGGGCCATGCGCCGGGCTTTCCTTGCCGAACACGCGCAGGCGCCGCTCGTCGTCTTCGATATCCCGCTGCTGTTCGAGAAAGGCGGCTGGGAACAGGTCGACGCGGTGGTGGTGGTCTCGGCCCCCGCCGAGGCGCAGCGCGCGCGGGTGCTGGCCCGGCCGGGCATGACCGGGGAGAAGTTCGCCCAGATCCTCAAGCTGCAGGTGCCCGATGCGGAAAAACGGGCGCGCGCCGACTACGTGATCGATACCGGCGTTTCGCTGGCCGAGACCCGCCACGCGGTGCAGAAGCTGGTCCACGCGCTGACCGCGCGGGGGTGAGCGCAGGTTTCCGTGCCCGGCGCGCCGGCCCCTCTTGCCTAGTGGCGCGCGGCGGCCGATATTGCCAGAAATGCGAGAGATTATTTTCGATACCGAGACAACCGGCCTGGACCCGCAGCGTGGCGACCGGATGGTGGAGATCGGTTGCATCGAGATGGTCAACCAGGTGACCACCGGCCGCACGTTTCATGCCTATTTCAATCCCGATCGGTCGATGCCGGCCGAGGCCGAGGCGGTGCACGGGTTGTCCGACGCTTTCCTGTCCGACAAGCCGCGTTTCGCCGAACGGGCGGCGGAACTGCTGGAATTCCTCGGCGATTGTCCGCTGGTCGCCCACAACGCCGGCTTCGACTTCGGCTTCCTCAATGCCGAGTTGGCGCTGTGCGGCCTCGATGAAGTCTGCCGCACGCGCATGATCGATACCGTCGCGATCGCGCGCGTCCGCCATCCCGGCGCCAAGCTTTCGCTCGACGCGCTCTGCACGCGCTACGGCATCGACCGCAGCCACCGCACGAAGCACGGCGCGCTGCTCGACGCCGAACTGCTCGCGCAGATCTATGTCGAGCTGCGCGGCGGGCGGCAGATCGGCCTCGAACTTGCCGCAAATCAAAGCGAGCAGGCATTCGCCGTCGTAACGATCACCAGGGAGCGGGTGTTTCGCGCTCCCCGTCCCCACGTCGCGGGCCCGGAGGAACTCGCGGTGCATGCCGAATTCATCAAGACTCTCAACGCTCCTATCTGGAGCACATAGCCCTTAGCCCCAAGGAGGCCCGACCATGGAAATCCGCGTATCCGGTCATCAGTTGAATACGGGCGAAGCGCTGCAACTTCATGCCAGCGATCGTCTGCGTTCGGTGGTCGACAAGTATTTCAGCCGTGCCCTGTCCTCGACCGTGACTTTCGGCCGGGCCCCGGCCGGCGCTTTCCGCTGCGATATCGTCACGCACGTCATGCAGGGCCTCGTGCTCAAGGGTGCGGGCATCGCCCAGGACGCACATGCGGCGCTCGACCAGGCGATCGCGAAGATCGACAAGCAGCTTCGGCGCTACAAGCGGCGGCTGACCGGCCGGCACGAACAGTACGCCCACGCCCAGCGGACCGAGGATGCCGCCTACGTCATCTTCGAGGAGCCCGCCGAGGATCAGGAGGAAGTCGGCACCGATGCGCCGGTGGTGATCGCCGAGACGCGGGTGGACGTCCCGGAAGCCACGGTTTCGGACGCGGTGATGATGCTGGACTTGCGTAACACCAATGCCCTGCTGTTCAAAAACGCTGGCACCGGCAGGCATAATATGGTTTACCGCCGCGGCGACGGATCGATCGGCTGGGTCGAACCGTCCTGACGCTGGCACACGCGCTTGCATCCAGATCGCGAAAAGGCCTCGCCCGGGCGACCGGGCGGGCCTTCGTATATTGTTTGGCAAGCAGTGCGGAACTATTGTTTGACAGGAAATGGCCGCTCTTTTCACTCTTCTTCCCGAAGCCGTCGGAACCATTCGCGCCGATAGCAAGCCTGCCATCCTGGGCCTGCTGGCGGATCGCTTCGCCGAGGTCTACGCGCTGGACAAGAGCGAGGTGCTGGCCATGATCCAGGAACGGGAACGGCTGGGCAGCACTGGGTTCGGACGCGGGGTGGCCATTCCGCATGCCCGTGTTCCGGGCGTCGCCCGGCCCGTCGCCGTGCTGCTTCGGCTGGAAGCACCGGTGGCCTTCGATGCGGTCGACGGCCAGCCGGTGGACATCGTCTTCGGCCTGCTTTCGCCCGAGCATGCGGGCGCCATGCATCTCCATGCGCTCGCCGCGATCTCCCGGATGATGCGCGACGAGGACATGCGTTCGGCGCTTGTCGAGGCGACCGATGCGGAAGCGATCTACGGCCTGCTGTGCAATGTCATCGATCGCGACGCCGCCTGAAAGACAGACCGTCGACGGGCAGGCCGGATCGGCGGTCGCCGGCGCGGCGCTCCACTGGCGCGCGCTCGAAGGCCTCTATGCCTCGGCGCCGGTCAACCAGATGTTCCCTTCGCGGCTCGAAATCCTCGGCGAAGGGCACGCACGTATCGAGTTCGCCGTCGAGGAGCGGCACTATCATGCCGCCGGAGCGGCGCACGGCACCATCTACTTCAAGATGCTCGACGATGCCGCCTTCTATGCGGCCAACACCCTGGCGACCGACCGCTTCCTGTTGACGACATCGTTCAACCTGCTGTTCACCCGGCCGGTGCGCGCGGGCAAACTGGTGGCCGAGGGACGCTGGATCAGCGGTCGCCGCCGGGTGTTCGTCGCCGAATCGCGGCTGCTCGACGCCGATGGCGAGGAGGTCGGCCGGGGCACCGGCACTTTCCAGCGTTCGCGCATCCCGCTTGCGAGCCTTGCCGGCTATGCCGAGGCGCAGCGGTGATGACGCGGGCGGTGACGGGGCGGCCCTGACGTGGAGGAACGACTGCCCGCCCATGTGGAGGCGGCGGCCCTGATTCGCCACACCCAGGCAGCGGGAGGCTTCGCCGCAGTGTTGCAGAAGGGTGAACGCGAGGCCGGGACAATTTTGCTCGTACTGTGTGAAAATGGCACAAATGCGCGGATTTACGAGCGCATGCCGCAGCCCGACGGATCGCGCAAATGGCACTGTGCCAAGAAGCAAGATAATGAAAACAAAGAAGAATTTAACCTCTATGTCGCGCGCCGAGGCGATCAGGACCGGGACCTCTGGATATTAGAACTGGATATCGCGGAAGCGGAACGACTCATCGGATTGACCGAACAGCCAAGTTGACTCGCGGCTGAACGGGCAACATGGCGGCGCCTCACCAATGCGCAGGCGGCTGAAGCGGTATCCAGGACGGCTTCGGCAAGCACGCAGACGGGGGGCAGCCGGCAGGACGCCCACGAACAGTCAAACGCCCGCAACGGCGTGTTCGTTCCTCCTGCGTCGGGCGTGTCCACCGCACGCGAATACGGTAGAATGCGATCCAAGTTGTTTCCGGCCAGCACCATTGCCGTGGTCGCGACGTTTATGACTGCTCTGTTCAGCGCCCAGGGTTCAGGTGCCGTCGCTCAGGACAAGCCGTTCGAGCCGGCCATATCGGAACCCGTGCAGATAGTTTCCCAGCCCGTCGTCCAGCCGCTGCCGAGCGACGTGCCATCGCCGGCCCCGGAAGACGGGACCGCCTCTGACGAGGCTGACACCCCCACCGCAAGTTCGCTTGCCCAGCTCGTGGCCGCGTTCGACCCGCCCGAGACGCTTTCGTCGGACATGCGCTGCCTTGCCGGCGCCATCTATTTCGAAGCCCGGAGCGAATCCCTGTCGGGTCAGCTTGCCGTCGGCCGCGTCGTCGTCAACCGCGCCAGGTCTGGCCGCTTCCCCGACAGCTACTGCGGCGTCGTCTACCAGCGCTCGCAGTTCTCGTTCGTTCGTGGCCGGTCCATGCCGGCGATCAACACGGGATCGCAGGACTGGCGCGAGGCCATTGCCATTGCCCGCATCGCCGACACCGGAAGCTGGCGCAGCGAGGCCGAGGGCGCGCTGTTCTTCCACGCCACCCACGTCTCTCCCAACTGGCGCGCCGCCCGCATCGCGCGGATCGGCAATCACATCTTCTATCGTTGAGGCATGTGAAGGCTCGCCCCCGCTGCGGCGGGGACTTCACGCCTTCGCGAAGCATGCATTGACCGGCTGAGGCCGGCCCCTGCGCGCGGCTTGCGCGTGTGCAGGGGCCTGGTCCAGCGCCGTCAACCGGCGTTGCGGACTTGCACCCAGATGGGGGCGTGGTCGCTGGCCCTCTCGCGGCCGCGATGCGCCTTGTCGACGCCTGCCGCGACCAGCCGGTCGGCGACCTCGGGCGAGAGCAGCGCATGGTCGATGCGGAAGCCGTGGTCGCGCTGCCAGGCGCCGGCCTGGTAGTCCCAGAAGGTCCAGACGCCGCCGCGGGGATTGTGCAGGTCGATCGCGTCGGTCCAGCCGTCGCCCAGCAGCCGCGCATAGGCGTCGCGCGATTCAGGCTGCATCAGCGCGTCCATGGCCATCGCCTGCGGCGACCAGACGTCCTTGTCCTCGGGGATGACGTTGAAATCGCCGGTGACGATCGCCGGCACTTCCTCGGCGCTGATCGCGCGCATCCGGTCGCGCAGCCGCTCCATCCAGTGCAGCTTGTATTCGAACTTGGGGCCGGGCCGCGGATTGCCGTTGGGCAGGTAGATGCAGGCTACGCGCAGGCCGAACACGTCGGCCTCGATATAGCGCGAATGCTCGTCGGTGGGATCGCCGTCGAGGCCGCGCCGCACTTCAACCGGCTCGACCCCGTCGGCGAGGATGGCGACGCCGTTGAAGCCCTTCTGGCCGTGCCAGATGCCCTTGTAGCCGATCGCCTCGATGTCCTTGATCGGGAAGCCTTCGTCCTGGCTCTTGATCTCCTGCAGGCAGGCGACCGAAGGCCGCGTTTCCTGCAGCCATTCGAGCAGGCGCGGCAATCGCGCTTTCACCCCGTTGATGTTGAACGACGCGACTTTGATCATGCGTTGACCGGGTCCGGCAAGGCCGGCCTCCCAGCCGGGAGGCTGGCAAGGAACATCACACGGAGAAGCTCGAGCCGCAGCCGCACCCTGCGGTCGCGTTGGGGTTCTCCACGCGGAAGGCGGCGCCGCCCAGCGATTCGACGAAATCGACGGTGCAGCCGGCGACGAGATCGAGGCTCACCGGATCGACCACCAGCCGCACGCCGTCGGTCTCGGAGACGAGGTCGTCCGCCGCTGGCGTCTCGGTCAGGTCGAACTGGTACTGGAAGCCCGAGCAGCCGCCGCCCTCGACCGAGAGCCGCAGGATCGCGGGCTTGCCCTGCCGGGTGGCGATCGCCGCGACGCGCGCGGCGGCCGCGGGACTCAGCGTGAGCGAAGATGCATCCATGCGCGCCGATGTAGAGCTTCGGACCCCGCCGGGCAAGCCGGGCCCCGCTTCTCTCGCATGCCTGTTCAGAAGCTGTAGACGAAAGTGGCGCGGCTCTGCGTGTTGAGCGGGGCGGCGCCGGCTGGCGGGTTGCGCTCGTACTGGAGGTTGTACGAGAAGCGCGCCTTGAGGTTGCCGATCAGCTTGGTGTCCAGCGCCGTATCGGCGACGACGTTGCCGTCGCTGCCTTCGATATAGACGGCCGTGCGCTGCGTCAGGCTGAGCGTCGGCGTCACCCGCCATTTCAGGTTGAGCGAGCCGCGCCCGGCGAGGCGTGAGCGCGGGCCGATGTCGGTCTCGTCCACCCACCGCAGCGCCGGCCCGCCTTCCAGCTCCAGCTTCAGTCCGCCGCTGTCGAGCGCATTCCAGCCCAGCCCGCCGCCCAGCGTGTAGCGGTTGTCGTAGCCGGCGAAGGGGTCGTGCTCGTACTGGACGAGGCCATAGGCGTAGAGCGTCTTGCGAAAGCGATAGCCGGGCTGCCAGGCGGCGATCACCCGTTCGGTGGTGGTGGTGTCATTGGTGCTCTGCACGTCGGCGCGCGCCGAAAGCCGGTGCGTCCATTCGACGCCTTTGCGCTTGAGTTCGATCGAGCCGACCAGGCCGGAGCTGGACGTATTGCCGGTCGCCCGCGAGGCGCCGACCTCTACCTCGCCCTTCCAGTTGTCGAACAGGCTGGCGGCCTGCAGCTTTGCCGTGCGTTCGGTGCCCGTCTGGACGGCCTGGGTGGCCTCGGTGGCTCGGGCGGCGGCCTGGGCGGCGATCTGCGCCTGCCAGGACTGCTCCTGCCGGTCGATCTCGTCCCGCGCTTCGGGCGCAGCCTTGCGCGCGACGGCCAGCACGCTGCGGATCGTCGTCTCGTCGCCGCCGGCAAGCGCCGCTTCGATCATCTTGCGGATGCCCGGATCGAGCGCCGGCACGGCGGCGTCCGGCGTCTCCTGGGCGATAGCGGGGGACGTGGACATCGCTGCGAGGGCCGTTGCGACGGCGGCCAGCCAGGGGGCTTTGACGATCATGACTGCCTTTTCGCTGCCGGTTTCATGCCGTCTGGATGTAGATCCTGAGAGCTTCGGCTTCGGATTCGATGTGCTCGATGCGGTATTTGACGAGGTCGCCGATCGAGACGATGCCGACCATCGCGCCGCCCTCCACGACCGGCAGGTGGCGGATGCGCCGCCGGGTCATCAGCGACAGCGCCGCGAGCACCGAAGCCCCGGGCTCGACCGTGACGGCGGGGCTCGTCATGACGTCGCGAAGCCGGTTGTCGAGCACGCCGGGGCCCTGAGCGTGGAGCTTGTAGATCACGTCGCGTTCGGAAAAGATGCCGACGATCCTGCCCCGGTCGAGCACCGGCATCGCGCCGATCCGGCGTTCCGCCAGCAGCGCGACGGCCTCGCGCACCGAAACCCCGGCGTCGCAGGTGACGACGGCGGCGGCGCTGCGGCCTTCGATCAGGCGGGCGATGGTCATGGCGGCGCTCCTCGATCGCGGGCTGACACTATGCCATAGCGCCGGCAATTGCGCCAGTTCGTCGCGCCGCCGCTTGCGGGCCGGGTGGCAAGGGCGCAAGGCGGTACCGATGATTCCGCGCTCGCCCCTCGATGATCCCGCCACCGCCGCCTACGCCTGGGCGCGGTTCCGACGGCTGATGTGGCTGATGCTCGGCCTGACGATCGCCATGGTCGTGTGCGCCGTGGTGCTGCTCTATCGCAAGAACGGCCTCGTCTCGGCCCATTTCTATATTGCCGTGGCGCTCGGTATCGGTTTCACGATGCTGCTGGCTTCGGCATTGATGGGGTTGGTGTTCCTCTCGCACGGCACCGGCCATGACGACGCGATCGTCGACCCGCTGGAGGATGACGACGCTAATCCCTGGGCGGATTGAGCCGGAAGTCCTCGACCGGCACGCCGCCGATCACGTGTTCCTGGATGATCCGCTCCAGCACCTCGGGCGTGCAGCCGTGGTACCAGACGCCGTCGGGATAGACGACGGCGACCGGACCGGCCATGCAGACGCGCAGGCAGGACACCTTGCTGCGCAGCACGCCGGCTCCGCCGCCGAGCCCCAGCTCGTTCAGCCGGCGCTTGAGGAAGGCCCAGGCGGCGCTTCCGGTCTCCCGCGCGCAGCACTTGGCCTTTTCCGCGTCGGCGCAGATCAGGATGTGGCGCCGCGTGGCGAAGCCGCCGAGGATGTCGAGCGCGCGTTCCGCCTGGGCGACGGCCGCGGGATTCGCGGCATCCGCCGCGCCGCTCACGCCTTCAGCATCCAGGCCGGGGCGTTCTCGCGGAACAGGGCGGGCAGGGGCACCGGGCCGTCCGGGCCGACGCAGACCATCACCGCCTCGGCATAGGCGGCGACGTGGCCGTCCTGAACGACGAGCTGGTTCAGCGTGTAGCTGGTGTTGCCCAGCCGCGACGGCGCGACATGCATGTCGAGCGGCGAGGGAAAGCGGCTCTCGGCCAGGAACTCGACCGTCAGGCTCGCGACCATCGCGGTGATGCCGGTCATCGCCGCATGAAAGCCGCTGGCCCGGTGAAAGCGCACGCGCGCTTCCTCGAGCAGGCCGATCAGCGAGACGTTGTTGATGTGCTGGTTGACGTCGATGTCGGCGAAGCGCGTTTCGATGTTGCAGCGGAAAGGGTAACGCGCCGGATCGAGCAGCGCCGGATGGGGCGTGGGCATAGGACGGGTGGCCGCTCAGCCCTTCTTGCCGACGATGCGGGCGATCTCGGCCGCGACCATGCGCTCGACCATCGGCGGCAGGTTCTTGTCGAGCCATTCCGCCAGCGCGGGGCGCAGCAGGTCGCGCGTCAGGCCTTCGAGCGAGGTTTCGCCCGAACGGACGATCTGCGGCGAGACGCCGGGCTCGGCCAGCACCGCGAGCGCGGCGAGCGATTCGTGCATCGATACGCGCGCGGTTTCCGTCACCAGCGGAATCTGTTCGTTGCCGCCATCTTCGCCGTGGTCTTCGTCGCCGTCATCCTCGGTCATGGCCAGATGTCCTTCTGCGGCGAGGTCGAGCACGTCGTCGGCGTCATCGACCTCTTCCTCGACTTCGGCCTCGGGCAGGGCAGTGGCGACGAGGCCCTGCGTCTCGCGCTGGCGGCGCTGTTCGACGGCGCCGGCGCGATTGTCGCGCGCGATCACCTTCTTGATCGATTCGAGGATCTCCTCGACCGTCGGTTCACCGGCATTGCGCATCGCGCGTTCTACCCCCCTGGCGCATCGGTATTGTTCGACTGAATCGCATGCGGTTCAGTCCCGCGAACCTCGCCGTCCTGGGCCGGCGTGTCAACGGTGCGGCTTGCATGTGGCTTCGGCGCGGGATCGTCGTCCCAGTCGAACCACTTGCCCCGCACGCGCCCATAGTTGATTTCCGGGTCGTAGAGCGGGCGGCCATCGAGCCCCAGGTCCTGCGCCTCGGCCTTGCCCATCGCGGCCAGCAGCGTGAAGCCGGCGACATAGGCGTTGCGCCGCGCGGTGATGAGCCGGACGCGCGCCTGCAGCAATTCCTGCTCGGCATTGAGGATTTCGAGGATAGTGCGGTTGCCGACGCTGTTCTCGGCGCGCACGCCTTCCAGGCTGAGCGCGGCGGCGTCGACCGCGGACTGGGTGGAGTCGATGATCTCGTTCGCCGCGCGCCACGAGGAATAGGCCGAGCGGACCTGCGCGATCACCTCGCGCTCGGCGGCGATCTCGTTCTCCATCGCCGCGCCCTCGCGCGCCTGCGCCTGGCGGCGGTAGGCGGCGGGCAGGCCGCCCTGGAAGATCGGGATGCTGGCACGCACGCCGACTTGCGCGGTCGTCTCATTTTGCGTGAAGGCGGAACTGCCGCTGCTGCCGCCCAGCGTGCCGAAATAGTCGTTGTAGGCGCCCTGGCCGAAGGCCTGCAGCGACGGCAGGCGGCTGGCGCCGGCCACCTTGACGTCATAGCGGGCCGCCTTGCGCCGCTCCCGCGCGGCGAGAAGGTCGGGATTGGCGTCCAGCGCGATCGCCACCGCCTCGTCGGGGCTGGCCGGCAGGCCGGGCAGCGGCGGCGGCGGCTCGAGCGGGCCCGGGGCACGGCCGACGAGCGCGATGTAGCGTTCGCGCGCGTTGGCGAGGTTGGCCTCGGCGGCGCGTGTGTCGCCGCGCGCCAGCGCCAGCCGCGCCTGCGATTGGGCGACGTCGGTGCGGGTGAGGTCGCCGATCTCGAAACGGTCGCCGGTGGCCTGCAGGTTGACCTCGAGCACCTCGACGTTGTTGCGGTTGAGGCCGACCACCGCCTCGGTCAGGATCACGTCCATATAGGCGCCGACGACCTGGCTGAACACCGCGCTCTCGGTGCCGCGCAGGTCCGCCTGGCCGGCTTCCACCCGCGTCTCGGCCGCCTTCACCGAATTGCGCACCGCGCCGCCCGAATAGAGCGGTACCGCCAGCGAGACCTGGGCGCTGAGCGCGCGGTCGGGGCTGGTGAAGTTGTTGGCGCTCTTGCGCACGAACTCGCTGTAGGCTCCCTCGGCCCCGGCCGACGGGCGCCCGCGGGCTTTCTCGATCGGCACGTTCTCGTCGGTGGCGCGCTGGTTGGCGCGCGCGGCCTGGAGCGTGGGGTTGGTGTTGTAGGCCGCGACCAGCGCCTCGCGCAGGTCCTCGGCCGGGGCCGGACCCGCGGCGGCGACCGCCAGCAGGGCAGCCCCGGCGAGCAGCCGGAGGCGCGGGCCGGCCCGGTGCACGCTCAGAAGCTCCAGCGTTTCGGCGCGGCGAACTCGGGAAGGACGGGAATGCCGATCTCCGCGAGCGGCAGGAGCGCGACCGCGCCCGCCGCCTTGTGTCCGGCCGCGAGGCGGGTGACGCCGCGCAGGACCAGGCCGGTGACGATGCGGCCGCCTTCGGCGAGCTGCGCGGCGAGCTGCGCGGGCAGTTCCTCGATCGCGCCGTCGACGACGATCAGCGAATAGGAATTCTTCCGTTTCTTCGTCGCGGCCTCGGCCGGGTCGAGCGTGTCGAGCGCGCCGACCAGCGGGCGCAGCAGCGTAGCGAGATAGCCCTTGCCGTCGCCGACCAGCAGCGCCTTGTCCTCGGCCGTGGGCGCGGCCTCGGCCAGCATGCGGCCGTGGACCAGCGGCGCGGCGAGGAAGCGGCCGTCGCCCAGCGGCACGGCACGGTCGATATAGGCGGCGGCGCGCGCCGCCTCGGGTACGAAGTCCTCGCGCGGGACCCGCGCCATGGCGGCGAGCACCCAGGGCTCGTTGACGCCGCTGGTGCGGAGCTGGCTGTCGATCATCGCGCGGCGCGCCGCTTCGGATGCGGCGCCCGAAAAGGCGTTGGACGGCCGGTTTTCGGTCAAAGTCATCAAAGGCAATCCCTCATGCGCGGCCGGCGTCGGCCTCCGGACAGCGCGGCGGCACGCTTCTAGGCGAAGGCGGCAGGCTCGCCAAGCGCTTTGACGGCCGGCTTCGGCGCGCTTATGGCGGCGGCGATTTCCGCCCGCAAGACCGCAGCAATGGGGATACGTACATGGCCGAGATGGTGACCATCCGCGAGGAAGATCTGATCGAGAGCGTCGCCGACGCGCTCCAGTACATCAGTTACTTCCACCCGATGGACTATATCCGCGCGCTGGGCGAGGCCTACGAGGCGGAGCAGGGTCCGGCCGCGCGGGATGCGATCGCGCAGATCCTGACCAATAGCCGCATGTGCGCCGAAGGCCACCGGCCGCTTTGCCAGGACACCGGCATCGTCAACGTCTTCGTCGAATGGGGCCAGGACTGCCGGCTCGAATCGAACCGCTCGCTGCAGGAGGTCGTCGACGAGGGCGTGCGCCGCGCCTATCTGCACCCGGAGAACAAGCTGCGCGCCTCGGTTCTTGCCGATCCCGCCTTCACCCGCCGCAACACCCGCGACAACACCCCCTGCGTGCTCAGCGTCAGCATGGTGCCCGGCAGCAAGGTTTCGGTCGACGTCGCGGCCAAGGGCGGCGGCAGCGAGAACAAGTCCAAGTTCAAGATGATGAACCCGTCGGATTCGATCGTCGATTGGGTGATCGCCTGCCTGCCCGAGATGGGCGCCGGCTGGTGCCCGCCGGGCATGCTCGGCATCGGCATCGGCGGCACCGCCGAGCATTGCGTCAAGCTCGCCAAGCAGAGCCTGATGGAGCCGATCGACATGGGCCAGCTCAAGGCGCGCGGGCCCCGGAACGACATCGAGGCGATGCGCATCGAGATCTTCGACAAGGTCAACGCGCTCGGCATCGGCGCGCAGGGGCTGGGGGGTCTTTCGACCATCCTCGACGTCAAGATTCTCGACTGGCCCTGCCACGCCGCGGGCAAGCCCGTGGCCATGATCCCCAACTGCGCGGCCACGCGGCACGCGCACTTCACGCTCGACGGCTCGGGGCCGAGCTTCCTGGAGACGCCCCGGCTCGACGACTGGCCGCAGGTGAGCTGGACCCCCGACAAGGCGGCCAAGCGCGTCAACCTCGACACGCTGACCGCCGAGGAAGTGCGGGGCTGGCGCCAGGGCGACCGGCTGTTGCTCAACGGCCGGATGCTCACCGGGCGCGATGCGGCGCACAAGCGCATCCAGGACATGCTGGCCGCCCAGAAGGCAGGCGGGGGCGAGCCGCTGCCGGTCGATTTCAAGGGGCGCGTGATCTACTACGTCGGCCCGGTCGATCCCGTGCGCGACGAGGTGGTCGGCCCCGCCGGCCCGACCACGGCCACGCGGATGGACCAGTTTTCCGACATGATGCTCGACCTCGGCCTGCTCGCCAGCGTCGGCAAGTCCGAGCGCGGCCCGGCGGCGACCGAATCGATCGCCAGGCACAAGTCGGCCTACCTGATGGCGGTGGGCGGCGCGGCCTACCTCGTCGCCCGCGCGATCAAGAAGGCCGAAGTGGTGGCCTTCGCCGATCTCGGCATGGAGGCGATCTACGAGTTCACCGTCGAGGACATGCCGGTGACTGTCGCGGTCGACAGCGAAGGCAGCAACGTCCACAAGCTCGCGCCGCTCGTCTGGCAGGAAAAGATCGCTCGCGAGCATCTGCTGCCGACGGCCTGAGGCGCTGGCCCGACGGGTTCCGCAAGCGGCTGCGCGTCAGGGAATCAGTACGGTCGATCCGGTCGTGCGGCGCGCTTCGAGCGCGCGGTGGGCTTGCGCGGCGTCGGCGAGGGCGAAGCGCTGGCCGATCACGGCCTTGACCACGCCGCGCCGCATCCGCTCGAACAGTTGGCCGGCGGTGCGGGCGAGTTCGTCGGGCGTGACGATGTAGTCGGCCAGCGTCGGCCGCGTCACGTAGAGCGAGCCGCCGCGCATCAGGTCGAGCAGGCCGACCGGCGGCACCGCGCCCGAGGCGTTGCCGTAGCTCACCATCAGCCCGCGCCGCCGGAGGCAGGCGAGCGAGGCGGGCCAGCTATCCTTGCCCACGCCGTCGTAGACGACATCGACGCCTGCGCCGCCGGTGATCGTCCGGACCTGGTCGGTCAGCGTGGCGAAGGGGCCGCTGAGGCTGTGGTCGGCGTCCACGCGCCCCGCTTTCTCCGGCGTGCCGGCGTGGGCGATGACGACGACGCCCTTGTCGCGCAGCCAGGGGACGAGGATCGAGCCGACGCCGCCCGCCGCCGAATGGACCAGCGCCGTCTGCCCGGGCGCGAGCGCGACCGTGTCCTCGGCGAGATAGCAGGCGGTGAAGCCCTTGAGCATGGTCGCCGCGGCATCCTCGCTCGAGATGCCGTCCGGGAGGCGCACCGTGCGGTCCGCCGGGATCAGGCGGTGCGTGGCATAGGCGCCCGGCGCGCTCACCGAGCCCACCCGGTCGCCCGGGGCGAAGCCGGTCACGCCGGGCCCGACCGCCACCACCGTGCCGGCGCTTTCCGAGCCCAGCGCGATCGGCAGCGGTGCGTCGTAGAGGCCGGTGTGGAAGTAGGTGTCGATGAAGTTGAGGCCGATCGCCTCGTTGCGCACCAGCAGTTCGCCTTCGCCGGGTTGTCCCGGATCGAACGATTCGCGCT